>JAKOZI010000176.1 GCA_029780075.1 Pseudomonadota bacterium
TGCGTAGCCAACCCGGCCAGGGCACCGTCTTCGATCTCGTCCTGCCAACAGTTGCCCCGTCGCCGACCGTTCCCGGCCAGGCGTCGCTGCCGCTGGTATCCCGGCAGCGCGCCCCCGAGACGCGTCAAACAAGCGGCGATACCACCAATCGCTGAACCTCGGCGGTCGCCGTCGACCCGCGGGTCGACCCGACGGAAATCCGCAACCGCTCGCGCCCTGCTCGGCGAGCAGAGCCGGCAACGCCAGCATGTGGCTGAACACCGCCCCGGCGCCGGCGGCAAGCAACTTGTCGGCAGTTCCCGGACGGGTGTGGCCGCCGCCACAAAAACCGAGCACACGCATACCCGCCGCGCGTGCGGCCTGAACCCCGGCCTCACTGTCTTCGATGACCAGGCAACGCGCCGGCGGTGCGCCCATGCGGTCGGCCGCCAGGAGGAACAAATCCGGGGCAGGTTTGCCGCGCGGCACCATCCCGGAACTGAACAGGTACGGCTCGAAGAACGCCAGCAAACCGGTCAGCCCAAGGTTGCAGCGAATCTTGTCGAGGCTCCCGGAAGAGGCCACGCATCTGGGCCAGGGCAAGCTGCGCAGCACATCCACCACCCCGGCGACTGGGCGCAACTCGGCAAGGAAAGCTGCACGATCACGCTCGCCAAGGCGGACGGCGAAGTCCGCCGGCAAGTCCCGGCCCAGATCCGCTGCCACCAGCGCCAGGACCGTGGACAAGCTGAGCCCGGTATAACGGTCGATCGCCTGTTGCGCGGTCATCGGAAAACCGATTTCGGTCAAGGCTTCGGCGAGAACGCGGCTGGCGATCGGTTCGCTATCGACCAGCACACCGTCGCAATCGAAAATCAGCAGCTCTGGTGTACAGCGCCCGTCCATCAGATCTGCTGCCGCCGCAACCGCAGCTGGCCACCGCATCTTCTCGGAATCATCAGCGCATGCGCCACTCCTGCACCTCCTGGAAATCCCTGACGACGATGTAGGACCTGACCCTGACGCGCATGACGGCGCATGACGGCGAAGTCGCGAATCCCGCAAGGTAGGGGTGGCGTGTCAGGTAGGCTTCGCGCAGGCGCGCGCAGTCGTCGCCGGCGACCTCTTCCGCTTCGCCCAGGGCGGTGATCGCCACCGCATCAAGGGTATCGGCGCCGACGTTCTCGCGGTTGTCGATGAACACCGCCACCCGCCGATTGGCCATCAGATTCGCATACTTGTGCGTCGCGCGCTCGGTGAGCAAAATCAGGTCGCACAAGTCCTCGCTGACCGAAAATGCCATCAGGCTGGTGTACGGCTGCCCGCCGCTCTCGGTCGCCAGTACCGCGTATTTCTGCGCCGCGAGCAGACCCTGCAGCAGCGACTCCAGTGCCGGCTCGCCACGCGTCATGCTCAAGGGATCCGTAGCACCGCTCATGACCTCTCCCTTCGGTCCGTGCTCCAGGCTGGCAGCTTCATCAGAAACCCAGGCAGTACGCGCGGCGGCTGCCTGAACCGCCATGCTCCCCGCGCGACCATGGACAAAATCCCGATCCCGTCGACAGCATGCGGCACACCGCGATCAGCCCACCCAAAGCACCCACGGCGTGCCGATGACCAGAAACACCAGTGCACAAAAGGCCGTCGTCAGTAGTCCGAGCCGGTACAACTCTCCCTGGGTGAGGTAGCCGCTGGCCACGAAGATGACATTCTGGCTGCCGCCCTGCGGCGTCAGCGTGGAGAAGTAGCTGCTGGCGAAGAGTAGCGCAAAGCCCATCAGGGGTATGGGCACGCCGGCCTGGACCCCGACATCGAGGAACACCCCGAACAGGGCCAGCACCTGCGCCGACTGGCTGACGAACATGTAGTGCATCAGCACGTAGAGCAGCAGCAGCACGACATAAGCGACCGGCCAGTCGAGGCCACCGAGCATCAGCGCCAGCCGTTCGCCGACATAGCTCATGAAGCCCATTTCGTTGAGTTGCCCGCTCAGCGCAAAAAGCACCGCCAGCCAGAGAAAGGTTGCCAGCGTGCCGCCCTGCAGGTAGATGTCGTCGAGGGTCAGAACCCTGGTCGCCAGCAGCGTGCCGAGGCCGGCGATGGCCACGGCCGTGAGGCTGAGGTTGAAGGTACCGGCGAGAATCCAGGCGCAGACCATGACTGCGAAGACCACAGCCGTGATCCACTCGTCACGCGACAGCGCGCCCATCTCGCGCAGCGCCGCGCGCGCCGCTTGTGGCGCGTCGGGGGTATCGGTCACCCCCGGCGGAAAAAGACGATAAAGCAACAGCGGGAGCAGACCGATGGCGACCAGTGCCGGCACCGAAGCGACGAGCAGCCAGGAGCCAAAACTCACTTGCAGGCCCTTCTCTGCGGCCAGCGAAACGCCGATCGGGTTGGCCGAGGTGGCGGTCAGCCACAGTGCCGACGAGACGCTGATGCTGGCCATGCCGCAAAACATCAGGTAGCCGCCAAGACGGCGCTTGCTCTCGTCTTCCGGCAACGAGCCGCTGCTCTGGGCGAGCGCCAGGATGATCGGGTAGAGCACGCCACCGCGCGCGGTGTTGCTCGGGAACCCCGGGGCGATCAGGGCATCGGTAATGAAAATGCTGTACGCCAGACCAAGCGTCGATTTTCCGAAGACGGTGACGACGCGCAGACTGATCCGCCTGCCCAGGCCGCACTTGACCACCGCCTGCGCGACCAGAAAGGCAACCACGACCAGGAGCACGCTGGGGTTGGCAAAGCCGCCGAAGACCTTGGCCGGATCCAGCGTTTCGCTGAGCACCGCGACCGCACCGGCGAGCAGTGCCGAGGTCAGCAGCGGCAGCGCATTGACAATCACCGCGAAGATCGCCGCCGCAAAAATGGCAAACAGGTGCCAGGCCTCCCGGGTCAGCCCCTCCGGAATCGGCGAGAACCAGATGCCGATGGCCAAGGCAAACACCGCCAGCGTCTTGGCAGTGTCCCGGAACCCGGATGCCGGTGCATTCATTGCGCCCCTCCTGTCGTGGTCGGCAGTGGCGAGCCCAGCCGTGCCCAGCCGCTGAGACCGACGACGCGGCCGCTCACTTCACCCTCTTCGTTGTTGGTCAGGTACTGCCAACTGAATGTATATTCCCCACTCACCCCGGCATAGCGACCCGTGCCACCGCTAAACCTGCCGGTAATCGGCTTGCCGGGGCCCATCTCGGCGCCGCGCAACTCGCTGAACACCTTGTCGCCCTGCTCGTCGGTCCACACACTGCGTGCCTGCACACCGCTCAGAGTGTCCGAGAAACCGATGACCTCGGCCCGGAAGCCGAGATGCGGCCGCTGTTCCCCACTGAGCAACAGCGAGCCACCGACCTTGAAGACCGCCGCCTGCTGTCCCGGCGCGAGGGACAGCGTCTGGCGGGTGCCGGTGGCGGACCAGGAGCCGGTGAAGGTTCGAATGCCCTCCGGTGCCGTGGTCGCGGGTTGCGGGTCCGCTCGCCGATCGCAGCCGCAGGTAGCCAACAGCCCGATGGCGACCACCAGGTTTCGCCAATGATGCCCTCCAGACCCGTCGCGCAGACCAAACATCTTCGTGTATCTCCTGCATTGTGCGCACCACCAGCCCACAGCCAGCACCGGCGGCAGACGCGGGCGCGATTCGGGGCACGATTTGTTGTCACGATTTTACTGCCGGGAGGGAGAGCATGCCGAGGCCTGCGCGATCCGTCAACCGCCGTGCATCCGGGATAACTGCCCGCGGCAAGTGCCCGCCGCCTGATTCGCCACGCACCGGCTTTCCAGTACAATCGCCTGCGCATCGGGGCCAGACGCTCCGACGCGCACCCGACGCCCCATCAAGGATCCCGCATGCCAGCCCTTGCCCATCTGAATCGCGTACTGCCCGGACTGCAGCCCCTGCTCACCTATCGCGCAGCGGACTGGCCGCACGACCTGAAAGCTGGCCTCTCGGTGGCGGCGGTGGCCATCCCGGTGGCCATCGCCTACGCGCAACTGGCAGGCTTCAGTCCGTCGACAGGCCTGTACGCGTCGATCCTGCCGATGATCGTGTACGCGCTCGCCGGCACCTCGCGGCAACTGATCATCGGCCCCGACGCCGCCACCTGCGCGATGATCGCCGCCGTGGTCACGCCTCTGGCCGCGGGCAACAGCGGCCTGTACCTCTCGTTCACCATCGCCCTGACGCTGCTGACCGGGATTTTCTGCGTCGCCGCGAGTTTCCTGCGTCTCGGTGGTCTGGCCGACTTCCTGGCCAGACCGATCCTGGTCGGCCTGCTCAACGGTGTGTCGATCTCGATCATGATTGGCCAGGTCGGCAAGGTCCTCGGCAGCAAGCCAGAAGCGACCCGCTTCTTTCGCCAGGTGCTGGAAATTCCCGATCTGATCCTGAAGGCGCACTGGCCGACGGTCCTGCTGTCGATCGGCAGCGTCGTGGTGATGCTGGTGATGCCGCGAATCTCGAAGCGCGTGCCGGCCTCGCTGGTGACCATGGTCATCGCCGGTCTGGCCGCTTATCTGCTGCGCCTGGACCAGATGGGGGTGGCCCTGATCGGGCCGGTCGCCAGTGGGCTGCCGGACCTCGAGTGGCCGGATCTGCCGTTCCACGAAATCGGCGATCTCGCCGGATCGGCGGCCGGACTGGCGCTGGTGCTATTTACCAGCGGCATGCTCACCGCGCGCAGTTTCGCCGAACGCAACGGCTACGACCTCGACGTCGACCGTGAATTTGCCGCTTTCGGCATGGCCAACATTGCCTCGGCGCTGTCGCAGGGTTTCGCCGTCACCGGCGCTGATTCGCGCACGGCGGTGAATGACGCCAACGGCGGACGCACCCAGATGGTCAGCATCGTCGCCGCGGCGGCCATTTCCCTGCTGCTGCTGCTCGGAACCGGCTCACTGGCCTGGTTGCCGATTGCCGCGCTCGGCGTGGTGCTGCTCTTCGCGTCGTGGTCGCTGCTCGACATGCAGGTTTTCAGGCGCTATCACCAGATCGAGCGCGCTGCCCTGGTACTCGGCGCGATCACCATGTTCGGCGTACTCGCCTTCGGCTCGATCAAGGCGATCATGCTGGCGGTCACGCTGGCCCTGTTGATGTTCATCCGCCGGGTGGCGCGCCCGGTCTGCGAGGAACTGGTCAATGTCCCCGGCCGGGCCGGCCTCTACAACCACCAGTTGTTTCCTGATGCGGCGACCATCGATGGCCTGCTGCTGCTGCGCTTCTGCGGTCCGCTGGTGTTCTTCAACGCCAACCATTTCCGCAGCGAAGTCCAGCATGCGATTGCCCGCCAGAGCGCTCCGGTGGAAAGCGTGGTGATCGACCTGATCCCGATGACCCATCTGGACATCACCGGCATCGACACGCTCGAACGGCTGGACCGCGAACTCGCCGCACGCCAGATTACCTTGTCGCTGGCCGGACGACAGATCGAGTTCGAACGCTGGCTCGAAAACACCGGCCACCCCGACGAGTCGCTGCGGCAGCGCGCCTACCCGACGATGCGTCAGGCGATTCGCCAGTGGCACGGACGTGACGAGGTGTCCTCCTCCGACGAGGGGGAAGACCCCAAGGAAGCCTGAGCACGGCACCGGCCATCCTGCCAGCATCGGCCGTCGTTCACCCAGAGGGAGGTGGCATGCTCAAGCGCGAACTCGAGTATTTCTTTGGCGCGTTGCGCTTTTTCACACGCTTGCCGGTGCCCGCCTGGGTCGGGCACAGCAGCGAGGCGCTGGAGCGGGCCACCCGCTATTTTCCAGCGGTTGGCCTGCTGGTCGGTGCGATCGCGGCGTCGATCTTCAGCGTGACTTCGACCCTCTGGCCGACGACGCTGGCGGTGCTGGCGTCGATGGCCAGCACGCTCTACCTGACCGGCGGCTTTCACGAGGACGGCTGGAGCGACATGGTCGACGGCTTCGGTGGCGGTTGGGAGAAGGCGCAGATCCTGGCAATCATGAAGGATTCGCGCATCGGCAGCTTCGGCGCCATGGCGCTGGTGATGCTGCTGCTCACCAAATTCTGCGCCCTGGTCGAGGTCGATCCGCTGGCCATTCCGGCGGCGCTGCTGGCCGGGCACGCCGTTTCCCGCTTCGCGGCGGCAACCCTGCTGCGCATCCTCGACTACGTGCGCGACGAGGGCAAGGCGAAACCCCTGGCCACACGCATCGGCGGCGGCGAATTGATCTTTGCCGGCGGCACGGCGTTGCTGCCGCTGTTGCTGCTCCCCCTGCCAGAGGCGCTGTGTGGCCTCACTCTGGCCGCCCTGGCCACCTTGTGGCTGGCGCGGATGTTTCACCGGCAGATCGGCGGCTATACCGGCGATTGTCTCGGTGCCACGCAGCAACTCTCGGAAGTCGCCTTTTACTGCGGACTGCTGTGCAGCTTTTCCTGATCCGGCACCCCCGCCCGCTGCTGGCAGCCGGCATCTGTTATGGTCAACTCGATGTCGAGGCGGCCGACCCGCAGCCCCTCGCCGAGCGCCTGCGTGGGCTACTGCCCGCCGGCACACCGGTGGTCGCCAGTCCCTCACGGCGCACGCGCGGCCTCGCCGAGGCCTTGCAGCGACGGCCACGCTTCGATCGGCGACTGCTCGAAATCGATTTCGGCGCATGGGAAGGCCGGCCCTGGGATCAGGTCGACCGCCGGCTGCTCGACGCCTGGGCGGCCGATGTCCTGCATTTCGTCCCGCCGGGAGGCGAATCGGCGGCGATGCTGCAGACACGCGCCGTCGACTGCGTGCGGAGCCTGCGCGGACCACGTTGCGCACTGGTCACGCACGCCGGTGTGATACGCGCCGTGCTCGGGCACTGGCTGGGGTTGCCGGTTGGCGAATGGAGCCGGCTGACGCTCGATTTCGGCAGCATCACGCGGCTCGAAATCGAGCGCGCGCAGAACGAACTGCCGTCAGGGCGAAGGGCGGAACGGCAAGACCACGCCCCTGCAGCGGGCGTGTTGCACTATCTCAACCGCTGAAACCGGAAGCGTGCCGGCGGCCGTCGAACGTCATCCGCGCGGGTGGTGTTGGGCATGCAGAAGTTTGAGGCGCTCACGCGCGACATGCGTGTAGATCTGCGTCGTCGAAATGTCCGAATGACCCAGCAGCATCTGCACGACGCGCAGATCCGCGCCATGATTGAGCAGGTGCGTTGCAAAGGCATGCCGCAGCACATGCGGCGACAGGCGCGACGGATCGATCCCGGCTGGCAGCGCGTAGCGCTTGATCAGTAGCCAGAACGCCTGCCGGGTCATCGCCGCGCCACGCGCGGTGACGAACAGGTCGTCGCTCTGCCGCCCTTCGAGCAACGCCAGCCGGGCGTCGCCCAGATAGCGGCACAGCCAGTCACGCGCCTCTTCGCCGAGCGGTACCAGCCGCTCCTTGCCGCCCTTGCCGAAGACCCGCACGACGCCCATGTCGAGATTGAGTTCGTGCAATTTGAGTCCCACCAGTTCGCTGACGCGCAATCCGGTCGCATAGAGCGTTTCCAGCATCGCCCGATCGCGCTGCCCGAGTGTCGTCTCGACCTGGGGTGCAGCAAGCAGACGTTCCACCTGTCCTTCGGAAATCACTTTCGGCAGGCGCGAAGGTTTCACCGGCATGGCAACCTGCAGCGTAGGATCGTTGCTCCTGCGGCCGCGCGCCAACTGCTGCCGATAGAAACGGCGCAGTGTCGACACATGCCGAGCCTGCGAGGAGGCGCGCAGCGTTTGCGAGAGCATGGCCACGAAGCGCAGCAATATTGCTTCATCGATGCTGCACAGGCTGCCCAGCTGCTGCTCCGCGAGCCAGGTCGCGAGCTGCATCAGATCGCTGCGATAACTGTCCAGAGACGCCTTGGCCAGCCCGTCCTCGAGCCACAGCGTGTCGCAGAAGGCATCGATCTCGGCGAGATCAGCCGGATCGATCTCAACAGCCTTCATGCGCCAGCAACCAGCGCTTCACGTCGAGCAGAAAACCCGCCCTTTGTCCGGCAAAGCCTCCGAGGCCGCCAGTCGCCACGACGCGATGGCAGGGTACGATCACCGGAAAGGGGTTCGCACCGCACGCCTGGCCGACTGCCCGTGGCGCGTTGTGCAGCGCCCTGGCGAGTTCTCCATAAGTGCGCGTCTGGTGCGTCGGAATCGCCGCGATGTGCTGCCAGACGCCGCGTTGAAAGGGAGTTCCGGCGGGGCGCAGGGGCAAGACCGGGACGAATTCAGCGTCGGCGAGGTAGGCCGCCAGCTGACTCGCGGCTTCGGCGGCGAGCGCGTTGCGCGCAGCGACCGCCGGCCGTGGCAGGAGGAAGGCAATGCCGTGGATCTGCTCCTCGTCGCAGCAGACGCCGAGGCTGAATCCGGCGGCACTGATCACCACCTGGTATGGCGGCTCGGCGGGCGGGCTCATCGCTGCGCGCTTTGCGGCACCGCTCGTCAGGAGGCCTTGCCGAGCAGCGCCTGCTTCAGATCATCCTGCACCGGCTTGTTGCCGAGCCAGATTTTCAGCAGCGCCTTGTAGAAATCCTCGCCGGCGATATCCTTGCCTTTGACCTGCCCGTTGACCGTCAGCCGGGTGCCGTTCTCCGGCAGCCAGTCGATGAGCACGACGGTACCGGTCTTGGGTTCGCCGGCGGCCAGCATGCTGTCGGAAAACTGCTTCAGACGCTCCTTCAGGCCGGCCATTTCAGCTTCCGAATGATTGCTGGTCATGCCTTCCTGCAGCGCCTCGACGAACTGCTGCGGCGAGAGGTCGCGCAGCAGGCTGAGTGAAATCCGCTTGGCGCCCCTGGCCGCCAGCACGGCCTCGGCGTCAGTGCGTTTCTCCGGCAGGTAAAGCGCCATCGCATAGACCTTGAAGACAGCCTTCTTGCGTACCCCGGCACCGTTGACCAGCAATTCGCCGGAACCCACGCGGGTCTTGTCGTCGAACTTGACGCCGCCGACTTCGACGGCAGCCGCGAGATGGAACGACACGGCGGCAGCGACCGCCAGCAACAGATGTTTCATCGAGTCTCCTTTAGGGGTGTGCCTGCTTCGGCGGGTCTGGGCAAACCTGCAGTGGCCTCCGCCTGCCACTGCAGCGCTACGGTCGGCCGGCGCTGCCGACCGATCGACTGCGGCTAGGCACGGACCTCGCCGTTGCCGAGAACGATCCATTTCTGGCTGGTCAG
Organism: Pseudomonadota bacterium; assembly: GCA_029780075.1. Taxonomy (GTDB): domain Bacteria; phylum Pseudomonadota; class Gammaproteobacteria; order Burkholderiales; family Rhodocyclaceae; genus Accumulibacter. The sequence continues at coordinate 9,112 of JAKOZI010000176.1, forward strand.
CCCTTCAAGACCGACCGGGCCACGCGCGTGAATCTTGTCGGTCGAAATGCCGATTTCGGCACCGAGTCCGTACTCGAAACCATCAGCGAAGCGCGTCGAGGCGTTGACCATCACCGACGCCGAATCGACTTCGCGCAAAAAGCGCATCGCCGAAGTATAGTTTTCGGTGACGATGGCGTCCGTATGGTGCGAACCGTAGGCGTTGATGTGCTCGATCGCCTCGCCGAGCCCGTCCACCACCTTGACCGAAATGATCGGCGCCAGAAATTCGCTGGCGTAGTCTTCCTCGCTGGCCGGCCGCGCCTCCCTGACACGGTCCAGGGTTTCCGGACAGCCGCGAATCTCGACGCCCTTCCGGGTCAGCATGGCCGCGATCACCGGCAACAGGCGAGGCACCACGGTGCGCGCGAGCAACAGCGACTCGGCGGTATTGCAGGTGCCATAACGCTGGGTCTTGGCGTTCTCGACGATCTGCAGCGCTTTTTCAGGGTCGGCATCATCATCGAGGTAAACATGACAGTTGCCGTCGAGGTGCTGGATCATCGGCACGCGCGCCTCGGCGAGCAGGCGCGAGATCAGTCCCTTGCCGCCGCGCGGAACGATCACATCGACAAACTCGCGCATCCTGATCAGGTGGCCGACCGCGCCGCGGTCGGTGGTTTCGATCACCTGCACGGCGGTCGCCGGCAGCCCGGCGCTGGCCAGTCCTTCCTGTACCAGTGCGGCAATGGCCTGGTTGCAGCGAATCGCTTCCGAGCCGCCGCGCAGAATCGACGCATTGCCCGACTTCAGGCACAGGGCCGCGGCGTCGGCGGTGACGTTCGGACGCGCCTCGTAGATGATCCCGATGACGCCCAGCGGCACGCGCATCCTGCCCACCTGAATGCCACTCGGTCGGAACTTCAGGTCACTGATCTCACCCACCGGATCGGGCAGCGCCGCGACCTGCTCGACGCCCTCGGCCATCGCCGCAACACCCTGCGCCGAAAGCGTCAGGCGGTCGAGCAGCGCCGGCTCCAGACCGGCCGCATGGGCCGCCGCCAGATCCTCCCGATTGGCGGCGACCAGGGTGTCACACTCCCGCCGGATGGCCGCGGCGATGGCCCGCAGCGCAGCGTTCTTCTCCTGGCTGTCGGCGCGGGCCATCTGCCGCGAGGCTTCGCGGGCCTGCCTGCCGACGCGCTGCATGTACTGCTCGATGTTCATGAGGTTCCCTGTATTACCGACAGTGCGATTATAGCCATCGACGGTGCGCAAGCGTCAACGGAACCCCCGGAAAGGAATACACTCTGAGGCTTATCGCAATTTTCCGCCGCCACCGACCATGAAGAAAAAACTGATTCTGCCCGCCGAAGTGAAAGTCTGCGCAACCTGCAGCTACTGGGACGGTGAACGAACGGTCGATCCCGAACTTCGCGTGGTGGTGGTCGCCGAGGATTGCGCGGGTGAGTGCCTGGTGCAGACCAAATGCAGCCATGGCCTCAACGACGTACGCGCCGAAACCGAACAGTGCGTCTGGGAACACCTGGCACCTGACGTCGCCCCCGGTGACGAGGAAAAGGGCAACAGCGCCTGACCCGGCGCGCAGGCACGGGCTTCAGACGGCGGCCAGGCGAAGACCCAGTTGCCGGAACTCGTCCCATACGTCACCGCTGGCCAGCCCCTTGATCATTCGGTCGATGCGCGCAGCATGCGCCAGCGCCAGTTCGACCCGCGCCCTGTCGAGCCGCTTCAATGCCTGCCTGATCAGCGTCTGCCGTGCCCCCCAGATACGCGCGTCGCGCAGCAAGGCATCGAGCGGCTGTTGCCTGGCCAGCCCGGTGCTGATCTGGGCCAGCGCCCGCACTTCCTCGGCCATCGCCCAGAGGATCAGCAGTGGCGCCTCCCCTTCCTGCTGCAGTCCGTCAATGGTGCGCACCAGTCGTGCGACATCACCGACGAGCAGCGCTTCGCGCAGGCCGTCGAGGTCGTAACGGGCGACGTTGAGGACGGCGTCGCGAATCTGCTGCGGACTCAGTTCACCATCGGGGTACAGTACACCCAGCTTCAGTATCTCCTGGTGTGCCGCCAGGAGATTGCCTTCGACGCGCTCGGCGATGAAGCGCAAACCCTCGGCGGACGCGCTCTGCTTCTGGCGGCGCAGACGGCCGGCAAGCCAGGCCGGCAGTTCGCCCAGGCCCGGCGTCGGCAACTTGACCACCACGCCGGCGGTGGCCAGGACACTCATCCACGCGGATTTTTCCTCTCGCCAGTCGACACCGATCATGCTCACCAGCAACAGCGAATCGGGTGAAGGACGCGCGCAATACTCCTGCAGCGCGGCACCGCCTTCGCGTCCCGGTTTGCCGGTCGGAATACGCAGATCGATGAGCGTACGACCACCGAAGAGCGACAGGCTGCCGGCGGCGTGATACAGGCCGTTCCAGTCGAAACCGGCGATCGCGGTGAGCACTTTGCGCTCGTCGAAGCCTTGCCGGCGCGCCGCAGCACGAATGGCGTCGGCCGCTTCGATGACCAGCAGGGGTTCGTCGCCATACACCAGGTACACCGGCTGCAGCCCGCGTTCGAGATGAGCGGCGAGTTGTTCCGCCTTGAGCTGCATTACCGGCGAGTTTCTTCCGGGGGGGGGGCATACACCGGCCTGGCGGCTGCCAGCCGGCGCATCAACTGCTGCACGAGGTCGTTCTCCATGTCCCGCCAGAGCAGGGTTTCCTCCTGTTGCTTGGCGAGCACGTTGGAATCATCGTAGGTCAGATCGCGGACCAGTTCGATGGTCGCCGGCGGCACGAGATCTCGACCCTTGTCGTCGGTGAGCCGGTAGTTGTAAAGATAGCGCAGGCGTAGCTCACTGATCCGGCCGGTGCCCGAGAGCGAGAGGATCACCCGGTCACGATACTCGGCGCCCGGCAACAGGGTGGCCTGTGCGTCGCTGGCGGTCAACGCCAGGCGCGTCGACCCCGAGGCACGAATGGCCCGCTTCAGGCTGGCACCGATCACCGAATATTCCGGCATCGACAGATACAGGCTTTCGAAAGGCAAGGTGTAGGCGCCGCGCAACTGAAAGCCGCAACCGGCAAGCAGCGCGAGCACGACGGCAAGCCAGGCAGACGGTAGCGCTGCACGCATGGTGATCGTCCTCGAAGTCTTGATGGGCTGGCGCTGCGCGTCAGGCAACGATGTTGACCAGACGGCCGGGAACGACCACCAGTTTCTTCGGAGCGGCACCGGCCAGATGCTTGCGCGCCACTTCGCAGGCCAGCGCAGCACTCTCGATGGCCGCCCGATCGGCACCAGCCGGCACGCGCAGGCTGCCGCGCAGCTTGCCGTTGATCTGCAGCACCAGTTCGATTTCATCCTGCACCAGCGCGCCGGCGTCGACCTCCGGGAACGCCTCCTGGCTGGCAGTGAGACCGGGTCTGAGGGCCGCGTACAGTGCCTCGCAGACATGCGGGACGATCGGGCTGAGCATCAGCGTCACCGCTTCGAGCGCTTCCTGCCGGACCGCGCGCGCGGCAGGCGAGTCGTCGGCGATCCGGCCATAGGCGTTGAGCAGTTCCATCACCGCCGCGATCGCGGTATTGAACTGCTTGCGGCGGCCATAATCGTCGGCGACCTTGCCGATCGTCTGATGCAACTGCCGGCGCAAGGCTTTCAGTTCGCCGGACAAATCCGCTGCCGGGGCGGCCGCGACAGGCCCCGCCGAGACATGCTCGTAGACGATTCGCCACAGTCGTTTGAGGAAGCGGAAAGCGCCCTCGACGCCAGCGTCCGACCATTCGAGCGACTGGTCGGGCGGGCTGGCGAACATGATGAACAGGCGCGCCGTGTCGGCCCCATACTGGTCGATCAGCGCCTGCGGGTCGACGCCGTTGTTCTTCGACTTCGACATCTTCTCGATGCCCCCGACGACGACCGGCAATCCATCGGCGCGCAGCGTCGCCCCGCTGGCACGGCCTCGTTCGTCATGGACGGCATCGACGTCGGCCGGGTTGAGCCACTGCTTCTTGCCCTGGCTGTCCTCGCGGAAGAAGGTCGGAGCGACGACCATGCCCTGCGTCAACAGCCGGGCGAAAGGCTCGTTCAACGCGTGCTCGCCAAACAGCCCGAGGTCGCGCATCAGCTTGGTCCAGAAGCGCGAATAGAGCAGGTGCAGGATGGCGTGCTCGATGCCGCCGATGTACTGGTCGATGCCGCCCCGGCACCAATAGGCCACGCGCTCGTCAACCATCGCGCGATCGTTGTCCGGACAGCAATAACGCAGGAAGTACCACGAGGACTCGACAAAGGTGTCCAGCGTATCGGTTTCGCGCCGAGCCGGGCCGCCGCACCGGGGACAGGTGGTTTCGTAAAACTCGGGCATTCTGGCCAGTGGCGAACCGGCGCCGGTGATGGTGACGTCTTCCGGCAGCACCACCGGCAGGTCGGCGTCAGGCACCGGCACCTCGCCGCAGGCGGCGCAGTGGATGATCGGGATCGGGCACCCCCAGTAGCGCTGCCGGGAAATGCCCCAGTCGCGCAGGCGGAACTGCACCTTCTTTTCCCCCAGACCCTTGGCCGCGAGATCCGCGGCGATGGCGTCAACCGCCGCCGCACAGCCCAAACCGTCGTATTTCCCGGAGTTGACGCAGACGCCGCGCTGTTTGTCGGCGTACCACTCCTGCCAGCCTTCGAGTGAAAAGCTTTCGCCCGGCACGGCGATCACCTGCCTGATCGGCAATCCGTATTTCCTGGCAAAAACGAAGTCGCGCTCGTCGTGCGCCGGCACCGCCATCACTGCACCGTCGCCGTAGCTCATCAGCACGTAATTGCCGATCCATACCTCAACCTGTTCGCCGCTCAACGGGTGGGTGACGAAAATGCCGGTCGGCAGGCCCTTCTTCTCCATCGTCGCGAGGTCCGCCTCGGCGACGCCGCCGCGCTTGCACTCTTCGACAAAAGCCGCCACCTGCGGGTCACGCGCCGCCGCGTAGGTCGCCAGCGGATGCTCGGCGGCGACGGCGCAGAAGGTGACGCCCATGATGGTGTCGGCGCGCGTGGTGAATACCCACAACTGACCGGGCTGACCATCGAGTTCATAAGGAAAGGCGAAGCGCACACCGGTACTCTTGCCGATCCAGTTCTTCTGCATCAGGCGGACCTGCTCCGGCCAGCCATCGAGTTGATCAAGGTCGGCGAGCAGTTCTTCCGCGTAGGCGGTGATCTTCATGTAGTACATCGGGATCTCGCGCTTCTCGACCAGCGCGCCCGAACGCCAGCCGCGGCCCTCGATGACCTGCTCGTTGGCCAGCACGGTCTGGTCAACCGGATCCCAGTTGACGGTCCCCCGGCGCTGGTAGATCAAACCCTTGGCGTACAGACGGGTAAATAGCCACTGTTCCCAGCGATAGTACTCCGGCGTACAGGTGGCGAGTTCACGCTGCCAGTCGATGGCAAAGCCCAGCCGTTGGAGCTGGGTCTTCATGTACGCGATGTTGGCGTAGGTCCATTGTGCCGGCGGCACATTGTTCTGAATCGCGGCGTTTTCCGCCGGCATGCCGAAAGCGTCCCAACCCATCGGCTGCAGGACGTTGTAGCCCAGCATCTGGTGGAAGCGCGTGAGGACGTCGCCAATCGTGTAGTTGCGCACGTGCCCCATGTGCAGCTTGCCCGAGGGATAGGGGAACATCGACAGGCAGTAGTACTTGGGCCGGCTCGGGTCCTCGATGGCGCGCGCCGCGCCGCTGCGGTTCCAGAGTTCCTGGGCGGCGACTTCAAGCTCCGCGGGTTGATACTTTTCCTGCATGGTTGATCACGATCCAGAAAGGGGCCAAGTCGCGAATTATACGCATACGCGCCTGACGCCGCGCCGCCGGCCGCCGAGTGTTGCCGCCTCAGCGACGTGGATCGGGAGTGAAACCACCCGGAAAGGGATTCGGGGCCGGTTCGCGTTTTGGTCGCGGAATGATGCCCTGGGCGAGAAGGTTGGCGTAGCTGTCGTAATAGAGGGTGAGAATCTCGGTCGCCGAGTCGGTGGCGCGGCGAAACTCGGTGAACTGCGTCGGTGCATTGATGCGTTCGCCGTGGCCGGTACCGAGACGACTTTCGATCTGCCTGGTGGCGACTTCGTCACGCACCGGGGCGGCAGCCTTGGCCGCTGCGTTCGCTACCGCCCCTGCGGCAGCGCCAGGCGCATCGCGCTCACGCGACGGCATCGCCACCGCCGGCGGCGGCGCGGCCTCGGCTTCCCGGTAGACGGCAACGCCAATCACGCCGACGTTCTGTGGGCGATCGGTGCGACCGGCATAGCTGTCGGCAACGCTGGTGAAATAGAACGCGGCGACATCGTCCATGCTCTTCCGCCAGCCGGAGATCTCGGCGACCTGCCCGGCCGCCAGGACGTATCCCGACTGTGAAGTCGCGGCGGTCTGGCCGTTCAGCGCATTGATGCCGTCCACCGAGAGCACCGTCAGCACCCGGCCACCACTGTGATTGCGCAGCAGCACCGTATAGCGATTGCCGGGAGTGCCGGCGACATAAAGCCGACCGCGATGCGGGTACACCTCCAGCGTCTTGCCGCTGCTGCGGTCCATGACGCTGACGTCGACCAGTGCTCCGGCGTTGGCAACAGCACCGCTACCGGCCAGCAGCAGGGCGGCAAACAGGGCGACGAGTTTGTTCATGGCGATCTCCAGGAATGAGGTAGGTAGATGAGCGTGTAAACGCCTGTCGCCGGCAATCGGGGTTAAACCGCAAGACCGCTGTCGGGCACTCGTACCTTCGCCTGCCTGGCGCAAGACCGTCCCGCCCCACTAGAGCCGCGATCCGGCGCGCGCATGCCGCTGCACCACGGCCACCAGCGCCTCGATGTCGATCGGCTTGGCCAGGTGGTCGACCATCCCCACCGCCAGGCACTTGGCCCGCTCCTCGGCCAGGGCGTGCGCGGTTTGCCCGACGACCGGCAGCGCCGGTGCAAAGGCATGGATACGACGCGTCGCGTCGTAGCCGTCCAGGCAGGGCATCTGGATGTCCATCAACACCAGGTCATAGGCGTCGGCACCTTCGCGCCGGATCTGATCGACCGCCTGTTGGCCGTCGCCCACGACGGTGACCCTTGCGCCCTCGGAAGCAAGGATTTCCTCCAGGATGTACTGGTTGATCTCGTTGTCGTCGGCGGCCAGGATGGTCAGACCCGCCAGCCGTGCGACGGGCGGGGCCAGCGCGTCAGCTTCACCAGGGGCGGGGGCAACGACCGGCGGCGCTTCGAGACACGGCAGGCGCACTTCGAAACGGCTACCGCCCCCCGGCCGACTGCTCACCGTCAGGCTGCCGTGCATCATGTCCACCAGCCGCCTGGTTATCGCCAGCCCGAGGCCACTGCCGCCATAACGCCGGGTGGTACTGTTGTCGGCCTGCTCGAATGGGGCAAACAGCCGCGCCACATGCTCCTCGCTCAGACCAATGCCGCTGTCACTCACCTGGAACAGCAGATTTTCGCCGCTGCGCGTCGCCTGCAGGCTGACGCCGCCCTGCTCGGTAAACTTGACCGCATTGGACAACAGGTTCATCAGAATCTGTTCGACCCGCAGGGGGTCGCCCAGGCAGGACGCGGGGAGATCCGCGCTCAGCCGCCATGCGATCCTGATGCCCTTCTCCTGCGCTCGCCCGACAACCAGTTCGCAGGCGTGCTCGCTGATCCGCGCCGGCGAATACGGGATGCTCTCCAGATGCAGTTTGCCCGCTTCGATTCGGGAAAAGTCGAGGATGTCATTGATGATGCCGAGCAGCAACTGACCGGATTCGAGAATGCGCGTAAACGTCGCTTCGCTCCGGCTCCCGGCCTCGGCGCGCGCGCCCAGCTGCGCCCACCCGAGGACGCCGTTGAGCGGCGTCCGGATTTCGTGGCTCATGTTCGCCAGAAATTCGCTCTTGGCGCGGCTGGCCGCTTCGGCGGCGTCACGGGCCGCGACCATTTCGGCGGTACGGGCGGCCACCAGTTCCTCGAGGTACTCGCGGTGACGCTGCAGTTCCAGATCGACCAGCTTGCGCTCGCTGATGTCCTGGAAGGTGCCGGTAAGATAGGTGCCCTCATCGGGGTCGTGCATCCGCCCGACACAACGCAGCTCGGCCCAGAAATTCTGCCCCGTGGCATGAAACATGCGGCATTCCAGGGTGAACGGTTCGCCCGTATCGAGGGTGTGTTGCAGGGCGGCGCGCACCGCCGGCAGTGATTCCGGCGCGTAATACCGCAGGCCATCCTCAAGGTCGACAGGGGGGGAGTCCAGCGGATGTCCCAGCAGGCGGTAAACCTCCTCGGTCCACTTCAGGCTGTTGGTCGTCGGATTGGCTTTCCAGCCGCCTACCCTGGCGATCGACTGGGATTCCCGCAGGAACGCCAGTGCCTCGCGCAAGGCCAGGTCGGCTTTCTTGCGATCGCTGATGTCGCGGCACAAGGCGATCACCACATTCTCGCCGGCGACCCTGGCGCCGCTGACGCTGATTTCGACATCGAAGATCGTTCCGTCGCTGCGCCGGTGGCGAGTCTCGAAGGTCTGGTCAACCTCCTTGAGGTCGGCGAAGGCCTCCCTTATCTGCGCCTCTGTCATGTTCGCCTCCCAGTCCCAGGTGTGCAGACGCAGCACGTCCTGCGGCGAGTAACGGAGCATTTCCGCGAAGCGTCGGTTGGCCTCGACCACCCGGTGCCGCTGGTTGATGATCACGATGCCATCGCGCGAGGTGTCCATCAGCAGGCGGCGACGTTCGCCCGCTTCGCGCAGCGCCGCCTCCGCCGCGCGTGCCGCGGTGACGTCATGGGCAATGCCCAGCACGCCGATCAGTCTTCCCTGACTGTCGCGCATCGGCGTCTTGGTGGTTTCGAACAGACCGCGGTAACCACCGTCGGCGAAATCCAGCCACTCCTCGTTGACCCTGGGCTGCCCGGCGGCAATCGCCGCGAGATCATTGGCGCGAAAGAAGTCAGCGAGAACCGGATCGACGAAGTCATGGTCGGTCTTGCCGATGATAGCGCCTTCCTTGGCGCCGAACAGCGCTTCGAAGCGCGGGTTGCAAGCCAGATACACGCCATGCGGGTCCTTCAGCCACACCAGGTCCGGGATGGTGTGGATCAGGGTCTTGAGAAATCCCCGCTCACGTTCGAGCTCGTCCTGGGCCCTGCGGCTCAGGGTGACGTCGCGAAACGACCAGATGCGAGCCTGCTCGGCGCCGATGCGCATCGCCGCTGAATAGCGTTCGAACACCCGCCCATCCCTGAAGTGCAGGCTGTCCCAGGAAGTCTCATCGGTTTCGTACAGGGAGTTCACCTGACGCAGAAAGCTCTCCGGATCAAGCAGCTGTTCGACGACAAAGGCCAGCAGGCGCCCGTCCGCGTGCAGGGCCAGCAATTCCTCAGGAACCCGCCACATTTCCTGGAAGCGCCGGTTATGGGTGAGCACCTGGCCCGCGGCGCCGACCACCAGAATGCCGTCGGCGGTCGCATCGAGGGTGGCACGCAGCATCGCTTCGCTTTGCTGCACGGCCTGTCGGGCATTGATGCGCTCGGTGATGTCGCGGGCGAAACCGACGGTGCCGATGACCTTGCCGTCGACGGAAACCGGCGATTTGAAGGTTTCGATCCACGCACGGCGACCCGCTTCCTCGATTTCTTCCTCGACGGTCCTGGATTGACCGCTTTCGAGGACCGCACGGTCGTCGGCACGATAGCGGTCGGCAAGGTCAGACGCCCAACAGTCGAAATCGCTACGACCCACCAGATCCGGCGGCTGGCCTTTTCCGGTCGCTTCGGCGAAAGCACGGTTGACCGCCAGAAAGCGGCTGTCCCGGTCCTTGAGCCAGACCAGGAAAGGGAAGTTGTCCAGCACCGCCCGCTGGTAGCGATCCCGCAGCAGCATTTCGTACTTGAGTTGCGCCAGCGGACCGACGTCACGCGCGATGCCCAGCAGCGCATCGTGCCCGTCCCAGCTTCCCCGCACGACGCGCGCATCGACCACCAGCGGGTCGCCGTCGGCGCGCTGCAAATGCAGCACGCAGCCCTGGCAGTTGCCGGCCAGCATTTCCGCCAGGGACTGCCGGGCTTCGGCGCGCAGCACGGGGGAATGCAGTTCAAGCAGCTCGTGCCCGATGAACTCGTCGCCACAACCCAGGCTCCTTCTGGCTGCCGGATTGAGGTGGCGTACGCGACCTTCGAGGTCCAGGACGAACACCAGATCCGGAATGGCCTGAAACAGGCCTTCCAGGTTCTGATGCCGGGGAGCCACTCGCGAACGCGCCGACAGGCGCTGTCGCAGCCGCTTGTACTGGCGGGCCAGACCGCTCAGCATCGCGACAGTCGACCGCAGCAGCAAGGCCGAGTGACCGGCGCCGCCGGCCTGTGCTGGACTGACGCTGAGCCAGATGTTGCCCAGGGATGCGGCGAGAACCCCGCATACCGTTCGCGAGCCACTGAATTATTCCTTGAGAACAAACGCTTGATGAAACTTGCCGGGAGGAGTGAGCGGAAACGGCAACGACCAGGCGCGGAGTGTAGGAGCTGCCGCAACAGCGGTCAATCGCACATCCTGACACGCACTGCTGCGAACGCCTCCTGATCGCTGCGGCTCCCTGCCGGTACCACCGGCGCGACCGCCCCGGACGACGTGCTCGCCGGTGTCCCCGGCACGGACAATACGCGCGCACCTCATGGACGCAGGTCCTCGGGCAAGGGATAGTCCGGGTATTCGCGACGGAACTCGCGCAACTGCCGTTCGGCCTCCTGAAGGTTGCCTTCGCGTCGGAGGGCACGGATTTCATCGAGCCAGACGCTCGCCGTGCGGACGGCTTGCGCCCGCGATTTCGCCAGCGCGGTCGCCGGCGCTCTGCCGGGAGCGGCAGCCAACTGCGCTTCGGTGCTGTTGCCGGTGACCGTGCCGGCGACGGCAGGGGCAACGTCCGAACGTTCGGAGCGGGTTGCCGCCGGCTCTGCCGCCGACGGTGCGGGTTTCGCTGCCACCGCGCTCGAAACCCGCTCGGCAACGCTCTCGGACTTCGCATCGCGGTCGCGCGCGTCGACTCCGATCGACGGCTGTCTTGCCTGCTGCCGTGCTTCGGCCTGCCGGTCCGACAGGGCGCCAGCCGTCCTGGCCGGCGCGGAAGGAGCGACCGCGGCAGCGGGCCTGGCCTCCGGATCGGCAAACTTCGCCGCTGGCGCAGCGGCCGGCGCCGGCGTGACTGGCGGACCGGGAACCACAGGCACGAACCCGTCTCCCGGCGGCGGCTGTTGCAGCAGGGAGAGCGTCAGGGTCAGCACCAGCGTCGTGGCCAGCGCCAACGGCGTACGCCAACGCCGCCACCAGCGGCCGTGGTTGGCGCCGGGCGACCGTTCACCCGCGCCAAGCGCCGCCTCCGCGGCGGCCAGAATCCGCTCGTCGATAGCCGGCGACGGTTCGTCGGTCGCAAACTGCCGATACAGTCGCGAGAGCGGCGGATCGCTCGGGAAATCCTGGCGCGGTTCGGTCATAAGAGATCCTGCAGCGAGTGCCTGAGCTTGCTCAGCGCGTAACGCAAACGGCTCTTGGTCGTTTCGCGACCGCAATCGGTCGCGGCGGCGATTTCTTCCAGGGTCAGCCCACCCTCCTCGGCCAGCAGAAAGACTTCGCGCTGGGCAGCCGGCAGCGCCGCCAGCGCGAGACTGATCCGTTCGGCCACCTGCTGCCGCTCATGCACGGCATGCGGCGTCTCGTGGCTGGGCGCCGGCAGCGTGGCCAGCAGATCATCCGGAGCATCGGCGGCGGGGTCACCCGCGTGCGGCGCAAACTGCAACGGCAACTGGTGCGCGTGCTGTCGATAGTGGTCGATCAGGCGATGACGCGCGATCCGGAAGATCCATGTCGAAAAGCGGGCCAGCGGTTCGTAATTGGCGCGTGCGTTGATCACCTTGATCCATACCTCGTGGTACAGTTCTTCGGCCAGCGTCGGATTGCCGCATTGCCGGGCCAGATAGCGATGGAG
>JAKOZI010000183.1 GCA_029780075.1 Pseudomonadota bacterium
AACCTTGATGGCTGTGGACGCGGTGAACATCGAGCCGCCGTGTAGTTCACCCTGGGAGAGAATGAGCGTGGCGTCCGAGTCTCGGATGTTCAGGGCCGTGCGGGTGTTCGGCTCGGCATCCTCCGCCTCGACCAGATTGGGATAGCCCACCGGGATCTCGCCGTCTTCGGCAAGACGCCCCTTGGGTACCCACCCACCGCACGTGATACCGAGATCAAGCGCGACGTCGAGAGCAGCCCGGTCGGCGCCGGTCTGTCCTCCCGAAACGAATTTACGAATCATCAATGCCTGGTCGCGCGATGAACGTAGAAGCGTACCGGGGTGGCGATCAGCAACGCCATGCCGGCGCGGTCCACCACGGCAACTTCGACCTGATGTTCGACCTGATCCTTGGCAGCCATCTGCCACTCGTCGGAACTGATGTCGAACTGCAGCGTGATCCGCCGGACCGGCAGGACCGTTCCGTCGAGCTTGATCGCAATGGCGTCTCCACGGTCTGTCCGCAAGTTGGGGGAGAGCGCCACCGCCATCGAAAACAGGCCGGTATTCGAGTGTACCGTCCCTCCGTTTTCAGGCTGAGTGATCTGCACTGCGGTGTAGGGCGCTACCGCCGGCGCTGGCTGGGTGGCAACCTGGGGGGGTGGCGAATCCATCAGATTGGTCTGCGGCAACTGCATCTCGCGGGCTCCGGTACTCGGTATGTCCGAAAAAACCGGGCCATCGCGGTCACTGGATTCATATACCGGCTGTGCGGCAGCGACCGTTGCGATGCACAAAACGACAAGGAGAGGAAGTTTGCTCATGATCGTGATTCCTTGCTGCCGCCGATCGCCCGAGCAGGAATACTAAGGCATGCTCCGGCGCAGTTCTGCGGTGGTACCCCCCTCGACGGGTGTCAATCCTTGTCTTCCTCGAAAGGAATCCGCGCATCCCGCTCAAAGCGCGCTTTGCGCTTGCGGGCGAAGACCCAGAGCACGATGCCGATGAAGGCAATGATGAGGACGAAGTGATAAATGGTCAGGTTCATGTTTTTCCCGTTCTCCTTGATTCCTGGTCAATGGACGATGAACGGAACGTCTGGCCAAGTTGGAGCACAAGGGCCAATTATAAGTGGGTGGCGAACAGGAATGATACCGCTGCTCGACTTTGGCAACGACAAGGACAGCGACTGTGCCTTTCTCATTGACCAGGCCAAGTCGGATGTGCGCGTGAAGTCGAGCGACATCGCGCCACGTGTCGGAAAACGGTAATCAGCGCTTCTCCTTCAGTTTGTCGCCGGTAGCGTAAGCGACGAACGCAATCCGCCCAGTGGTGAATCCATCAGCTCCAGCCGGCCCCCATACAGCCGTGCCAGATCCTCGACGATGGCGAGTCCCAACCCAGATCCCGGCACCTGTTCGTCGGCTCGAATACCTCGGCGGATAACTGCATCCCGCTGTTCGGCGAGAAGCCCCACGCCGTCGTCGTCGATGATGATGCACAGCTCGTTGCGATTGCGTTCTGCGTCGACCGTGACCTGGTGTGAGGCCCACTTGCAGGCATTGTCGAGCAGGTTACCAAGCATTTCCTGCAGGTCCTGTGCTTCCCCCCGAAAGACCAGTGCCTCGGAAAACCTCCGGCAAGTGAGGTCAAGCTGGCGATCGGCGTGGATACGCCGCATGGTTCGCAGCAGGCCGTCGATGACCGGCCGCAGCGAGGTACGGGCACCGGGCATGCGGCTGGAGGCTGCGGCTTGTGCTCGGGCAAGGTGGTAGTCCACTTGTCGACGTGCGGTGGTGACCTGCTCCAGGACGAGGCGGGTGAGTTCGCTGTGCTCCCGGCACGCATGCTTGCTGGCGGCATCTGCCGCGTTGGCCAGCACACTCAGCGGCGTTTTCAGCGCATGGGCCAGGTTGCCGGCCTGCGTACGCGCGCGCTCGACGACCTCGGCGTTCTGCGCCAGCACGGTGTTGAGCTCTTCGACCAGCGGCATGATTTCGGCCGGAAAATCGCCATTCAGGCGCGGCGTTTCTCCGCTGCGCACCTTGCCAAGCGCGGCATGCAACTTGCGCAGGGGTGCCAGTCCGACGAAGACCTGCATCAAGGCAGCGAAAACCAGACCAATACCGAGCACTCCCAGTGCCACCCACAGCGCGCCGCTGAAGCGCGCCACGGGTTCGGACATCAGGCTCTCGTCGGCCGCCACGATCAGACGGAAGCTACGGGGCTTGCCGTCCGGCACGTCGTCGATACGTACGCTGCGCTCGCCCATGCCGAGCATCTTTCCCTCAGGTCCAACGATCCGGTGCTGGTGGATTTCGCCGTCGGCTGGCGTGTCCGGCGGTACGGCAAGCACGTGATCCCACAGCGAGCGCGAGCGCAGCAGCCCGCTGCTTACCGGGGCATCGTCGTTGATCTCGTCGATCTGCCAATAGTACCCGGAATAGGGCCGGCTCAAGCGTGGGTCGCTGAGCGGGAGGTTCAAGGTTGGCTGCCCCTTGCTGTCAGGCGCCAGTTGCGCCGTGAGTTGGTCCAGATAGGTCTTCAGTTCGGCGTGGAACTGGACTTCAACATGCCGCTGGAAGAGGCTGCTCAGCCCCCAGCCGGCGGCGATGATCGAAGCGGCAATCCAGAACAGGGTGCCGGCCAGCAGGCGAAGGCGTAACGAATTTCGCAGCGCGCTGGTGACGGTATTTTTCATCACGGAGTGGTCAGACGGTAGCCGAGGCCGCGCACGGTCTCGATCAGCCCCGGCGGCAGCTTCTTGCGAAGCCGGGCGATGAACACTTCGACGGTGTTCGAGTCGCGGTCGAAATCCTGGGCGTAGATGTGCTCGACCAGATCGCTGCGCGAGATGACTTCGTCGCGGTGATGCATCAGGTAGGCGAGCACGCGGTATTCGTGGCTGGTCAGCGTCATCGCCTGGCCATTGACCGTGGCGCGGTTACTACGGGTGTCCAGCGTCAGCGGTCCGCAGTTCAGTTCGGCGCTGGCATGGCCGCCGGCACGGCGGATCAGTGCACGCAGGCGGGCCAGGAGTTCTTCCATGTGGAAGGGTTTGGTCAGGTAGTCGTCAGCACCGGCGTCGATACCGGCCACCTTCTCGTGCCAGCCGTCGCGTGCGGTGAGGATAAGTACCGGCATCGTGCGTCCGCTTGCGCGCCATTTGCGGAGCACGGTGATGCCATCCACCTGCGGCAGACCAAGGTCGAGAACGACCGCGTCGTAGGACTCGGTAGCACCCAGGTAGTGCCCATCCACGCCATTACCGGCGGTATCCACGGCGTAGCTTGCAGCACCCAGACCTTCGGCCAGTTGCGCCTGCAGGGTCGGCTCGTCTTCAACAATCAGTATGCGCATCAGCTGCCCTCTCCACCGCGTCGATGACCACGTTGTTCCCGTTCGTGCTCCGTCCCGCTGCGCTCCTTCTTGCCGATGACTGCGCCGGTACGCGCATCGACCTTGAGTTTGATCAGGCTGCCACCACTGCGCAGCAACTTGATCTTGTAGACCCAGGGTTCAAGATTGTTCTCGTGTTCACGTTCCAGTTCGACATCAATCACGTGCCCCGGGTAATCGCGCTCAACCCGTTCGAGGATGGCACGCAGCGGAAGTATTTCGCCTGCCTCCACCGCCTGTCGGGCGCGGTCATGGTCGCGGCCATTTTCCGCCATGCCGCTACTGGCGCCAAACGCCAGCAACAGTATGCACAAGGCGCCTGCAAGCATGTGGCCACGGCGGCTTGAAGGTCGATGGGTGGTCGGGTTCTGTTTCCGCATGCCTGATTTATAGCCCTGACTTCATGAACGCACGATGAACAGGGGATTAACCTTCCATTCAGTTCTCACAGTGCATAGTACGCCTGACACCGAACCCAGCTAGGAGTACACCATGAACAGAAAACTGACCATCACCTCGCTTGCGGTCACGCTCGTACTGAGCTTTTCCGGTGCCGGAATCGCCGGCCCGCGCGAGGATCAGCTGGACAAATATGCCCGTGCCGCCAAGGCATCCAACCCGGCATTTTCCGGATTTTCCGCCGCCCGCGGCAATATGCTGCACAACCAGGCCTTCACCGGCGGCAAGTCCGATACGCCGGCCTGTACCTCGTGCCACGGCAACGACACGCGCGGCGCAGGCCGCAACCCGGCCGGCAAGGCGATCGACCCGATGGCGCTGTCGGCTTCGCCCTCGCGATATACCGACCCGGCAAAAGTTGAAAAGTGGTTCAAGCGCAACTGCAACGAAGTGCTGGGACGCGAATGCACGCCGCAGGAAAAGGGCGACTGGCTGAGTTTCATGATTGGCCAGTAAACCCGCAAATAATCAAGGATCCGATCATGAAAATTCCCGTTCGCCCACTCGCCCTCTGCCTGCTCGCCCTGGCCTTTTCCGCACTGGTCCTCGGCCGCGCTCAGGCCGGCGGCAGCCACTATTTCGCGCCCGTTGCCGACCCGATGGTCAAGGACGAGTGCGGCAGTTGTCATCTCGCGTTTGCCCCTTCCATGCTGCCTGCCAGCTCATGGAGACGCATCATGGCTGGCCTCGGGAACCACTTTGGCGACGACGCCTCGCTCGACCCAGCCGTGACGACGAAGATCACCGAATACCTGGTCAACCACGCTGCCGATACCGGCGGCCGGCGCTACAGCGACAAGCTGCTGCGCGGCGTGTCGGCCACGAATGCGCCGCTACGCATCACCGAACTGCCGAAATGGGTGAAGGAGCACCGCAAGGTTCAGGACTCGGAGTGGAAGCACAAGGACGTACGCTCCAAGGCTAACTGCGCGGCCTGCCATACCGATGCCGAGCGCGGTTACTACGAAGACTGAGATGCTTCCTGAACGACAGATGAACAGGTCTTTCACGTCGCATTCAGGCAGCGCCCTGCAATATCTTCACATTTCGAGCGCGATGCCATGAAAACCATGCTTGCCAGTCTGTTTGCCCTGGTCGCCGCCGTCTGGGGCTGGGATGTGCTCAATACGAGCTTTCCTGCCAATGCACATCCGTTATGGATCGCCCGTCAGGAAGCGCTCTACCTGAGCGGCCTGCTGTCGATCGCGCCGATGTCACTGGCGATGCTGCTGGCCACGCGCCCCACCTGGCTGGAAGCTTCCCTGGGGGGCATGGACCGCGTTTACCGCACGCACAAGTGGGCCGGCATTCTCGCCATCTCCTTTGCCGCGCTGCACTGGCTGGTCGAGCTGGGGGGCGACCTCCTCAAGTCGAGCATCGGTCGCGAAGGCCGCCTGCCCAAGGAGAAATTCACCGGCCTGCTGGAAATCATGCGTGATCTTTCGAAGGACATGGGCGAGTGGGCACTCTACGCCGTGTTGGCGATGCTGGTGATCACGCTGTGGAAGCAGTTTCCGTACCGGGTATGGCGCTATCTCCACCGGGCCATGCCGATCCTCTATCTGATGCTGGTCTTCCACGCGGCCCTGCTTGCCCCCCGGGACTACTGGTCGCAGCCAGCCGGCGCGCTGCTCGCGATCCTGCTGGCTGCGGGCACCTACGGTGCGGTACGCTCGCTGCTCGGTAGTATTGGCACGACTCGCAAGGCTTCCGGCGAGATCGTCGCGGTCGAACATCCCGCACACGACATCACTACGGTACGCTGCCGACTCGACTCCGGCTGGCAAGGACACCGCCCAGGGCAATTCGCATTTGTCACATTTGACGACCGGGAGGGGGCACACCCCTTCACGATCGCCAGCGCAGACCATGGCGATCGTATGATCAGCTTCCAGATCAAGGCGCTTGGCGACTACACCACCCAGCTGTCCGTTAACCTCGAGCCAGGGCAAGCGGTTCACGTCGAAGGACCTTACGGCTGTTTCGAACTCCGTCGTTGCGATCCCACGGCCCGGCAGATCTGGGTAGCGGGCGGTATCGGCGTCACGCCTTTCCTCGCTTGGCTGGAATCGTTACAGGCCGACCCCGCCAGCGCACCGCTAGCCGATCTGCACTATTGCACCCGCGACCAGGCAACAGATGCCTTTGTTCCTCAGCTGCAAGCCTTGTGCGCCAGCCTTCCGCGTGTCCATCTGCACGTCCATGGCGCCCGCCAGGGTGCAGCGCTGGAAGTGGCATCGCTGGGCGCCTCGAAAGGCTCGGAAATATGGTTCTGCGGCCCCGCGGGCCTGGCCGAAGCACTGCGCAAGGGGCTGCGTTCGATGGGGACGATGGCGCGCTTCCATCAGGAAGCTTTCGAGATGCGCTAGGCCTGGTGAATGAATACCGACGACCTGCAACTACTGGTGACCTACACCATGCCCTATGGCAAGTTCAAGGGGCGCCTGATCGCCGACTTGCCCGGCAACTACCTGAACTGGTTTGCGCGGCAGGGTTTTCCGCCGGGCAAACTGGGACAGCTTCTGGCCTTGATGCACGAACTCGACCACAATGGCTTGTCCTCTCTGCTGAAGCCCCTGCGTCAGCGATGAAGCACCGACGCGGGGATACCGGAAACGCCATCCAGGCCGCGTGCGGTAGCCTGACCGTCGCGTACCATCCTCCAGAAGCGCTTTCCTGCCGCCCCGATCCGTCGCTGTCGGCCTCCCCGCCAGAAGCCAGGAGTGCTCACGATCGATTGCCTAACAACGACGTACTATGTTGGATTTGAAATGTTTTTAGACGGTTATAGACAATGCTTGATGAGTAAAAAGTCCCTCGACAGGAACGTAATTGAAGCCTGTATCGTCCTATACACGGGATTTTTTGATAAATGTCAAATAGCTATACCCCCAAAAATACCCCCATGCCTGATATACAGCACGCTTTGAAGTGTGAGAAACGCTTTTTTTGTCCTGCCGGCGTAGTGTCGGTCATTAGCGTTTTTCGCTATTCCGTATCGACAAACGACAAAGTCGACAAAGTCGACAAACCGGCTTAGGTCGAGCAGCCCTGGAAGGCGATCGCCGGCAAGTGGGCCAGGGTTGCCGCCGGCGTGGCTCGTGCTGGTAGTGCTCGATCCAAATACGGGTAAATCTCGTATTTCAAAAATCGTCGTGGTCAGTGCTGCCGGGACTCGATCACCGGCAGTTGGGACGGGTCTTTGTTTTCAAAAGTGAGAATTTCTCACAATTGATGAAGCCGGCCATGAGGCGACGACGGCGCCAGCATCGGGCAGCACCTGGAAGGCGATCGCCGGCAAGCGGGCCAGGGCAACGGCGAGACAGCGCACCGGCAGCCGATCGGGCGTGCCGTGGCCTGGTCAGGGTGTCGGGGTACTGGCAAGCCGCGGTTGTGCGGCCGGCGTGGCCCGTGCTGGCGGTGCTCGATCACCGGCAGTGCTTCCGGGTCTTCGTTCTCTCGATCGGTGAAGCCGGCCATGATACGACGACGGCGCCAGCGTCAAGCAGTACCGGGTGGCGATCGCCGGCAAGCGGGCCAGGGCAACGGCGAGACAGCGCACCGGCAACCGATCGGGCGTGGCGTGGCTTGGTCGTGGTGTCGGGTGGCTGGCAGGCATCGGTTGCAGGCGTGTGCTCGTGCTGGCGGTGCTCGATCACCGGCAAACTGGCGGTGCTGTGGTCAGCGGCGTGCAGCTCATCGAGCAGCCCCTGGAAGGCGATCGCCGGCAAGTGGGCCAGGGCGACGGCCAGACAGCGCACCGGCAGCCGATCGGGCGTGCCGTGGCTTGGTCAGGGTGTCGGGGTACTGGCAAGCCGCGGTTGTGCGGCCGGCGTGGCCCGTGCTGGCGGTGCTCGATCGCCGGCAGTGCTTCCGGGTCTTCGTTCTCTCGATCGGTGAAGCCGGCCACGACGCGACGACGGCGCCAGCGTCAAGCAGTACCGGGAAGGCGATCGCCGGCAAGTGAGCCAGGGCAACGGCGAGACCGCGCACCGGCAGCCGATCGGGCGTGCCGTGGCCTGGTCGTGGTGTCGAGGTACTGGCAAGCCGCGGGGGTGGTCGGCGTGGCCCGTGCTGGCGGTGCTCGATCACCGGCAAACTGGCGGTGCTGTGGTCAGCGGCGCGCAGCTCATCGAGCAGCCCGTGGAAGGCGATCGCCGGCAAGTGAGCCAGGGCGACGGCCAGACAGCGCACCGGCAGCCGATCGGGCGTGCCGTGGCTTGGTCAGGATCTCGGGGTGCTCGATCACCGGCAGTGCTTCCGGGTCTTCGTTCTCTCGATCGGTGAAGCCGGCCATGAGGCGACGACGGCGCCAGCGTCAAGCAGTACCGGGTGGCGATCGCCGGCCAGCGGTGCCAGGGCGACGGCCAGACGGCGCACCGGCAGCCGATCGGGCGTGCCGTGGCCTGGTCAGGGTGTCGGGTGGCTGGCAAGCCGCGGTTGTTGTCGGCGTGGACCGTGCTGGCGGTGCTCGATCTCCGGCAGTGCTTCCGGGACTTCGTTCTCTCGATCGGTGACGCCGGCCATGCGACGACGACGGCGCCCGGTCGAGCAGCCCCTGGCAGGCGATCGCCGGCAAGCGGGCCAGGGCAACGGCGAGACAGCACACCGGCGGCCGATCGGGCGTGCCGTGGCCTGGTCGTGGTGTCGAGGTACTGGCAAGCCGCGGTTGTTGTCGGCGTGGACCGTGCTGGCGGTGCTCGATCGCCGGCAGTGCTTCCGGGTCTTCGTTCTCTCGATCGGTGAAGCCGGCCATGAGACGACGACGGCGCCAGGTCGAGCAGCCCCTGGAAGGCGATCGCCGGCAAGCGGGCCAGGGAGACGGCCAGACAGCGCACCGGCAGCCGATCGGGCGTGCCGTGGCCTGGTCAGGGTGTCGCGGGTGGCTGGCAAGTCGCGGTTGCTGTCGGCGTGGCCAGCGTCGAGCAGTGCCTGGAAGGCGATCGCCGGCAAGTGGGCCAGGGCGACGGCGAGACGGCACACCGGCAGCCGATCGGGCGTACCGTGGCCTGGTCAGGGTGTCGGGGTACTGGCAAGCCGCGGTTGTGCGGCCGGCGTGGCCCGTGCTGGCGGTGCTCGATCACCGGCAAACTGGCGGTGTTGTGGTCAGCGGCGTGCAGCTCATCGAGCAGCCCCTGGAAGGCGATCGCCGGCAAGTGGGCCATGGCGACCGCCAGACGGCGCACCGGCAGCCGATCGGGCGTGCCGTGGATTGGTCAGGGTGTCGGGTGTCTGGCAGGCATCGGTTGCAGGCGTGTGCTCGTGCTGGCGGTGCTCGATCACCGGCAGTGCTTCCGGGTCTTCGTTCTCTCGATCGGTGAAGCCGGCCATGAGGCGACGACGGCGCCAGGTCGAGCAGCCCCTGGAAGGCGATCGCCGGCAAGCGGGCCAGGGCGACGGCGAGACAGCGCACCGGCAGCCGATCGGGCGTGCCGTGGCTTGGTCAGGATCTCGGGGTGCTCGATCGCCGGCAGTGCTTCCGGGTCTTCGTTCTCTCGATCGGTGAAGCCGGCCATGAGACGACGACGGCGCCAGGTCGAGCAGCCCCTGGAAGGCGATCGCCGGCAAGTGGGCCAGGGCGACCGCCAGACGGCGCACCGGCAGCCGATCGGGCGTGCCGTGGATTGGTCAGGGTGTCGGGTGTCTGGCAGGCATCGGTTGCAGGCGTGTGCTCGTGCTGGCGGTGCTCGATCGCCGGCAGTGCTTCCGGGTCTTCGTTCTCTCGATCGGTGAAGCCGGCCATGAGACGACGACGGCGCCAGGTCGAGCAGTACCTGGTGGCGATCGCCGGCAAGTGGGCCAGGGCGACGGCCAGACGGCACACCGGCAGCCGATCGGGCGTGCCGTGGCCTGATCGTGGTGTCGGGTGACTGGCAGGCATCGGTTGCAGGCGTGTGCTCGTGCTGGCGGTGCTCGATCGCCGGCAGTGCTTCCGGGTCTTCGTTCTCTCGATCGGTGAAGCCGGCCACGAAGCGACGACGGCGCCAGCGTCAAGCAGTACCGGGAAGGCGATCGCCGGCAAGTGAGCCAGGGCAACGGCGAGACAGCGCACCGGCAGCCGATCGGGCGTGCCGTGGCCTGGTCGTGGTGTCGAGGTACT
>JAKOZI010000185.1 GCA_029780075.1 Pseudomonadota bacterium
CTGCGACAGCGCTCCCAGTCATTGAGCAATCGCAGCGCCTGGCGGCTTCCGGTAAAACGATAGTGTTTGTCCACCAACCCCTTGAGCAGGACTTCGTCGATCACGCCGAGATGGCGAACGTCCACCTTGCCGTGACCTTCGAGGTCGTCACCCGCATCGCTACCCTGGCGGGCGACCAGTTCCTCCTCGACGGGCTCCAGCGATACCTGCGCCATGTTGCAGCGCGACTCGAAGCTGCCTTCCTCGTCGAGCACATAAGCGACGCCGCCGGACATGCCCGCCGCGAAGTTGCGACCGGTCATCCCGAGCACGACGACCGTCCCGCCGGTCATGTACTCGCAACCATGATCACCGACGCCCTCGACGACGGCGGTAGCGCCCGAGTTACGGACGGCAAAGCGCTCACCCGCGACACCAGCGAAAAAGGCTTCGCCTTCGGTTGCCCCGTAGAGAACGGTATTGCCGACGATGATGTTGCTCGGGGTATCCCCCCGGAAGCCAGCACTCGGGCGGACGATGATCCGCCCACCTGACAAGCCCTTGCCGACATAGTCATTGGCTTCGCCAACCAGGTCCAGGGTCACGCCGCGTGCCAAAAATGCGCCGAAGGCCTGACCAGCGGTGCCCGCGAGATGGATGTTGATGGTTCCTTCCGGCAGGCCGGCGTGCCCGTAGCGCCCAGCTACCCGGCCAGAGAGCATGGCCCCGACGGTCCGATTGATATTACGTACCGGCAAGTCGATGTTCACCTTCTCACCTCGTTCGAGCGCCGGTTCCGCAAGCTCGATGAGTTGATTGTCCAACGCCCTGACTAAGCCGTGATCCTGAAATTCGCACTGGAACACCGGCGCGCCAACCTTGTTTTCCGGGCGGTGGAAGATGCGACTGTAGTCGAGCCCCCTGGCCTTCCAGTGATTGATCCCCTTTTGCATATCGAGAAGGTCACAGCGGCCGATCAACTCGTTGACGCTGCGAACGCCGATCCGCGCCATCAGCTCACGCAGTTCCTCGGCAACAAAAAAGAAATAGTTGACAACGTGCTCGGGCTGACCGGAAAACCGGCGTCGCAGTACCGGATCCTGCGTGGCAACACCCACCGGACAGGTATTGAGGTGGCACTTGCGCATCATGATGCAGCCTTCGACAACCAGCGGCGCGGTGGCGAAACCAAACTCGTCGGCACCCAGCAGCGCACCGATCAGCACGTCGCGCCCGGTTTTCATCTGCCCATCGACCTGCACCCGCACGCGACCACGCAGGCGATTGAGCACCAGCGTCTGTTGCGTCTCGGCCAGCCCCAGTTCCCAGGGCGAGCCAGCGTGCTTGATCGACGATTGCGGGCTGGCGCCCGTGCCGCCATCGTGGCCGGCAATCACCAGGTGATCTGCCTTGGCCTTGGTGACCCCGGCAGCGACCGTGCCGACACCAATCTCGGAGACCAGCTTGACGCTGATCGACGCCTTGGGATTGGTGTTCTTGAGGTCGTGGATGAGTTGCGCCAGGTCTTCGATCGAGTAGATGTCGTGGTGCGGCGGCGGCGAAATGAGCCCGACGCCAGGCACCGAGTGACGCAGAAAACCGATGTATTCGGAAACCTTGTGGCCTGGAAGCTGACCACCTTCACCAGGCTTGGCGCCTTGCGCCATCTTGATCTGGAGTTGATCAGCATTGACCAGATACTCGGCGGTGACCCCGAAACGACCGGAGGCAACCTGCTTGATCGCCGAGCGCAGGCTGTCGCCGGGCTGGAGCTGGTAGTCGCGCTCTACCCGCGACCGACCGATGACATCCGAAACCTTCTCGCCGCCTTTCAGCGTTTTGAAACGTGCCGGGTCTTCGCCACCCTCGCCGGTATTAGACTTGCCGCCGAGGCGATTCATGGCGATCGCCAGCGTGCTGTGCGCTTCGGTGGAGATCGACCCGAGCGACATCGCGCCGGTGGTGAAGCGTTTGACGATTTCCTTGGCCGGCTCGACTTCGTCAAGCGACAGCGCCGGCCCGGCAGCCTTGAACTCGAACAACCCGCGCAGCGTCATGTGCCGCCGCGTCTGATCGTTGATTAGTGCGGCGTATTCCTTGTAGGTCTCGTACTTTCCGGTGCGTGTCGCGTGCTGCAGTTTGGCGATCGCATCGGGCGTCCACATATGCTCTTCGCCACGCACGCGGTATGCGTACTCACCACCGGCGTCGAGCATGCTGGCCAACACCGGGTCGTCGCCGAAAGCCTTCCTGTGCAGGCGAATCGCTTCTTCCATCACCTCGAAGACACCGATGCCTTCCACTTGCGTCGAAGTGCCGCTGAAGTACTTGTCGACCATCTTCTTCTGAAGGCCGATCGCCTCGAAGATCTGTGCCCCGGTGTACGACATGTAAGTCGAAATGCCCATCTTCGACATCACCTTGAGCAGGCCTTTGCCGACGCCCTTGATGAAGTGCTTGATCGCCTTCTCGCCCTTCTCGGCGTCCCCGCCAGCCAACTGCCGGAGGGTTTCGAACGCCAGGTACGGGTGCACGGCTTCGGCGCCGTAACCGGCAAGCAAGGCGAAGTGATGCGTTTCGCGCGCGGCGCCGGTTTCGACAACCAGCCCGACACGCGTGCGCAAACCCTTGGTGACCAGATGGTGATGCACCGCCGAGGTGGCCAGCAAGGCCGGAATCGCGACATGCTCGGCATCGATCCGTCGATCCGATACGATCAGGATGCTCGACCCCTTGTGGACGTGGTCCTCGGCTTCCGCACACAGCGAAGCCAGACGGGCTTCAACGCCTTCATTGCCCCACGCCAGCGGGTAACAGATGTCGAGTTCGGCGGAGTGGAACTTGTTGCCGGTGTAGGTCGCAATACGCCGCAACTTCGCCATGTTGTCGAAATCGAGTACCGGCTGAGCAACTTCGAGACGATAGGGCGGATTGATTTCGTTGATCCCGAGCAGATTGGGTTTGGGACCGATGAACGAAACCAATGACATCACGAGTTGCTCGCGGATCGGATCGATCGGCGGGTTGGTCACCTGCGCAAAGAGCTGGCGAAAATAATTGAACAGCGGCTTGCTTCGGTCCGACAAGACCGCCAGCGGCGAATCGTTGCCCATTGAACCAGTCGCCTCCTCGCCCGAGGCGGCCATCGGCTCCAGTATGAACTTGAGATCCTCCTGACTGTAGCCGAACGCCTGCTGACGGTCGAGCAGCGACGCGGAACAGTCGGACTCCGGCAGGTTTTTCGGAACCTCCAGGTCATCGAGCCGGATATTGATGCGGCTCAGCCAGTCCTGGTAAGGCTTGGTCCTGGCCAGCGTGTCCTTGAGTTCCAGATCGTCGATGATCCGCCCCTGGTCGAGGTCGATCAGAAACATCTTGCCCGGTTGCAGCCGCCACTTCTTGACGATCCGCTCTTCGGGAATCGGTAGCACCCCGGCTTCCGAGGCCATCACCACCAGATCGTCGTCGGTAACCAGATACCGTGCCGGTCGCAAGCCGTTGCGGTCAAGCGTCGCGCCGATCTGGCGCCCGTCGGTAAACGCCACGGCTGCCGGACCATCCCAAGGTTCGATCATCGCCGCATGGTACTTGTAGAAAGCGCCACGCTTCTCGTCCATCAAGGTATGCGACTCCCAGGCTTCCGGAATCAGCATCATCATTGCGTGCGCAAGTGAATAGCCGCCCATCACCAGCAGTTCGAGCGCGTTGTCGAAGGAAGCGGAATCGGATTGACCCGGGTAGATCAGCGGCCAGAGCTTTTCGAGATCGGCACCGAGAAGCGGTGACGAGGTGCCTTTCTCGCGCGCCCGCATCCAGTTGTAGTTGCCGCGCAGGGTGTTGATTTCACCGTTGTGGGCGATCATGCGGAACGGGTGCGCCAGTTGCCAGGTCGGAAAGGTATTGGTCGAAAAGCGCTGGTGCACCAGGGCCATTGCCGAGATGCAACGCGGATCCTTGAGGTCGGTGTAGTACTCGCCGACCTGATTGGCGAGCAGCAACCCTTTGTAGACGATCGTCCGTGCCGACATCGACGGTTGGTAAAACTCCTTGCTGTGCTTCAGTCCAAGCGCCTGCACGGCGTTGGCTGCGCTACGACGGATCACGTAGAGCTTGCGCTCGAGAGCGTCGGTCACCATGATGTCCGGACCACGACCGATGAAGATTTGGCGGATGACCGGCTCCCTGGTGCGCACGGTGGGCGACATCGGCAAAGCGTGGTCGATCGGCACATCGCGCCAACCCAGAACGACCTGATGCTCGGAGCGCACTGCGCGTTCGATTTCTTCCTGACAGGCAAGGCGAGAAGCTGACTCCTTCGGCAGGAAGACCATTCCAACGCCATAGTCTCCGGGTTGCGGCAATTGCACCCCCTGCTTGGCCATCTCCTCACGAAGGTAGGCATCCGGTATCTGAATCAGGATCCCGGCCCCGTCGCCCATCAGCGGATCAGCACCAACCGCCCCGCGGTGATCGAGATTCTTCAGGATCAACAGGCCCTGCTCGATGATCGAGTGACTCTTCTTGCCCCGGATGTGCGCTACAAAACCGACGCCACAGGCATCGTGCTCGTTGGCCGGGTCGTATAGCCCCTGCCCTTCAGGTATGGCCGAATTCATCACGCTCGAATCCTCACAAAACAAAAAAAACGGTACCCCGGCAGTCTGTTGGGCGCACAACTGCCACAAGAACGCCGCAAAACCGGCGCAAACCGACCACCGACTGACTCACGGGGACTGGCGACTATACCCTGAATACACCTGCCATTCAAGATGTTGCGCCGCACCAAGGGAGTGCGCGCAGTGGTCGCTTTGGCACCGCAATGAAGCAGTGGCGGCCATTTCTCTGGGCCAGCACAGCCTAAACGAGTCTTTTTGCATCAAAAGCAATTAATATGCCTGACTCGCCACAATCGACCATACGAAAGGTTGACCGAGCGAACCGGTTTGTTTTTTTACCGGAACAGTGAAACAGCCGTTCGGCGACAGGGATCGCGGTGACCCTTGCTCTCGGCGCACGCCGGTGACGCCTACTCCACCGCCGATAAAGGGGGGCTTCCCGTGTAATCGTCATGGTAAATTCCGCTTTACGCTTGTGGTAAGCTGTTGGAAACGTCTTTCGGAGACTGTTGGGTATCGGCTTGGCCATAACCAGGAGCCGGTTCTCCCCGTCCCGACCAAAGAAAAGTGGGCGTCTCGGCCGCAAGGTGGTCCGCCGAGATGATGTTGCATTTGGGGGCAGGTTCCGCGCCTTGCGGACCGGTTATTTGAACGCAGGCATAACGAAACGAGTGATGGAGGACAGAATGCCGCTAACAATCGGAGTTCCAAAAGAGATTGCTGCTGGGGAAAGGCGGGTTGCGACCGTACCTGAGGTCGTCGAAAAACTGATCAAGCTGGGTTTCGCGGTGGCCGTCGAAACCGGCGCAGGAGATGCAGCGAATTGCAGCGACGAAACCTACCGCATTGCGGGCGCCAGGATCATCGACACTGCCGCCCAGTTGTGGGCGGAATCCGATATCGTTTTCAAGGTCGGCGTGCCGATGACGGAGGAAGTTCGCCTCCTGCGCGACGGCGGCACCCTGATCGGCTTCATCTGGCCGGCGCAAAACCCGGAACTGATGAAGCAACTCGCCGCAAAACGCGCGACCGTGCTGGCCATCGACTCGCTGCCACGCACGCTCTCCCGCGCCCAGAAGATGGATGCGTTGACCTCCCAGGCCGGTGTCGCCGGCTACCGCGCCGTCATTGAGGCTGCCAACGCCTTCGGCCGCTTCTTCAACGGACAGATCACGGCCGCCGGCAAGGTGCCACCGGCCAAGGTCTTCATCGCCGGCGCCGGTGTCGCCGGCCTGGCGGCAATCGGCACGGCGGCCGGCCTGGGCGCCCTCGTGCGCGCCAACGACACGCGTGCCGAAGTGGCCGATCAGGTCGTATCCCTGGGCGGTGAATTCGTCAAGGTCGATTACGAGGAAGAGGGTTCCGGTGGCGGTGGTTACGCCAAGGTGATGAGCGAGGGCTTTCAGCAGGCCCAGCGCGAGATGTACGCCAAGCAGGCCCGGGAGGTGGATATCATCATCACCACCGCGCTGATCCCCGGCAAGCCCGCACCCCGGCTGATCACCGCCGAGATGGTGAAGAGCATGAAGCCGGGCAGCGTCATCGTCGACATGGCGGCCGAGAGGGGCGGCAACTGCGAGTTGACCGAGCCCGGCCAGGTGGTCGTCAGGCATGGCGTGACCATCGTCGGCTACACCGACCTCGCCTCGCGGCTGGCCAAGCAGTCATCGACGCTGTACTCCACCAACCTGTTCCGCCTCACCGAGGAGTTGTGCAAGACCAAGGACGGCAACATCGACGTCAACATGGACGACGAAGCCATCCGCGGCCTGACGGTAATCAAGAACGGCGAAATCACCTGGCCACCGCCGGCTCCGAAACCGTCGGCGACCCCGCCGGCGGCGGCGAAGCCGGCGGCGGTGCCTGCCGCAAAGAAGGGCCATGGTCACGGAGGCGGTGGCGAACCGATGCCGGCACAGAAACTGGCGATCATGTTTGGCGTTGCCGCAGCGCTGTTCTGGTTCGTCGGCGCGCACGCGCCGGGAGCCTTCCTCGCGCACTTCACGGTCTTCGTGCTGGCCTGTTTCGTCGGCTACATGGTGGTCTGGAACGTCACGCCTGCTTTGCATACGCCACTGATGAGTGTCACCAACGCGATCAGCAGCATCATCGCCATCGGTGCCCTGGTCCAGATTGCGCCACCCCTGGCCGGAGGCGCGCCGCCACCCAATGAGTGGATACGCTGGCTGGCGGTGGGCGGCATCGTGCTCACCGCAGTCAATATGTTCGGCGGCTTCGCCGTGACCCAGCGCATGCTGGCCATGTTCCGCAAGTAACCCGGGAGACACGACATGTCCGCAGTCTTGACACCTGAGCTGGCTACCGTCTCCTACATCGGAGCAACCATTCTCTTCATTCTCAGCCTGGGTGGCCTATCCAATCCGGAAACCTCCCGCCGCGGCAACCTCTACGGCATGATCGGCATGACCATTGCCGTGCTGGCAACGGTCTTCGGGCCGCGCGTCAGCCTTGCCGGTATTCCCTGGATCATCGGAGCCATGGTTGCCGGTGGCGCCATCGGTCTCTACGCTGCACGCACCGTGCAGATGACGCAGATGCCGGAATTGGTGGCGCTGATGCACAGCTTGGTCGGCCTTGCAGCGGCGCTGGTTGGCTTCGCCAGCTACATCGACACGTCCATTGAATTGACCGGCGCTGAAAAGAGCATCCATGAGATGGAGATCTATATCGGCATCCTGATCGGTGCGGTGACATTCTCGGGGTCACTGATCGCCTTCGGCAAGCTCAACGGCAAGATCGGCGGTTCACCGCTGCTGTTGCCGGCGCGCCACTGGCTCAATCTCCTTGGTTTGCTGGTCGTGATCTGGTTCGGTCGCGAGTTCCTGAACGCGCACTCGATCAGCGACGGCATGACACCGCTGGTAGTGATGACGGTGATCGCTCTCCTGTTTGGCATCCACATGGTGATGGCCATCGGTGGTGCCGACATGCCGGTGGTGGTTTCAATGCTCAACAGCTATTCCGGCTGGGCAGCGGCAGCCACCGGTTTCATGCTGTCGAACGACCTGCTGATCGTCGTCGGCGCGCTGGTCGGTTCCTCCGGCGCGATTCTGTCGTACATCATGTGTCGGGCGATGAACCGCAACTTCATCAGCGTGATTGCTGGTGGCTTCGGCACCGGCGGCGGGACACCCGCAGCCAAGGGCGATGCCGCGCAGCCGGCCGGTGAAGTGGTGCCCATCAGCAGTGTCGAAACCGCCGAACTGCTGCGCGAGGCGAAGAGCGTGATCATCGTTCCCGGCTACGGTATGGCGGTGGCGCAGGCCCAGCACACGGTGTACGAAATCACCAAGCACCTGCGCGGGAAGGGCGTCAACATTCGCTTCGGCATCCACCCAGTGGCCGGGCGCATGCCCGGCCACATGAACGTGCTGCTGGCGGAAGCCAAGGTGCCTTACGACATCGTGATGGAAATGGACGAGCTCAACGACGACTTTCCGCAGACCGACGTGGCGATGGTCATCGGCGCCAATGACATCGTCAATCCGGGGGCGCAGGACGACCCCAGCAGTCCGATCGCCGGTATGCCGGTGCTCGAAGTCTGGAAGGCAAAAACATCGATTGTCATGAAGCGGAGCATGGCCTCCGGTTATGCCGGAGTCGATAACCCGCTCTTCTATAAGGAAAACAACCGCATGCTCTTCGGCGACGCCAAGAAGATGCTTGATGAGGTCCTGTCGGCGCTGAAGGCCTGAAACCGAGGCGTCCTTTCGGCCGCAACGCCCGCAAACGCGGGCGTTGCGTTGCGCTGCCGGGATTGATCGCGCATGGCAACCAGGGCGGCCTGCGAACGCGGTTCGCTGAATCCGGCAAGGAAATCAGGGACGAGTACACCAGGAACAAAAGATGATGTCACCCGCTTTTCGGATGTTGATGCACATCTGGTAGAATCACTGCGATAAGCAAATGGGCGCATCAGCTAGCTACCCTATCTCTAGGAGGTGACATGGAGGTCAAAGAAGTACTGCAGGTCAAGGATTCCAGGCTTTTCGGCGTGCATCCCGAAACACCGCTCTCGGAAGCCGTGATCATGATGTCAGAGAACGACATCGGCTCGGTGATCGTCACCGAAGGAGGCAAGCTGGCCGGGATGCTGACCTTCCGTGAGGTGCTTGCCATCCTGGCAAAGCGTCAGACCGAGCGTCGGGTCGGTCCGACGCCGCCGATCGCCGAGATCCTGGTGCTCGAAGCGATGGACCGCAACCCGCCAACGGCGGACCCCGACATGGATGTCGACGAGTTGCGGCGGATGATGGTCGACTCGCACACGCGTTATGTGCCGGTCATGGAAGGTGATACCATCGTCGGAATCGTTTCCTTTCACGACGTGGCCAAGGCCGTACTCGAAGAGCGCAACCTCGAGAACAAGCTGCTCAAGGCCTACATCAAGGACTGGCCAGCGCCGTAGGCGGCACTGCCGCCGTGCCGCAGCAGGCGATCTCGCAATCGAGGTATCTTGCCGGCAATGCAGTCGGGCGTTGTTCATAGTGATGCTGGCGAGTGGCCACCATGGGCCACCGAGGCACTCGCGACTCATCGACGAACGCCACCCAGGAAGCGATTCAGCTTTCACCAATCGCAAACAGCCGTCGATGCTCCTTGATGGCGTAACGATCAGTCATTCCGGCAATATAGTCGGCAACCCGACGTGCCTGCTCGCTTGACCCAGGCATCTGGTACTGTGGAGGCAGCAGACGCGGAGTACTGGTGAACGCAGCAAACAGGTCGCAGATGATGTGCCGCGCCTTGTTGGCCATCCGCAAGACCTGAAAGTGCTGGTAGAGATGGCTTCGCAAGAAGCGCTTCATCAGGCGCTGTGCATTGCCCATATCGTCAGAAAACGCCACCAGCGCTTCACCCCGCAGCCGGACCTCGGCAAGATCCTTGGGTCGCCAACCGGCAATGTTGTCGGCAGTCGTTTCTACGAGGTCGCATACCAATGCATTGATCATTCTCCGGATGGTTTCGTGAATCAGCCGGCGCCCACCAATTCCCGGGTAAAGTCTCCGGACATCGGCCGCATGCCGCGCAAAGAGGCTGACCTCTTCCAATTGCTCCAGTGTAATCAACCCGGCACGCAATCCATCGTCCACGTCGTGATTGTTGTAAGCGATTTCGTCGGCCAGATTGCAGATCTGGGCTTCCATCGAGGGCTGCGTGCGACTGATGAAACGTTCGCCCAATTCGCCCAACCGACGAGCGTTTTCCGGGGAACAATGCTTGATGATGCCTTCGCGTGTCTCGAAACACAGGTTGAGCCCGTCGAAGGCCGCGTAACGCTCCTCTAGCAGGTCCACCGTGCGCAGACTCTGCAAATTGTGTTCGAACCCGCCATGGTCACGCATGCAATCGTTGAGCGCGTCCTGTCCGGCGTGACCGAAAGGGGTGTGTCCCAGATCGTGCGCAAGCGAAATCGCTTCAACCAGATCCTCGTTGAGTTGCAGGGCACGCGCTATCCCGCGTGCAATCTGCGCGACCTCAAGGCTATGAGTCAACCGCGTACGGAACAGGTCGCCCTCATGATTGACAAAGACCTGGGTCTTGTATTCAAGGCGCCGGAACGCGGTGGAGTGCACAATGCGGTCCCTGTCGCGCTGGAATTCCCCGCGATGCGAGGGCTCGGAGTCAGGGTGCTGGCGACC
>JAKOZI010000195.1 GCA_029780075.1 Pseudomonadota bacterium
ATGAGCAAGGGTTTATTAAATGGTTTACGCAGCAAAACACAAGTATTATTAGGCTTATCAGGTACCTTATTGATACTAAACCTTTGCTAGACAAACATAGAGATTTGATTTTAGAAAATGATGAGGAAGAAGAACTGGACTTAGGAAACGTAGAGCGTACAGTGCCACAAGAGCCAATACAACCACAGAGCGAGCAAACAGAACAGCCACCCATGGAGCAGTTAGTACCGGTAGAGCCAGAACAAGTGACTGCATCACTACAAACAGAACAGGAACCTGTAGTATCGCAGCTGATTGTGCCTAGCACGAGTGCAATAGAATGGTTAAGAAACAATTATAAGACGAACCAACAATGGATACTGTCACTGGCTTTACCACTTGTGTTCCCATATATCAACTATTTTGATGGAGTTGTGACAACACAGATAAGTCTTGTGTTGCGATTCTATGGTATCAAACTACGCAATCTGTTGTACAGCAACCATCTGTACAAACCTAATGACCCTGTGTTGATTGATGCTCCTATCGAGCAACAAGAACTAGTCACATTATCCAAGACAAATTACATTATACTAAATACACCATACGATGGACTCAATCTATACCAATTACCGATACTAACACCGGAACAATTACAAAGTATACCTGAAGGAATTTACCAAGACCTAATACGAGCATTATCTACACTTAAGCTAAACTACGATGCATTAGTTAATGAGAGCTTACAACTACCTGTTCATAAACGCGATGGCTACATAATGCACAAAATTATATCTATGTTGGTAGATTATTGATAAGGTACTGGACCACCACCAGATTGTTTAATTGTTATTCTAGATATTTGTATATTAATAGCGTTGATTTGAGATAGTGTCAACGGCTTCTTACCTATTACGGATATACGCCCACCAGAATCTGTCGGTCGTCCTTCTAATCGTACATTTGGTGTATAACCATGGAATATAGCATAACGAGTGTCGTTACGAATGTTGTTACGTACTTGCCCTGGTGAATTTTTCAAATAATATCTGCTGTCATCAGGTTTAGTAACTACATAGTCTCTGCTGTATAAACCAAGCTCTTGCATTGGATCGCTTGATAAAATACTGCAGATGACACTGACACCGCTATCGCACTTTGTATCGTCAGTAGTATACCAACCTGTGAAGTCCTTTAGCTTGCCTGCATTTTCTGTGTATGCAGAGGTGAACAAATATAATTGATCATTAGGTAAAGCTTTAAAACTATATGTATCGTAAGGTAAAGGTTCTATGTACGTAAACGCTGGAATAAATGTAGATTTATCTTTATTAGGAGTAATATTAACATTTA
>JAKOZI010000198.1 GCA_029780075.1 Pseudomonadota bacterium
CGGGCAATACGCGCGCACCTCATGGACGCAGGTCCTCGGGCAAGGAGTAGTCCGGGTATTCGCGACGGAACTCGCGCAACTGCCGTTCGGCCTCCTGAAGGTTGCCTTCGCGTCGGAGGACACGGATTTCATCGAGCCAGACGCTCGCCGTGCGGACGGCTTGCGCCCGCGATTTCGCCAGCGCGGTCGCCGGCGCTCTGCCGGGAGTGGCAGCCAACTGCGCTTCGGTGCTGTTGCCGGTGACCGTGCCGGCGACGGCAGGGGCAACGTCCGAACGTTCGGGGCGGGTTGCCGCCGGCTCTGCCGCCGACGGTGCGGGTTTCGCTGCCACCGCGCTCGAAACCCGCTCGGCAACGCTCTCGGACTTCGCATCGCGGTCGCGCGCGTCGACTCCGATCGACGGCTGCCTTGCCTGCTGCCGCGCTTCGGCCTGCCGGTCCGACAGGGCGCCAGCCGTCCTGGCCGGAGAGGAAGGAGCGACCGCGGCAGCGGGCCTGGCCTCCGGATCGGCAAACTTCGCCGCTGGCGCAGCGGCCGGCGTCGGCGTGACTGGCAGACCGGGAACCACAGGCACGAACCCGTTCCCCGGCGGCGGCTGTTGCAGCAGGGAAAGCGTCAGGGTCAGCACCAGCGTCGTGGCCAGCGCCAACGGCGTACGCCAACGCCGCCACCAGCGGCCGTGGTCGGCGCCCGGCGACCGTTCACCCGCGCCAAGCGCCGCCTTCGCGGCGGCCAGAATCCGCTCGTCGATAGCCGGCGTCGGTTCGTCGGTCGCAAACTGCCGATACAGTCGCGAGAGTGGAGGATCGCTCGGGAAATCCTGGCGCGGTTCGGTCATAAGAGATCCTGCAGCGAGTGCCTGAGCTTGCTCAGCGCGTAACGCAAACGGCTCTTGATCGTTTCGCGACCGCAATCGGTCGCGGCGGCGATTTCATCCAGGGTCAGCCCACCCTCCTCGGCCAGCAGAAAGACTTCACGCTGGGCAGACGGCAGCGCCGCCAGCGCCAGACTGATTCGTTCGGCCACATGCTGCCGCTCATGCACGGCATGCGGCGTCTCGTGGCTGGGCGCCGGCAGGTTGGCCAGCAGATCATCCGGACCATCGGCAGCGGGGTCACCCGCGGGCGGCGCAAACTGCAACGGCAACTGGTGCGCGTGCTGTCGATAGTGGTCGATCAGGCGATGACGCGCGATCCGGAAGATCCATGTCGAAAAGCGGGCCAGCGGTTCGTAATGGGCGCGTGCGTTGATCACCTTGATCCATACCTCGTGGTACAGTTCTTCGGCCAGCGTCGGATTGCCGCATTGCCGAGCCAGATAGCGATGGAGCGGGCCACGATAGCGACCGTAGAGCGTCGTGAACGCCTGGGCGTCACCGGCGCGGTAGGCCAGCATCAATCGTTCGTCGCTCCACTCTCCGTGCATTCCGGCAGTCTAGCCGCTGTTGGGGCAAACGCAAGTTTCCCCGTGCAGAGTATTTTGCCGACATCCAGGCTGGTGCTTTGCCATGCGCCCCCGTCGACCTTGTTCGGCTTCACGCTGGAGTTGGAGAACATGCAGGTGCTCAAGTCGGGGAAAGCTTTTGCCATCCAGGTCTATCGCCACGCCGCTGGTTAACGAATGAGCCTGCCTCGTGCGCGCGAAATCCTGCAGGCAGGAGTTGCCGAGGATGCGGTTGCGCGAGCGATGACCTGCTGGCAGACTCCGCGCCTGTCCGGCTTGGTGGTCGAGCAGCAAGACAATTGACCGTACCGAACCCGGAATCCCTCACTGGCTCGGCAGAGTCGACATTCCGAGGGACTGGACATTCTTGTCTTCTGGTTTGGACACGTCAGCCATTTGCTGCTCGACTGTCCAGTGAGGAGAACTGATGGAGAAGCGAGTGCTTGTTGTTCCATCCTTCATCGCCTGTACGGTGGGCTTGCCTGTGGCCGTGCTTGCGCAAGGACCGACCTTCAGTTGTGCGAAAGCAAGTGGCGAGGTTGAAACGCTGATCTGCAGCGACGCCTCACTGGCGACGCTCGACCGCCAGCTCGACGAGGCCTACAGAGCGGCTGCGGCGAAGGCGAAGGCCAAGGGCAAGCTTGCGACGCGGCTGCGCGAGGAGCAGCGGGGCTGGGTCAAGGGTCGCAACGACTGCTGGAAAGCGAAAGGGGAGCAGACCTGGATCACGGCGACCTGGACCGTCGACACGGTCAAGGGGTGCGTCGATGCCCAGTACCGGCTCCGCACGTCGGAACTGCAAGCGGTCTGGCAACTGGCAACACCGAAGACGATCCCCTATGCCTGCCAGAACAACCCCGCCAACGAGGTGCTGGCGCACTTCTTCGCCACCGACCCGGCCACGGTTCGAATGGAGCGCGGCGATCGTACCGTGACGCTGTGGCTCGTCGGCTCTGCGAGCAAGGGGAACTACGAAGGGCAGAATGTCAGCCTCGTGCATCAGGGCAACGAGCTGAAAGTGAGCTGGCTGAACACGAATACCGGCAAGACCGACGAACTGCAATGCCAGGCGAAATAACACGATGACCACCACCGAATCCAGCACCGGCAGCTGGTCAGCACGTCTCAACGGCGCGTTCTGGCTGGCGCTGATCCTGTTCGCACTGGCCGGCCTGCTGGTAGTAGGCAAGCTGCCGCTATGGATCGTCGGCATGGTGATCGCCGCGGGCGTCGCACTGGGTACGCTGCTGTTCCTGCTGCGCTGGCTGGCCAGGCGGCGCGACCCGGCCTACTCGCCTGGCCGGTCCTGCGGCGCCTTCGCGCTCGCCGGTGCGCTGGGCATGCTGGGGCTGGCCTCGCTTCCGGTTTTCTACCTGGCCTTCTGGGTTCAGAGCGGGCCAACCGCGGTACCGCTGGCCACGCTGTCCAACGGCCAGAAGACGGTAGTCTTCCAGGGCATGCAGCACATCGGCTCTGAGGAGTTCTACAAGTCGGTGGTGTTCGACCTCGAACAGGCGCTGGTGGATGGCTACACCTTGTTCTACGAGGGCGTAACGCCTGTGGACGGGCGGCCCGACCTGACCGACTGGTTCAACCAGACCCTGCGGGGCAGCAAGCAGGACCTCAGCGCGGGCTACAAGAAGATGGCCGAGCAATGCGGTCTGAGCTTCCAGCTGAACTACTTCGACCCGATCAAGGCCGACATGGCGATCCACCCGTCGCGGCACATCACCGCCGACGCGAACTTCCTCGAGATGAAGACCGAGTACGACCGCCTGTTGCGCGAGGACCCGGCCTTCGCGGCGGCGATGGCCGCCAGGGCGGCCAGGGCCAAGCCGGCGACGTCCGATGCCGGCGATCCGTTCGCGCTCTTTCTCGGCATCGTGGAAGGGGCCACCCCCGAGCAGAAGAAGCTCGCCGGCATCGTCTGCCGCGGCGTGCTGGGCATGGCCGTCTCCGGCGCGCTCGGCGAAGGGAAGGATCCGTCCAACCGCATCATCGTCGATTTCCGCAACCAAACGCTCGCCCGCTTTGTTGCCGACTCTAAGGCCGACAAGATATACATCACCTACGGCGCGGCACACTTCCCGGGTTTCTTCGCTGAACTGCAGAAGCGCGACCCGAAGTTCGCCATCCGCTCGGTCAAGGGCGTGCGCCCGATGACGCTCCCGGACGAGGTCAACCTGGCCCCGTCGGCAGTTTCAGGCACGGCGAAATGATCCAGATCCGGCTCGAACAGGTGCAGGAAACAGGCGCTGTGCCGAGAAGCAGCGCGCCCAGCCGGAGATCACCATGATTAATGAATGGAGCAAGCGGAAATGACACTTTCGATCATCGGACGGAAGGCGCTTCAGGTGCTGGTCCTCGGTCTTGTCGCATGGTTTGCGGGCCCACAGAGCGCAGTGGCCCAGAATCTGCCGGAATACAAGGCCTCGGCCGGGATGCTCAAGATCGGCAAGGACCCCGAGCGCCCCGATGCCGAGATCTTTCACGTCGCCTACACGCTCAAAGGCGCGGACCCCGCCAAGCGGCCGGTGACCTTCGCCTTCAATGGCGGCCCCGGCGCGGCCAGCATCTACCTGCACCTCGCAGCCATCGGACCGAAGACGATCGTGACGGCGGGCGATGGCAGCTTTCCTGCGGTGCCGGCGCGTCTGGAGGAAAACCCCGACAGCTGGATCCGCTTCACCGACCTGGTCTTCATCGACCCGGTCGACACCGGCTACAGCCGCATGCTGCCCGGGCCCGACGGCAA
This sequence comes from Pseudomonadota bacterium, assembly GCA_029780075.1. GTDB lineage: Bacteria > Pseudomonadota > Gammaproteobacteria > Burkholderiales > Rhodocyclaceae > Accumulibacter. The sequence continues at coordinate 4,199 of JAKOZI010000198.1, forward strand.
ACCCCGTGACGGCAAGCCCTACCACGGGGTCGCTGGCGACCTGGACGCCATCGCCGGCTTCATCCGCCAGTGGCTGACGGCCAACAACCGCTGGGGCTCGCCGAAGGGCATCGCGGGGGAAAGCTATGGCGGGCAGCGGGTCGCCGCGCTGTCACGCATCCTGGCCGAGCAATACGCCATCAATCTCAACTGGGCGGTCATGCTGTCGCCGGCGTTCCATCTCGAACTCTCCGATCCGCACTATTCCCTGGTGGCGCCGATGACGCTGCTGCCCTCGCAGGCGGCGATCGCCGCCCACCATGGGTTGAGCACGATCAAGAACGAGCCGGCGGCCATCAAGGCGGTCGAAGACTATGCGATGACCGCCTACCTGGCCGGGCTCGCGACACAGGGCCGGGTGAGTCCCGAGGAGCAGGCTGCGTTCTATGCCAAGGTCGGCGGCCTGATCGGTATCGAGCCGGCGCTCGTCGCGAACCATCGCGGCCGGATTTCCGAGGTCGTCTTCGCCGCCAACCTGCTCGGCAAGACAGGGCAGGTGATCGACACCTACGACGGGACCCAGGCCAGCGACAACCCCACGCCCGAGAAGAAGGACGAACTCGGCGCCTTCGACCGCTCGCTCAACATCCTGTCCGGCGTGCTCCTGGCACCTTTCACGGACTATGTGCGCAAGGATCTGGGCTATGTCAGCGACCGGCCCTACATCCCGCTCAATCTCCCGGTCAACATGAGCTGGGACCGCAGCGCGAAGCTGGGCGGCCCCGATGACCTGGCGATCGCGCTCGCGCAAAACCACGACCTGAAGGCGCTCGTGCTCCATGGCTACCACGACCTGAACGCCAACTACCTGATTTCGAGCTACGTGCTGGAGCAGACCGTGCGCGGGGCAGACACGCGCAAGCGGCTCTTCTTCGGTACCTACCCGGGCGGCCACATGTTCTATCTGCGCAAGAAGAGCCGGGCTGAAATGGCCGCCGATGTCCGCGGCTTCTACGAAAAGGCGCCCTGAGGACCCCGAACCCCGGGCCGGTAGCCTGCTCAGCCCTTGCGCTTCCAGGGCGGCGGCGCGATGTGGCCGAGTCGCACGGCCTTCACCAGCATCAGCGCGCCGACCGTGCTGCACACCCCCGTGGCGATCAACGAGGCTTCCACGCCGAAGCTGCCGCCGGTGAGCCAATCCGAACCCTGCAGGGTGGACTTCAAACATGGCGGTAACGAAGGCTCAAGGTCAGGGCGTTAGCTTACAAGTCAGGCAGATGAACCCATGAAGAACATTCGCGTTCTCGTTTTTGGTGCAACCGGCACCGGCAAGACGAGTCTCTGCAATACCCTGACGGGGAAGGCACGACCCACTGACAACGGCGCAAGAGGAATTACCGCCAAATCTCATCTATACCCCCCGTTCCGCAATGGCGATTGCAGGATCGAGATAATCGACACCGTCGGCTTGCACGAAAGCAGTCATGGCACCGTCCCGGCAGAACAAGCCGTCGTTGAACTGATCGACCTGCTCGAAAAAGCGCGCGATGGATTCAGTCTGTTGCTTCACGTCACTCGCGCATCACGAATCACCAAGGAGCACGACGAGGACTACAGTTTCTTTGTCGAGAAAATGACTCAAGGCAATATACCGGTAATCCTGGCGGTTACCGGATGCGAAAACGAACATCCGATGACTTCCTGGGTCGACAGGAATCAGGCGGCTTTTACCCGATTTGCTTACAAGGAACTGGTTCCCACCTGTTTTGCGTCTGGTGGACCAATGGAAGCGTTCTTTGCGCCACTCCGGTTGCAATCGCGAGAGCATCTACTGGTATCGATCATGCAAAACGCACTTGTTGAACCAGGCAAGATCTACGGTGCCGGCACCAGCAGTTCGTTCAATGAAGCGTTAACCCGCATCTGGAATGAGTTAGTAACGGTCGCTGGTTTACCCGACAAGTACCGACGCCAGGTCAACGAATCGGCCTATGCCCTGATGAAGCGTCTTGGCGTACCGCAGGCAATTGCCGATGGCGCAATCAAGCACATACCGGATCTCCTCGAAGAACTGGGCAACAAGACGCCGGTTCCCGGCGGCGGAAAGCTCTTGCGAAAGCTCTCGGAATTATTACTCAACAGGTTTTCCACTGGCACTCGCAAGAACGACTGACTGACGGGAATATAAAACTCGGCGCGGGTGAGACAGCGCTTGCTGATTGCGCCCCGGCCTGACACCATACCCTGACGCACCATTCACATTGAGCAGGTTTCACCGACTTTCTGACTGCCATGCGGCGATGATTGGACCATCGCCGTTCGATCGCGCACGCCACGATCCGGCGGGGATGGAGCATGGGGTGTGTATCAGATTTGGCAAACAGTGCCTCGTCTCGACTGACAGATAAACACAGATACCCATGTCCCTCTGCATGGCAATTCAGGAGAACAGGTCGTTTCTTTCCCGCAGGGAAGATGGCTTGAATTCACTGCATCAAGTTCAACCCGGCGGTTCTTTGGAACGCTGGCGCTCCGGTATTGATCCTTGATATCCGCTTGCTGGCGCCATGTCGCCTAAAGTGGACCCCGAAGTCAAGACAAGAATGAAGTCTGTTTAAGCTGTGCACTGGACTTCGGTTGCAGCTGGACAGCGCTGCCCCGGTTTTGCCTTTGCTTTGGTTTGTGCTGTGGCTGTTGATCTTGCTTCTGCGGGGGGAGGAACCCCTGTGGAGCGTAGCGGAACAGGGGTTCCTCCCCCCGCGCCGCCGAATT
>JAKOZI010000201.1 GCA_029780075.1 Pseudomonadota bacterium
AAGACATAGGACACCGTATGCGCGGCCTTGATCAGCGCCTCGCTATTGCCGAACATCATGAAAGTGGCAACAAAAGTCGAGTCGGTGAGATTGCTGATCGTCTCCATGCCGACGGCGCCAAGACCCAATGAGACCAGCGTAATGCCGACCTGGGTCACCGAGTAGAAGCGCTCCGGTTCGTTGTGCAGCATCTCGACCCGGGCCGCCCGCCGGTCGCCCTCTTCGGCCAACTGCTTGATGCGGCTGCGGCGAGCCGAGGAAATGGCGATCTCCGATCCGACAAAAAAAGCATTGCCGGCGACAAAAGCCAGAATCAGCACCAGGTTGAAATAAAGACCCATTTGTTCCATGTCAATGCTCCTCCAGTGTCAGCGGCTGCCGATCACACCGATTGTCCCTCTGCCGCCACAGCGAGGAACAACCCGAGCCAGCGCCATCGTAACCGCTGGCTGCATAAATCCTGAATTTCTGCAGGAATTTCCCCTTCTTGCGCCGCGGCGCCCGAATAATACGCCATTTATGTCCAAACTCTAGCGATTCGCGGCCATGCTGCCTGACGGCAAGGCTACCTTCGGTCCGACGCGCGGGCTGATTCCGCGCAGAGTCGCCAAGTACGCCGGACGAGGAACCAGCCGGGAATCGCGAAAACCAGCGTCCTGCACGCCAGGGGACCTGACGACCGGCGGCGATGCATTGCGGTAGAATGTGCACTTTGTCGCCCAGGAAACACGCCGTGAACGGCATCACCATTGCTCTGTCGAAGGGCCGGATTTTTGAGGAAACCTTGCCCCTGCTGGCAGCGGCCGGAATCGAACCGCTCGAGGACCCCGAAACCTCACGCCGGCTAATCATCCCGACGACCCGCAAGGAAGTCCGCGTAGTCATCGTGCGCGCCACCGACACGCCGACCTACGTGCAATACGGTGCTGCCGACCTCGGTGTCGCCGGCAAGGACGTTCTTCTCGAGCACGGCAGCGACGGGTTGTACCAGCCAATCGATCTCAGGATCGCCAAATGCCGGATGATGGTCGCCGTCCCCGCCGGTTTCGACTACGCGCACGCCGTGCGTCAAGGCGCGCGCCTCAAGGTGGCGACAAAATACGTCAATATCGCCCGCGAGCACTTTGCCGCCAAGGGCGTGCATGTCGACCTGATCAAGCTCTATGGCTCGATGGAACTGGCACCGCTGGCCGGACTCGCGGACGCCATCGTCGACCTGGTGTCTACCGGCAGTACCCTGAAGGCGAACAACCTGACCGCCTGCGAGCACATCATGGACATTTCCTCGCGCCTGATCGTCAATCAGGCCGCGCTCAAGCTGAAGCGCGAAACGCTGGCGCCGATTCTCGACGTCATTGCCCGAGTGGTCGAGCAATGATCCGGATCAAGCGCCTGGCCACAACCGACGCCGACTTCGAGGTACGACTCGACGCTCTGCTGGCCTTTGAGGCAGCACAGGACGCATCGGTCGACCGGACCGTCGCCAACATCCTCGCCGATGTCAAGACGCGCGGCGATGCCGCAGTGATCGAGTACACACGACGTTTCGATGGTCTCGGCGTCAGTTCGATGACGGAACTGGAACTTTCGCAGAACGAGTTGCAGCAAGCCCTCTGCGGCCTGCCATCGGGGCAGCGAGAAGCGCTCGAAGCAGCCGCCCAACGCGTGCTCGACTACCATCAGCGGCAACCGCTACGGAGTTGGCAATACGAGGAAGAGAGTGAAGGAATGCGCGGCACGATGCTCGGCCAGAAAGTGACGCCGCTGGACCGGGTCGGACTCTACGTGCCGGGCGGCAAGGCGTCTTACCCTTCATCGGTGCTGATGAACGCGATTCCGGCGCGCGTCGCCGGAGTCAGGGACCTGGTCATGGTCGTACCAACGCCCTTCGGCGAGCACAATCCGCTGGTTCTTGCCGCTGCCGCGCTGGCCCGTGTCGACCGGGTGTTTACCATTGGCGGCGCCCAGGCGGTAGCCGCCCTGGCGTATGGCACTCACACCATTCCGCGGGTGGACAAGATCGTGGGGCCCGGGAACGCCTATGTTGCCGCCGCCAAGCGCCGCGTCTTTGGCGTCGTTGGCATCGATATGGTTGCCGGGCCTTCGGAAATTCTCGTCATCTGCGACGGACAGACCAACCCCGACTGGGTGGCCATGGACCTGTTCTCTCAAGCTGAACACGACGAACTGGCACAGTCGGTGCTCATCTGCCCGGATGCTTCCTACATCGAGCGCGTTGCCGCTTCGCTCGACACGCTGCTGCCCACGATGCCGCGCCAGCAGGTCATTCGTGCCGCACTGGAAAATCGCGGCGCGCTGATCCAGGTGCGCGACCTCGATGAAGCCTGCGGAATCGCCAACCGCATCGCACCCGAACACCTTGAGTTGTCTGTAAGTGATGCCGAAGCCTGGGTAGAGAAAATTCATCACGCCGGTGCGATCTTCATCGGCCGTTACACCTCCGAGTCGCTCGGCGACTACTGCGCCGGCCCCAACCACGTCCTGCCGACTTCCGGCAGCGCCCGTTTCTCGTCACCGCTGGGGGTCTACGATTTCCAGAAGCGAACCAGTCTGATCCGCGTCTCCCAGGCCGGCGCGAAGACACTCGGTCGCATCGCGGCAACGCTGGCGTACGGAGAGGGCCTGCCGGCGCATGCGCGCGCGGCTGAGTATCGCCTCGAAAGTTAATCGTCGGTACCTCCTCAATTCGCCGTAGCTGGCTTCTGTCCCACTGGCAGTAGAGTTCCCACGCCCGTCGCATTCTTCTCCTCCAAACGGGGAAAAAAGTGATGCCTATGGCGTCACCTTCGAAGCCAGAATACCGGTGCTCGGCGCCGGGAACGCAATTGATCAGCGGGATCGGCTCCCCAGAATGCTGACGGCCCACCGCGGTGCCGACTTTGCTGACACTCGACCGGGAATTTTTCCCACTCCTGACAGGAGCTTTTCCACTGGCCGCAGCCGCGTCGGAACGACAGAATACGAATCTGGAATCCGCGTGGGGAGTTGCCGACATGCCCGAAAGAAGTACCGACAGGCCGCCATGCCAGATTGTCCCGACCCCACGCTCAGTCCATTGCAGGCCCGGCATCCGGCGCGGAGGAAACTACGCGAGTACCCGCGCGACCCTTGATGCTGGCCGGCAATGTCCTTCCCCGTTAAACGCCGGGAAGATGACCGACAATCGGCAACGATTGGTAGTGGCAGGAGGTGCCCGCTGATGATCGACGCGCTGTTCGACCTTTTCGGCACCTTCCATCAGCGCGGTGATCTTGTACAAGCCGAATCGATTGCCCGCAGCATTCGCCAGGCCATTCCTGATGACAGTGTCTCACTGCAGTTTCTCGGCCTGGCCTGGTACCGCACCGGGCGCCGCGAGGAAGCCATCGAGGCCTTCAAGGCCGCGGCGGCGTGCCCCCACGACCGGAGAGGAAGCTTCCATATCGATCGCAGGCTGCACGCTGCCACCCAGTGCCAGCGGGCGGCGCGCGGCATCGGGCCGGCGCTGCCCGGCGTCTGGTACGACCTTGGACTGGTACTGTTCCGCCTGCGACGCTATCAACAAGCCATTGACGCATTCCAGACGGCGCTCTCAGGGCGACCGGACTTTCCAGCAGCGCAACGAGCACTCACGCGCAGCATTGAACGTGCGTCTCGCCGTCAGACCGGTGCCCAGCAGCACGAGGCGTCACTGGCGGGGAAAAGCCACGCGGAGGGCCGCACTCAGGCGACCCGATTCTGCGGTGCGCCGCGGGCGAAGGCTTCCAGGTTGGCGGTCAACTGATCGGCCAGGGTCTGCATTGCCGGCCCGCTCGCCCAGGCCACATGCGGTGTCAGCAAGAAATTCGGAAGCGCGAGCAGTTGCGGGGTCAGCAGGACATTGCCGGCACTCGGCGGCTCGACCGTCAAGACATCGAAACCGGCACCGGCGATCCAGCCCTGCTCAAGGGCAGTAGCCAGCGCCGCCTCATCGACCAGCCCACCACGCGCGGTGTTGATCAGCAGTGCCGAAGGCTTCATGGCGCGCAACTCGGCCTCTCCAATGAGACTTTTCGTCTCCTCGGTCAACGGGCAGTGCAGCGATATCGCGTCCGCGTCACACAAGGCCTGCGCGAACGGTGTATAGCCCGGACGCACGCTCGAAAGGCCCTTGCGCTCGCTGCGCAGGACGCGCATCCCGAAGGTCTCCGCCAGTCTCGCCACCGCTTTCCCCAGGCTGCCGCTGCCGATGATCGCCAGTACCGCACCGTGCAGATCGCGAATCGGGTGATCGAAACAGCAGAATTGCCCGGAACGCTGCCAGGCGCCGGCTGCCA
>JAKOZI010000203.1 GCA_029780075.1 Pseudomonadota bacterium
TTCCCTTCCCGCTTGGGTGAGGTTTCCGGAGTGACCGGAACTGGTGATCGTTTTCAACTCACCCCGCAGCATTGCGGTGAGGTAACTCAACACATATGTCAGCCAATCCCTCCATGCAAGAAAGCTTTGCCGAACTTTTCGAAGAGAGCCTCGGGCGTCAGGAAATGCGTCCCGGAGAGGTCATCACTGCGGAAGTCGTGCGCATTGACCAGAACTTTGTGGTGGTCAATGCCGGTCTCAAGTCCGAGAGCTACATTGAAATTGATGAATTCCTGAGCGACAAGGGCGAACTCGAAGTCAAGGTCGGCGATTTCGTCCAGGTGGCCATCGAACAGCTCGAGAACGGTTTCGGTGAAACTCGTCTGTCGCGCGACCGTGCCAAACGTGTCGCCGCGTGGAATGCGCTCGAGCAGGCGCTGAACGACGGTTCGCTCGTCACCGGCACCATTACCGGCAAGGTCAAGGGGGGGCTGACGGTGATGACCAACAGTGTCCGCGCCTTCCTGCCGGGCTCGCTGGTCGACATGCGCCCGGTCAAGGACACCACGCCGTACGAAGGCAAGACTTACGAATTCAAGGTCATCAAGCTCGACCGCAAGCGCAACAACGTGGTGGTCTCACGCCGCGCCGTTCTCGAAGCGAGCGTCGGTGAAGAGCGCGATGCGTTGCTCGCGGCGCTCAAGGAAGGCAGCATCGTCAAGGGGGTGGTCAAGAACATCACCGACTACGGCGCCTTCGTCGACCTGGGTGGTATCGATGGCCTGCTGCACATTACCGACCTGGCATGGCGCCGGGTGCGTCACCCCTCGGAAGTGCTGGCCGTCGGTGACGAAGTCCAGGCCAAGATCCTCAAGTTCGACCAGGAAAAGAACCGCGTTTCGCTCGGTCTCAAGCAGTTGGGCGAAGACCCCTGGGTTGGTATCTCGCGTCGCTATCCACCGACGACACGTCTTTTCGGCAAGGTCACCAATCTCACCGACTACGGAGCCTTTGTCGAGATCGAGCAGGGCATCGAAGGCCTGGTGCATGTCTCCGAGATGGACTGGACCAACAAGAACGTTCACCCCTCGAAGGTCGTGCAGTTGGGCGACGAGGTCGAGGTGATGATCCTCGAGATCGACGAAGATCGCCGCCGCATCTCCCTGGGCATGAAGCAGTGCGCTGCCAACCCGTGGGACGACTTCTCGATGAACTACAAGAAGGGCGACCGGGTGCGCGGGGCGATCAAGTCGATTACCGACTTTGGTGTGTTCATCGGCCTGCCCGGTGGCATCGACGGTCTGGTGCATCTGTCCGACCTGTCGTGGTCCCTGCCCGGCGAAGAGGCGATTCGCAACTTCAAGAAGGGCGACGAGGTCGATGCGGTGGTCCTGGCCATCGATACCGACAAGGAGCGGATCTCTCTGGGGATCAAGCAGCTTGATGGCGACCCCTACACCAGCTACATCGCGACGCACGACAAGAACAGCATTGCCCGCGGGGTGGTCAAGTCGGTTGATGCGCGGGGTGCGGTGGTGATTCTGGAGGGCGACATCGAAGCCTACCTGCGGGCCTCGGAAGTGTCGCGTGATCGTATCGACGACCTGACCAAGTTGTATAAGGAAGGGGACCGCATCGAAGCGATGATCATCAATGTGGATCGCAAGACGCGCTCGATCAGCCTGTCGATCAAGGCGCGGGAGCAGGCCGAGCAGCAAGAGGCGATGCAGAAGTTTTCTGCCGACAGTAGTGCCAGTTCGGGGACCACGAATCTGGGTGCCTTGCTCAAAGCCAAGCTCAACAATCCCCAATAGGGTCCGAGGAGGATGACCAAGTCGGATCTCATCGCTCAACTGGCTGGGCGTTTCCCTCAACTGGTCGCCAAAGATGCGGATTTGTCGGTAAAGATGATTCTCGATGCGATGGCCGAGGCTTTGTCCAAAGGTGACCGCATCGAGATTCGCGGTTTCGGGAGTTTTGCCCTGAACTACCGGCCACCGCGTGTCGGCCGCAATCCGAAATCGGGTGAGAAGGTTGAGGTCCCGGAAAAGTGGGTGCCGCATTTCAAGGCGGGAAAGGAATTGCGGGAGCGTGTCGACGGCTCGCCGGAATCGATCTGAGAGCTCAGACCGTGTGGCGGATTGCGGGCGGCGAGATGCCGCCCGCTCCTTGTCGAAAGGTGATAGATGCATTCCTTGGCCAGCCCGAATCGGGAGTTGCAGGCAAGGGTGGTCGGCAAATCAGGAACGCCAGACCTGATGCCGCCAGGAGAGCGGTTCGGGCGTCGCCTGAAACCACAGAGTTGAGTGCATGATCGAGTTCGAATACTGGCAACTACTGCTCTTCCCGCTGTTCTTCGGCTTGGGATGGGCAGCGGCACGGGTCGACATCCGGCATCTGGTCAAGGAGTCCAGGGCACTCCCGCGTTCCTATTTTCAGGGACTGAACTTCCTGCTCAACGAGCAGCCGGATCGTGCGATCGAGGCGTTTGTCGAAGCCGTCCAGGTCGATCCGCAGACCATCGAACTGCATTTTGCTCTCGGCAGCCTGTTCCGCCGCCGCGGAGAAACCGAGCGCGCCATCCGCATGCACCAGAATCTCGTCGGGCGCGATGATCTTCCGCAGGATCTGAAACTGCAGGCGCTTGCTGAACTGGGGCAGGACTATCTCAAGGCCGGGTTGCTCGACCGCGCCGAGGAAATCTTCGACAAACTGCGCGATTCGGATCTGGCCGAAGACGCGAAACGCAACCTGCTCGAAATTTATCAGCTTGAGAAGGACTGGGAGAAGGCGATCGCGATCGCTTCGGAACTTCCCGACTTTGCTTCACACCGGGAAATTGCCGAGTACTACTGCGAACTGGCGGCGGCGGAAATCATGCGCTCTCGGCGCGATCTGGCGGCGGTTTACCTGCAGACCGCGTTCGAGCGCAACCGCAAATGCGTTCGTGCCAGCCTGCTCCTTGGGGACATTCAGTTTCAACAAGACCAACTGCTGGCGGCGATCGAAACCTGGCAGCGCATCGAACAGCAGGATCCCCCTTATCTGGCGCTGGTCGCGCAGCGTTTGCTCGACGCCTTCCGCAAACTGGATCGACGCGAAGAAGGCCTGCAGTTGCTGCGCGGTTACCTGGAACACTATCCTTCCCTGGATCTGCTGGACGTGGTGTTCCAACTGGTGCTCGAGGGCGACGGGCCCGAGGCGGCGTACAAACTGGTTCGCGATGAGCTGAAGCGCAATCCGACACTGCTCGGATTCGACAAATTGCTGGAGGCCAGACTGTTGGTTACGGCACCCGAGAATCGGCCGGATCTGGATCTGGCGAAGGGTATCGTGCAGGGCTACACGCGCCGCCTGGCTCGCTATCGATGCGATAATTGTGGTTTCAAGGCGCGCCAGTTCTATTGGCGCTGTCCGGCTTGCGGCGGTTGGGAGACCTATTCGCCAAAACGGACGGAAGAATTCGATCTGACACCTTAGGAGATCCCGCTTGCCAGTCGTCCTGCGTGACCTGCGCTACAGGCGCTGTCCGCGTATCATTCCTCGCCTTGCCGAGCCCCGCAGCGATGCACCTCGCTGACCTGTCGGCCGCACGTCTGCTCATCGTCGGCGACGTGATGCTCGACCGTTACTGGTTTGGCGAGGTGGCCCGCATTTCGCCCGAGGCGCCGGTGCCGGTGGTCAAGGTCGGGCGCAGCGAAGAGCGACCGGGCGGCGCCGCCAACGTGGCGCGCAACGTGGCCGCTCTGGGCGCACGCGTTGCCCTGTTGTCGGTCGTCGGCGAAGACGAGGCGGGGCGTAGCCTGCAGCGCCTGTTGACGGCGAGTGGCATCGATGTCAGCCTGCACCTCGACCCGGCGATCAGTACGACCGTCAAGCTGCGCGTGATTGGTCGGCAGCAGCAGTTGCTGCGTATCGATTTCGAGACGGCGCCGTCGCACGAGGTGTTGCGCGCCAAACTGGTCGAGTTTGAATCCCGTCTGCTGGACTGCGACGCGGTGATCCTTTCCGACTATGGTAAAGGTGGCTTGACGCACATCGGCGAAATGATCCGTCTGGCGCGGGCAGCCGGCAAGAAAGTCCTCGTCGACCCGAAGGGAGACGATTTCTCGAAGTATGCCGGAGCGACCATTGTGACCCCGAACCGCGCCGAATTGCGGGAAGTAGTCGGTCGCTGGAAGGATGACGAGGATCTTGCGCACAAGGCCGAGGTACTGCGCCGCGGCTTGGCGCTGGAGGCCCTGCTGGTCACCCGCAGCGAGGAAGGGATGTCGCTTTTTCAAGCGGCGGGCGCGCTGCACGAAAAGGCCGTGGCAAGGGAGGTGTTCGACGTTTCCGGTGCCGGCGACACGGTCATTGCCACCCTCGCGGTGATGCTCGCGTGTGGCGCCAGTTGGCAGGACGCAGTGCATGTGGCGAACATCGCCGCAGGCGTGGTGGTGGGCAAGCTCGGCACGGCGGTGGTCAGTCGCGACGAACTTGCCGCGGCAATGAAGTGAGGTAAGGGATGTACATGATCGTTACCGGTGCTGCCGGCTTCATCGGATCGAATCTCGTCAAGGCGCTCAATGAGCGCGGCGTACGCAAGATCATTGCGGTCGACAACCTGACGCGTGCCGACAAGTTCCGGAACCTCGTCGATTGTGACATCGCGGATTACATCGACAAGGAGGAATTCCTCGACCGCCTGATCGCCGGCGATTTCGACGGTGACGTCGATGCCGTTTTTCACCAGGGCGCATGCTCCGATACAACCGAGAGCGACGGGCGCTACCTGATGGAAAACAACTACCGCTACTCGTCGGCGTTGCTCGACTGGTGCCTCGACCAGGAGGTGCCGCTGCTTTACGCGTCGAGTGCGGCGACCTACGGCGGCGGTGGCGTGTTCCGGGAAGAGCGGGCGCACGAGGCGCCGCTGAACGTCTACGGCTATTCAAAGTTCCTCTTCGACCAGATCGTCCGGCAGCGCCTCGCGGTCGCCGGCTCGTTCAACTCGCAGGTCGTCGGCTTTCGCTACTTCAATGTCTATGGTCCGCGTGAGTCGCACAAGGGACGCATGGCTTCGGTGGCGTTTCATCATTACCATCAGTTCCGCGGCCAAGGCAAGGTCCGGCTGTTTCGGGGTTGTGATGGTTATGGCGACGGCGAGCAGCGACGCGATTTCGTGCATGTCGGCGACGTCGTTCGGGTCAACCTGTTTTTCCTCGATCATCCGGAAAAATCAGGCATTTTCAACGTCGGCACGGGCCGCGCACAAACCTTCAACGAGCTTTCGATGGCCACCGTCAATGGCTGCCGTGCGCTTGCAGGCGACGCGGCGCTGCCGCTTGGCGAACTGGTGGAGCAGGGTTTGATCGAATACATTCCGTTTCCCGATGACCTCCGGGGCAAGTATCAGAGTTTCACCGAGGCCGATCTCTCGAAGCTGCGCAAGGCGGGCTACGATGCGCCGTTTGCCGGCGTCGAGGAAGGTGTCGCGCAGTACGTGGAATGGCTGAGCCGGCATGGATAAGACGCTCGAGGACTACGTCGGGGGTACCCCGTTGGTGCGCCTCAAGCGCCTGCCTGGAGCTGTTGGCGACGCGCGTGGCAACCGCGTACTGGCCAAGCTGGAGGGTAATAACCCGGCCGGGTCGGTGAAGGATCGCCCGGCCTTGTCGATGATCTCGCGTGCCGAGACACGTGGTGAGATCAAGCCCGGTGACACGCTGATCGAGGCCACTTCAGGCAATACCGGCATTGCCCTGGCGATGGCCGCTGCCGTGCGTGGCTACCGAATGATCCTGGTGATGCCGGAAAATCAGAGTGTCGAACGACGCCAGACGATGCGTGCCTTCGGCGCCGAACTGGTGTTGACGCCCAAGGATGGCGGCATGGAACTTGCGCGTGACGTCGCCGAGGGCATGCGCAACGAGGGTCGCGGTATCATTCTCGACCAGTTCGCCAACCCGGACAACCCGTTGGCGCACTACGAAGGGACTGGCCCGGAACTGTGGCACCAGACGGCGGGACGGATCACGCATTTCGTCAGCAGCATGGGCACGACCGGGACGATCATGGGGGTTTCACGCTACCTCAAGGAGCAGAACCCCGGCGTTTGCATCGTCGGCTGCCAGCCCGAAGACGGTTCGCAGATCCCCGGCATTCGCAAATGGCCGGAAGCCTACCTGCCGAAGATTTTTGACCGAACGCGCGTGGATCGCGTGGAGTCTGTCGCGCAGGAGGAGGCGGAAGAAATGACCCGTCGCCTGGCCCGCGAGGAGGGAATCTTCGCCGGCATCTCGTCGGGTGGCTCGCTGGTCGTCGCCCTGCGTCTGGCCGGCGAACTCGAAAACTCGACCATCGTCAGTATCGTCTGCGACCGCGGTGACCGTTATCTGTCGACCGGGGTCTTTCCGGCCTGAGGGGGCACGATGCGGCCGGTCCTCGCCTTTGACATCGAAACCGTCCCGGACGTCGAGGGCTTGCGCAGGCTGCATGCGCTCGATCAGACGCTGTCCGACGCCGAGGTCGCCGAGCTGGCTTTTCAGCAGCGGCGCGCGACGAGCGGCAATGACTTCCTGCCGCTGCATCTGCAGCGGGTGGTGGTGATTTCGTGCGTGCTACGCGTTGG
>JAKOZI010000216.1 GCA_029780075.1 Pseudomonadota bacterium
TAGAGCGTAATCGATTTCGTGGACACCGCTTAAGCGGCGAGTTCGTGAATGTTCCTATAGCCTAGCTCGTATTCTGAAGGTGTCAAGTAGTCGAGCGTGGAATGTCTCCGGGTGCGGTTATAGTAGGCTTCGATCCAGCTAAATGTCTCCGTTTTCAATTGGTTGATTGTCGGCCATGGACGATTGTGGATGAGTTCTTTCTTGTAGGTCGCGAAGAATGATTCCGCTACGGCGTTGTCCCAGCACACCCCGGTTCGACCCAGGGAACGCCGGATGTCGTTCTTCCTGCAGAAGTCAGCGAATTCCTGACTCGTATACTGGGTTCCGCGGTCGCTGTGGAAGATCACCCCGGCCGGCGGCCGACGGCGGTCCAGGGCCATCTGGAGGGCATCGAGGACCAGACTGGTACGCATGTGGTCGGCGACCGCCCAGCCGACGACCATCCGGGAGTGCAGGTCGATCACGGTGGCGACGTACGCCCAACCGGTCCACGTCTTGACGTAGGTGATGTCGCCGCACCAGGCCTTGTCCGGCGCCGGCGCGGTGAAGTTGCGACCGATCAGGTCGGGCGCCGACACCGGTTTGGCCCCAGCGATCGTGGTTCGCCGCCACGCCTTGGGATGGCGTCCCTGCAGACCAGCGGCCTGCATCAGGCGGTGGATGCGGGCCAGGCCGCAGCGGATGCCCTCCGCGGCCAGGCCGGCCCGGACACGGCGCACGCCGGGGTTGCCCCGGCCCTGCTGGTGGATCCGGCGGATCCGGCTGGTCAGGTCGATGTCGGTCAGCTTCCGGTGACTGACCGGCCGGGTCCGCCACGCGTAGTACCCGGAACGGGACACGCCCAGCTGCTGGCACATGAACTCGACGGGGAACTCGCCGGCATCGGCCCAGTCCGCGATAGCAGCGAAGATCACTGCTGGTCTTTCGCGAACCAGGCCGCCACTTTTTTTGCGAACTCAGCCTCCATGCGCAGTCGAGGTACTTCTTTGCGGAGTCGTTCGAGTTCGGCGCGCTCGTCCTCGTCGAGCGGCCGCTGCGATTCCTCGCCGTCGTCGCGGGCCTTCTTCACCCATTTCCCTAACGTCATTTCGTGGACACCGATGCTCCGGGCGATCTCAGCGATCGAATCGCCCGAATCGAGCACCAACCTTACGGCGTGGCCCTTGTATTCATCGGTGAATCGGCGACGTGTCGAACCCACTCATTCTCCTCAGGTCCCATGACCCGGGCAAGCCATCTGCCTGTCTACGAAACCCGATACGGTCTA
>JAKOZI010000229.1 GCA_029780075.1 Pseudomonadota bacterium
ATGACTGCGCCAGTTCCATCGCCGGATTTGTTCACCGCAAACGGCACTGGAGCTTCTTTTCCTGAAAAATCCCCGGTATAATGCGCGCCTCGTTCGCCATCCAGGCGATGCGAGCGACAGCTGGGGAGTCGCCAAGTTGGTTAAGGCACCGGATTTTGATTCCGGCATTCGAAGGTTCGAATCCTTCTTCCCCAGCCATTCCATTTCTGTCAAAGCGGGCAGGCGTCCTCTGACCTGCCCGTCTTGCTTTATACAGCGCTGATTCTCCAGGCGCTACGGAAAGCGCACCATGGCCTATGACAGCCTGATGGTATTTACCGGCAATGCCAACCCTGCCCTGGCTGCCGACGTCGTCAAGCGGCTCAACATCTCGCTCGGGCGAGCGCAGGTCGGACGATTCTCCGACGGCGAGATCAGCGTCGAGATTCAGGAACACGTACGTGGCATGGACGTGTTCATCCTGCAATCGACCTGTGCGCCGACCAACGAGAACCTGATGGAACTGTTGGTGATGGCCGACGCGCTCAAGCGCGCCTCGGCAGCCCGGATCACCGCCGCCATTCCCTATTTCGGCTATGCCCGCCAGGATCGTCGCGTGCGATCGGCACGCGTACCGATTGCCGCCAAGCTGGTTGCCGACCTGCTGACGGCATCTGGAGTCCACCGGGTATTGACCATGGACCTGCACACCGAGCAAATCCAGGGTTTCTTCAACATCCCGGTGGATAATATCTATTCCCTGCCGATCATGCTCGGCGACGTCTGGAAGCGCAACTTCGACCACCTGATGGTCGTTTCGCCTGACGTAGGCGGCGTCGTACGAGCACGGGCGCTCGCCAAACGCCTCGAATGCGATCTGGCGATCATCGACAAACGTCGTCCAAAAGCCAACGTTTCGGAAGTGATGAACATCATCGGCGAGGTCGAGGGGCGGACCTGCGTGATCATGGACGATATGGTCGACACCGCCGGGACATTGTGCAAAGCCGCAACGGCACTCAAGGAACACGGTGCCAAACAGGTCCTCTCCTATTGCGTACACCCGGTGCTTTCAGGCAACGCCATCGAGCGGATCAATGCCTCCGATCTCGATGAACTGGTCGTCACCGACACCATTCCGTTACGCGAGGATGCGCAGCAGTCGCCGCGCATTCGCCAGTTGTCAGTGGCCGAGGTGATGGCCGAAACCATTCGCCGGATCAGCAACGAGGACTCGGTGTCCTCACTGTTCATCGAGTAGGAAGCCGCAACGCTTCGGCGATCTCTTTTTTAACCCCCCGCCTGGTCGCGGGCGGGGCTTGTTTCAAACCAGGAGCAGTCCATGACGTTTCAGATTGAAGCGCGCAAGCGCACTTTGCAGGGGTCCGGAGCGAGCCGCCGCCTGCGTCACCAAAAGAGAGTGCCGGCCATCGTTTACGGCGGCTCGGCGGCACCGCAGTTGATCGATATCGATCACAACGAAATCCTGCTGAACCTTCGCAAGGAAGCGTTCCATGCTTCCGTTTTGACGCTGAACATCGAGGGGGCGATCGAAAGCGTCGTGCTGCGTGATTCGCAGAGACACCCGTGGAAGCCGCTGGTCCTGCACGTCGACTTCCAGCGTGTCGACGCGGTACATGCCATCCATCAACGCGTGCCGCTGCACTTCATCAACGCCGATATCGCGCCGGGCGTCAAGATCAGTGGCGGCAACGTCGCACATGTGCACAACGACGTCGAGGTGAGCTGTCTGCCGCAGGACCTGCCGTCCTATATCGAAGTCGACCTCAAGGACCTCGAAGCCGGTCACTCGATCCACGCTTCCGAACTGGTTTTTCCGGCAGGTGTCGCGCCGGTGGTGCACGGCGAGGATTACGTGGTGGTCTCGATCCCCGCCAAGAAGGCAGGTTCCGGCACCGACGCCGCCGAGGGCGAAGCCGCCTCGAGCTAAGCTAAGGTGGCGCTGGCATTTCGGCAATGACCGTGCTGCCCGCATCACCAGCCCGGTAGCCGCGGCGGCGAGTCGCTGACGCGACTTCCAGGGTCAGCCCGCACGCCACCCAGGCCGCCGTTGGGCACCCTCTGCCCATGGCGGCCTGTTCTTGTGAACCTGTCATCGATCTCATGTCATCACCCCGCCTGATCGTCGGTCTCGGCAACCCCGGCAGCGACTACGCCGACAACCGTCACAACGTCGGTTTCTGGTTTACCGACCAACTTGCCCGGCGCCTGCAGGCGCCGCTGCTGCCACAGGGCAAGTTTCTCGGCCGGGTCGCCCGGGTCGGCGAACTGTGGCTGTTACAACCGATGACCTACATGAACCTGTCCGGGCAGGCGGTGGCCGCACTCGCCCGCTTCTACAAGATTGCCGACCACGAGACCCTGGTGGTGCATGACGATCTTGACCTGCCGCCGGGCAGCATCCGGCTCAAGCAGGGCGGCGGCAACGGCGGGCACAACGGCTTGAAGGACATTCAGGCCCGCCTCGGTACGGCAGACTTCTGGCGGCTGCGGCTGGGGATTGGCCATCCCGGCGAGCGTACCGAAGTCGTCAACTACGTCCTCAAGGCACCGGGACGTGAAGAGCAGGAACTGCTGGATGGCGCCATCGATCGCTGTCTGCTGGCCTGGCCCTTGCTCGCCGCCGGCGATTACGCTGCCGCGCAACGGCAATTGCACCT
>JAKOZI010000235.1 GCA_029780075.1 Pseudomonadota bacterium
CGATCTGACGAGCGAGCGGCTGCGCCGAGGTGTGTTCACCAGCGTGCCCGACTTGGTTGCTGCCATCGATGAGTACGTCGCTCATCACAACGCCGCTCCCAAGCCGTTCATCTGGACCAAAAGCGCCCGCGACATCCTGCAGAAGGTCATTCGCGCCAACTCGCGGTTAAGTGGCAAACAGAATGCAACACTGCACTAGCGCGGCGGGCCGGTCGTACAGCAGATCGACGTTGTGCCCAGAGTTCGCAGGCATCACTCACCTCGAACCATCAGCCCAGAATGGCCGACACCATCCGCGCGTCCCCGCCCAGATAGAGGTTGGTGCTGGCCAGCTTCACATCGCCCGCGCCATCGGCGCCGCTGCAATCCAGATCGAGTGCCGTCACCTCACTGCCGTTGACCAACCGCGCCCACGTGGCGATACCGGTGGCGGAGATCAGCCCGTCTTCCTGCTGGGTAAGTGTCAGCAGCCCGCCAGCAATCGTGCCTGCGGGCTTGGTGAGCGCGATCTCGACCAGCATCGCACTGGTAGGCGTCGCCGCCGGATGCGGTGGTCGCGTGCCGCCGTAGATGCGCAGCCGCGCGGGGTTGCTGCCTGCATCGAGGAAGGACAGCGTGCCCGCCAGCCGCGCCTCGTTGTGTTCCTGCGTGATGGCGACGGTCATGGCATCAAGTCCTCTTGAATGAGCGGCCTGAGGTTGTCCGCGATCACGGCGCGGTACAGCTGCTGGTAGTCGGTGCTGATCACCGTGTAGCGCTGTTGGGGATCGATGCGCTCGAAGCGGTACGTGCCGTCAGCCTGAGACCACGTGCTCGCCACCAGGGTGTGGGTGTTCTCGCTGTAGAGCAGCACTTCGCGCACCAATGGCTGGTCGGGCTGCCCCTTTTCCTTGACGGTGCCCGTGATCTGGCCGTTACCACCGAAATGGATGTTGCGGCGGTGGCTGGCCAGGCCTCGATGCTGGCGCGGGTGGCTGCCCGGCTGGTTCCATTGCGCGGAGTTCGGGCTGTGCAAGCGGCTCAAGGCGACGGCGTGAACGCCGACCGGCGGCCCGGCGAGCGCGGCGCGGCAGGCGGCTTCCAGCGCGCGCAAGTCGGCGAGACTGGCGACACCCGACCACAACCCGGCCGCGAAGAAGCGCTCGCTGCCGCCGATGTTGTATTCGTTGCCGTCGGCGTAGTAGCCGATGCCGCCCACGCTGTCCGCGACCCACGAGCGCGCGAACGCTGCGCCCGCCCAGTCGTCGTTGAGGTAGACCCGGGCACTGGCCGGGCTGACCACCAGCGCCATGAACTTGGGCGTGCCCCACGCGGGCCCGCTGCCCACCTGACCGCCGCTGCCATTGGCGTACTGGTAGATCGCGCCGTTGGATTCCTGATCCAGAAAGTAGCTGCTGCTGTCGCCGAGGGTCTTGTAGAACACCAGCCCCCGGCTGACGTGCATCACGAAGCCCGCCAGCACGAAGTCGCCGGACAAGGACATCGGCGTCGCCAGCGGCCAGGGTTTGTCTTGGCCGTAGAGCCCGTAGAGCGGGAATGGCGTGGCCACGCCGCCCTGTACGGTGATGGCATTGCTGCCGATCTGATCCTGCAGTTGCCCGCCCGAGAAGTGCAGCGCGTCCCACGCCGCGACCGGCGTCAAGGACGCCACGCTGTTCCACCAGCTCAAGGCGCTCACGCTCCTCAGCCCCGACACCGCACTGAAGATCGAATGCACCGCGATGCAGTCCAGCCAGCAACGCTCGGTACACGAGCTGCTGAAGGAGAAGCTGCCCGGCCCGCTGGAAGGTCAGTGGGCGGTGACGGCGGCGCAGGTCAATCTCTACTATCCACCCGAGCCGGGTCGGACGCGCGCCAAGGTGGTCACCATCGAAGTGACCAGCAAAGGGCGACTGAACCTGCACAAGTTCGACGCCAAGATGCAGGCGCAGCTGGAAGGCTATCTGGTCGGGGTGGGCATCTTGCAGAAGGGCCAGACTCTGAGCGCGCAGGAGATACCGCCGGAAGCGGACGCGATCAGCTCTTCGTCGGTGTTCGAGGATTGATCGGTGGCGGCGCATGACGCTTGGGCCTTGATCTGCCGCCTGTTCGCGGGCGGCACGCCGGTGCTGCGCACCACGCTGTCGCCGCGAGAGACCTCGGCGCTGTCCATCCTCGGCAAGGTGGTCAAGCCGACGGTCGCGGATCAGTCGTTCGTGCTCTGTCCGCACTGTCAGCAGCATCGGACGCAGGTTTGTGGTGACGGCCGTGGGGGACGGATGTGCCGTTGCCCGGACTGCGGGCCGGTGACCGTCGAGTCGGCTGATGGTGTGGCGTTGGCCTTGGACGAGGACTGGCTGCGGCAGAAGATGCGCCTCGCGCTCGGCATCGAGAGCCGCGACGGTATTGATGACCTCGGCGACAGCGTGTGGCGGCTCGGCGATGCCCGCCGGTCGCCCGTTCTGCTGGCCCGCGATCTGACGCGCGTGCTGCACGAACCCGCGCTGCTGGATCGGGTTCGCGTGGCGGGCGGCGACGTCCGGGTGGTCACGCCCAGGCCGCGAACGACGCGCGGAGAACCATTCGGCACGAGCGTGGAATGGCTGGTGCTGGAAGAACGCTTCACGTTCTACGGCGGCGGAATCGCGCTCATCGGCACGCCGTCGCCATCCGCGAAGCCAGCGGTCGTCGATCCGGCCACACCCGTCAACGGGCCGTTCTCGGCGGACTTCAAGTGGGCGACGCTGCCGGACGGCGATGGCACGCCGATTCGGCTCACCGACGGTCAGGCCAAAGTGTTCGAGGTGCTGTGGTCGTTCAAAGGCGAAGCCACGACGGCGGAACGGATCATGCAGCGCGCGGGTCTGGACAGCGCCAAGCCGAGCGACCTGTTCAAGATCAAGATAAAGGACAAGGGCAAGCCGGAGCCGGAAGCGCAGCACGCGGCCTACGGCGCGCTCGTGGTCACGCAGCAACGCGCAGGGTTGTATTCGATGCCGTGCGCGGCGGGCGCGCTGGCGTCCTCCCCACACCAGACATCAGGAAAGGGGGAGACCTTCATGGCATGAATTCCATCCCTGAAGCGCCAAGGCTCGCGCCGACTTCAAGAGCCTGTCCTTTTCAATTTTTGGAGCATTTGCAATGAGCGGAAAAAACCAATGGGTCGTACCCGTCAACGGCGGTGAACAGTGGGGTGTGCGTGGTGAAGGCAACGGCCGCCTCACCTCCGTCCACGGTACGCAACAACAGGCGATTGACCGTGCGCGGGACATCGCCATCAACCAGCAGAGCGAGATGTTCATCCAAGGTCGTGACGGCCAGATCCGTGAGCGCAACAGCTACGGTCATGATCCGTTCCCGCCCAAGGGCTGATGTTGGGGCTGGCCTCGCGGGTTTGCACGGGCAACCTGGAACAGCAAACCCGTGAGCCAACCATTCCCATCGGCACACGCACAAATCATTGACGGAAAACGCTGCCTGCGTTTGCCACTTTGAGCCAGTTGGCGCAGGTTTCGAGAGAAGATAGGGCGGAAGAGGGGCGAACTGGGCGAGTCATGCCGCCCACGCCCGACACGGTTGGCACACGCAAAATGGCCCGGAAGCCCGCGCAGTGTGCGGAACCCGCAAAGGAAAACGCCCAACCGAGAACGGTTGGGCGCTGAATATTGGTGGTGGACTCCGGCTCCGAACCCACAACTCATTCCTAGAACAAAGTCCACCCATTGGCCCGCAGCCCTGATTTTGGGCCATTTGGGCGTTTGAACGGACATCGGCGGGAACGGGTGGACAGGCAGGCTCGTCGCGTTCAATGCATGCTCACTGGCAGCCGGTCGTCCTCCGGAACTCCGGGCAGGATGGCAACAAGCGCAGACAATGCAGTTGCATTGACGTGGCAAGGCAAGTGCATTACCATACAGGCATTCCCCTTCAATCGGAGCGCGCCATGCCCGCCACCCTCGACGTCGAATCCACGCTGACCGACCGCTACCAGACCACGGTGCCGGAAACCGTGCGTCGCGCCCTCAAGCTTGGCAAGCGCGACAAGATCCACTACACCATCCGTCCCAGCGGTGAGGTAGTACTGACCCGCGCTGCAGGCTCCGAGGGCGACGATCCGGTGCTCGGCCAGTTCCTGGGCTTTCTGGCCCGCGACATGGCAAGCCATCCTGAGCGCCTGCAGACCGTGGATGCGGGCCTTGTCCAACGGCTCCAGTCGCTGGTCGGTGGCATCGAGGTCGATCTTGATGCCGCCCTGTCGGCAAATGATGAATGAGCGCGGGGAAGACCGCGCCCCTGGTCATCCACGGATGGACGGTTTTTGCCCACCCGCTGTTCCTCGCACAGATTGAGGCGTTGGCGCGCCAGGTCGAGTCCTTCAAGCAGAAAGACCCGGACGGATACGGGAAGAAGAACGCCAGCAAGCGGCTGGCAGCGATCACCAGGCTCGCCTTCGACGTCATTCCGCAAGATCCAGCTCGACCAGAGTACCGCCAAGGCACCACCTTGGGAAACGATCACAAACACTGGTTCCGGGCCAAGTTCTTCCAGCAGTACCGACTCTTCTTTCGTTATCACGCGCCCAGCAAGGTGATCGTGTTTGCGTGGGTCAACGACGAGGACACCAAGCGCGCCTACGAAAGTGGCGACGATGCCTACCGCGTATTCCGCAAGATGCTGGAAGGCGGCCAGCCACCGGGCGACTGGAACCAGTTGCTGGCCGAGGCGCGTGCCGAGGGGCTGCGCTTGCAGCAGTTCGCCGCTGGCATCAAGCCGTAACGCTTGGCTTCGGTGGCGAACAGCGTTGTCATGGGGTATCAGTCTTGGAGAAGAAGATGCACTACCCCGTGATGACCGAAAAGCAGGTTGCCTTCCGTTGGAAGATCAGCCTGAAAACCCTGCGGCGCTGGCGTCTCGACAATGAGGGGCCGCTTTGGCACAAGCTCTTTCACCACGTCCGCTACCACGAAGTGGATATTCTCGAATTCGAGCGCCAGAGCGCACAGCACTGGATGGCCATCCTTGGTGACGGTGAGCGCGTCCCGCGTTCTGTCACCCATCCACCGAAGAACGCTGGCGATTCTCAGCCGCCCGATACCGCTGAACCCGAGGTGCAGTACGTCAGCGCGAAGGAGATCGTCGAGGCAACCAGCCTGCCCGCGAGCCTGTTTACCGACCGGGTTGAGCGAGAGCGCAAGCGCATTCCGCATCTGCTGTTGGTCAAGAACCTACGCTTTTCCCTGGAGGCGATCCTGCAGTGGGAACTGGCGAACAGCGTCCGGGGCGACGCACAGAAACCGGCGACGCAATCCGCTGCGCCCGTGCAAGAGCGTCAAGCCGACGTCCAATCCCGAGTTCCGCGCTGGTACGAACTGGTGAGGGAGATAGGCGGAGAGAGGTTCGATTCCGCGCCGTAGCCTGAACGAATGTCCCTTGTTTTGGCCCAAAGTCCCCCGTTTCGGCCATTTGTCCCTTGAGGTGGAACACGGAACCGAACCCGCGTCCGTAATCCGAGCCAGATAGTAACGCCTCCGCCTTGGGGGCGTGGATTCGACGATTTGGCCACCCGCGCCTGGGGCCGTGCGCAAGCGCGTCGCACTCAGCTTGACTGAGGCAATCCATCCCATCCCCTACCAAGTAGGAGACAAACCTTCCGAGTTCGGTCGCTTTTGGTCGCCAGTTGGAAAATTTTGCACTATCCTGTCGTACTTTACCAATCATCCGACTGGCCCCATTCCATGCCCAAAAACACCAGCGAAAGCGGAATCCTGACGATCAAGGAAGTCGCCGAGTACCTGAAGGTCACGGAGAGGACGATCTACCGACTCGCGGCAGCCAAGAAAATACCGGCCTTCAAGGTCGGCGGGACATGGCGCTTCCGGGCGACGGACATCGACGGCTGGATAGCCGATCAGTCGAAGAAGGCGGAGGGCACCGATTGATCTCCGCCTACCACGCCAAGTACTACGCCCACGAGCTGACGCGGCGACACGCCGCCGATGGCGTTGATCGCCTCTCCCAATCGCTGTTCGATGCCAGCGTCGATTTAAACCCGCATCAGATCGAGGCGGCGCTGTTCGCCCTTCGGAACCCATTGCAGGAAGGTGTACTGCTGGCTGACGAGGTGGGTCTGGGCAAGACCATCGAAGCCGCACTGGTGGTTTGCCAGTACTGGGCTGAGCGCCGCCGTCGGCTCCTGGTCATCTGCCCGGCAAGCCTGCGCAAGCAATGGGCGCAGGAGCTGCACGACAAGTTCGCCGTGCCCACCACCGTGGTGGATGCCGTTTCCCTGCGCAAGCAGTCCGCTGGCGACATGCTCGCCACCCTGCAACGGCTGGTCGGCAAGGCGGTCGTGATCATGTCCTACCAGTTCGCCGCCAAGCTGGAAGCCGAGCTGCGTGCCGTGCCATGGGACGTGGTGGTCATCGACGAAGCGCACAAGCTGCGCAACGCGCACCGCGCCAGCAATCGCACGGGGCAGGCGCTCAAGCGAGCACTGCAAGGCCGCAAGAAGCTGCTGCTCACCGCCACGTCGCTGCAGAACTCGCTGATGGAGCTGTACGGCCTGTCCACGCTGATCGACGAGCACCTGTTCGGCGACGAGACGGCTTTCCGCAAGCAGTTCATGAACAGCGGGACGGGCCTGGACGAACTGCGTGAGCGTCTTGCCAGTTTCGCCAAACGCACACTGCGCCGCGACGTGCTGGAGTACATCAAGTACACCGAGCGCAAGGCGCTCACCCATCGAAGTTCTCCAGAAGTTGGGACTGGGTGTCTTTGATGCGGTCGGCGATGACTTCTTCCAGCTCCGCTTGCAGGGCGTTGAAGGCGGCTTCGATCTGCTCGGGCTGGCGACAGGTGTCGTAGATCTGGAGGATGCGTTTCTCGAAGTCGAGGCCGCCTTCAATGCGGCCCAGCACCTCATCGCTCGCACCGAACACGCCGGAGAACAGGTTGAATTTCTCAGTGAGCAGTTCCAGCACGCGCTGGTCGGCCTGGTTGCGGGTGTTGAGGAAGTTGATGACCACCACGTCGAAACGCTGGCCGTAGCGGTGGCAGCGGCCAATGCGCTGCTCGACGCGCTGCGGGTTCCACGGCAGGTCGTAGTTGATGATCAGCGCGCAGAACTGCAGGTTGACACCTTCGGCCGCTGCTTCGGTGGCGATCATGATTTCCGCGCCGGTGCCGTCGTCCTTGCGGAAGTGGTCGATCAGCGCGGTGCGGCGATCTACTTGCGGCGAGCCGGTGACGCGATCCGTGCCTTTGTACTCTTCCAGCCAGCGCTGGTAGATGGCGGTGGAGTCTTCATGATTGTTGGTGCCGCTGAACAGCACCAGCTTGCCCGCGTGGCCGTTGGCGGAGAGAAAGCGGTGCAGGTACTCCTGCGTGCGCTTGGACTCTGTGAAGATGATGGCTTTGCGCGGCGCGCGCAGCTCGGCCATCTTGCTGAAGCCCAAGCCGAGCGCCTTCAGTAGCGCCTGCGCCTTGGTGTCGGTTTGCAGCGCTTGCGCGGCATCGACGAACGCGGTCAGCTCCGCGATCTCAGCGCTGATGGCAGCGCGGACGGCATGCGCATCTTTTGCAGCGCCCGTCTTGTCGTCTTCCGCTGGCGCGGGCGTAGAAGCTTCGGTGTCTTCGTCGGCCTCGCTGGCTTCCTCTTCCAGATAGTCCTGCTCCAGGTCGTCCTCGGCAATGAGCTGTTCGACCAGTTGGCTGCCGTCGTCTTCCGTTTTTTCTGCCGTGAGCAAGCCCTGCAGGCGCTCGCGGATGGTGACCAAAGTGGCAGCGACGGCATGCGAACTGGAGGCCAGCAGCTTGCGCAGGATCAGCGCCGTGAGATGGCGCTGCTGTTTGGGCAGGGCGTAGGAGTCTTCCTTTTGCAAAAAGGCCGAGAGGTGATGCTGCACTGGGCCAACAAGGATCAGTACTACACCAAGAGCGGGGAGAACTTCAGCAACTACGGCTTCAAGCTGGAAGACGGCCGCACGGTGCATTTCCGCCTCGCCGCCGCCGACACCGCCAAGGACAACCGCAAGGACAACGACAAGGAGCGTCGCTTTGCCCTGGTGGCGGCGAAAATCGTCACCCGACTGGATGAAAACGGCGACGAATACGAAGAAGAACTGGTGCCCGTGGAGGAAGCCACCGATAAGGATGGCAATCCGGAGCTGATCATCCGCTTCGAGTACGCCGCCCAGCCCAAGGGCACCAAGCAAGACAAGCTGGTGGCCGATGCCGTGCAGGCCGTGCTGGCTCATGCTGCCGTCAAGGCCCGCTGGCTGGCGCTGGGCAACCGCGCACCCACCGAGAAAAACCCGCAGCGCACCCTGCTGGAAAAGCACCTGAGCGACTACACCACCAAGAACACGGCGGACTACTTCGTCGACCCTGCAAAATTCACGCCACCGCCCAATTCGAGCGGTCGGCTTCAGCCCTTGTCGCTCCCAACGCGGTCGCGAGCACCGCAGCCAGCGTGAGCAGCAGCCAGAGCAAGGGCGCAAAAAGGCCCTTGAGCCCCAGGCGCACGATCGCGCGCAGCAGCCAGCGGATGTTGTAGCCCGCCGCGCACAGCACCGCATGCAGCGCATCGCCCGTGGCGCCCTTGAGCCAGCAGCGCTCCATGCCGTTGTCGTGCTTCAAGTGCCCAATGGCCGGCTCCACCGCCTGGCGTTGCTTGAGCGATCTGCGTTGTTGGTCCGTCAGACTCTTGAGCTTGCCGCGGTGGATGATCTGAATGCCCGGGTTGGCTGCGTCCACGCCCCGAAAACCCAG
>JAKOZI010000244.1 GCA_029780075.1 Pseudomonadota bacterium
CGTGCTGGCCGACGACAGCGAAAGCTGGAAACCGGACACCTTCGGCTACCAGCTCTTCGGCTGCGAGGTCGGCATCCGTTTTCCCGCCGTCAAGATCCTCGACTACGGCAGCCAGATCGAATCCCTGCTCGAAGACCCCAATCCATTCGCCCTGGTCACCGCAGCTCACCTCTTCACCCGCAAGACAAAAGGGGATCCGGAACAACGCTATGCGGCAAAATGGCGGCTCTCGAAGCTGCTCTACGAACGAGATTGGGACAAACAGCGCATCATCGACCTCTTCAGCGTCATCGACTGGCTGATGCACTTGCCCAACGCACTGGAGCAGCAACTCCTGCACGACGTCTACACACTGGAAAGGAACGTCGCCATGCCCTACGTCACCTCAGCCGAACGATTCGGCATCGAAAAAGGATTGCAACAAGGATTACAGCAAGGATTACAGCAAGGATTACAGCAAGGTCGTCAAGAAGGTCGTCAGGAAGAGGCCGTAGTTTTCCTGCAGCGCCAACTCACTCATCGTTTTGGCCGCTTGCCGGATGCGGTTTGCGCTCGCCTGACCAGCGCCAGCATTGAACAACTAGAAACCTGGATACTCAACGTGCTCGATGCTGAATCCCTGGACGACTTTTTTGACCGATGCTGATCGAACACGCCTTTCCCGAATTCATGGCGATTTACTTTCCCGAAGCGCACGCCCAGATCGACTAGGCGCAGGGTCACGAATTCAAGAACACCGAACTGCGGCAAGTGGTGCGCGACGCCGAACTCGGCAGACGCCTTGCCGACGCGCTGGTGCAAGTCACCCTCACCAGCGGAGTGCAACGCTGGATCTACGTGCACATTGAAGTGCAGGGTCAGCGCGACGCCCATTTCGCCGAACGCCTGTTCACCTACAACTACCGCCTCTACGACCGCTACCGCAGGCCGGTCGCAAGCCTCGCCGTGCTGGCCGACGACAGCGAAAGCTGGAAACCGGACACCTTCGGCTACCAGCTCTTCGGCTGCGAGGTCGGCATCCGTTTTCCCGCCGTCAAGATCCTCGACTACGGCAGCCAGATCGAATCCCTGCTCGAAGACCCCAATCCATTCGCCCTGGTCACCGCAGCTCACCTCTTCACCCGCAAGACAAAAGGGGATCCGGA
>JAKOZI010000164.1 GCA_029780075.1 Pseudomonadota bacterium
GCTACATCAGCCATGGCACCCGCTCCGAAGCGGGCTCTCGCGCCTTCGCTCTCCTGGCCAGCGTCATCGAAACCTGCCGTCGTCGTAAGGCCTCCGCCTGGCGCTACCTCGGCACCGTCATCGCCGCCGCTCGCAAGGGTTTGCCGCTCCCCGCGCTCCCTGCTATCTCGGCAGCAGCATAGGGGGAGTGAACGGTTACGAGAAAAGTGCCAGCGCTGACGCATGACTTTGCCAACCCATTCGTAACCAAGGTTGGCGACAAGAAAGCAAAATAGCTTTCGCAATGGGAATCAGAATCTAGAAAGCCGCGGGTGCTTTTGGTAGAATAGCAGTAGCGTAACAGGTCTGCGTTTCAGCCGATGGTTCTGCGATGGAAACCAGCAGTGCTCATTTCAAAGTCAGGTTGAAGCGTAAAGGGCTTGTCTGGATGTCGGGAGAGTCTCTATCCGGTGCCCGGAGGTATTTAAGAGGTGAGATTAGTACCGATTCAGCGTAGGACTACAAGCTTTCGACATAATATCATGAATGTCAATGGTTTTTTTGCTCCCCTTGGTATGGCAATATTGACTATGCTTTCCGAGTGCGGAGGCCTTGGATGAAAACGAAAGCTCGTACTTTTATTGAAGAGGTGCATGATAGCCGGTACGTCTTGTCGCAACTTGTTTTACAGCAACTGATACTCCGCTATAGGCGTACGGTCTTGGGATATTTATGGACACTTATTAACCCCTTGTTGATGATGACAGTCATGGCCCTGGTGTTCGCTACGCTGTTCAAAGCGGAACTAAAGACCTTTGCAGTTTTTCTGTTTGCTGGGATGATTCCCTGGAATTTCTTCAGTTCGGTTGTCACGCAGTCCGGTTCCTCCTTCATCAACAATGAGGCGCTGATCAAGAAAATATACTTGCCGAAGATTATTTTTCCGCTAAGTATTACATTTGCCCTCCTGATTGACAGCGTGCTTTCGTTCCTTGCGCTATCTGTTATCATCATGACAATCGGCGGCTCGTTGTCATGGGCGCTTATTTTTATACCCATCTCCTATCTGCTGCTGTTCTTTTTTGCCTTGGGCGTGGGATTAATTATGTCGGTTGCTACTGTATTTTTCCGCGACCTTCAGCACGTTGTCCTGATTGCCATGCAGGGACTCTTTTTTCTTACCCCCATCCTCTATCGGCCCGATGAATTGATGGGGAACTTGGTATGGTTTGTTCGCCTGAATCCCGTCGTACCCTTCATTGATCTGTTCCGGGCACCCCTTTATCTTGCCAGTCTGCCGACTTCAGGCGTGATCTTAGAGTCCATCCTGATCTCCCTATCCGCTATGTCCTTAGGTTTGTTTGTTTTTCTCCGGCAGCAGAGACAGATTGTTTTCAGGCTGTGAGCAGAGATGTCAATTATTCGTGTTGAAAATCTGTCGATCAGGTTCCGTATTTATCATGACAGGTCACCGTCACTGAAGAGCTATTTTGCTAATCTTTTCAAACGCAAGAGCCAGACCACCTATTCCGAATTTTCGGCAGTCAACGAGGTTTCATTTACCATCTCTGCTGGTGAACGTGTGGGCATTATTGGTCGCAACGGAGCAGGAAAGAGCACGCTACTCAAGGCCTTATGTCGGGTTTATGAGCCATCGGATGGGGAAATTGCTGTAGATGGGCGTATTGCTCCGCTTCTTGAAATAGGCGCTGGTTTTCATCCCGAATTTACCGGACGTGAAAACATTTACCTAAATGGCGCAATTCTTGGCTATACCAAGCAGCAGCTCATAGAGATCGAATCTGAAGTGGTTGCCTTTGCCGAACTAGAAGAGTTTATTGACACGCCTGTCAAATATTATTCGACAGGCATGTACATGCGCCTAGCTTTTTCCCTCGCTACTTCCATGCATCCTGACATACTTGTACTGGACGAGATTTTCGCCGGAGGAGATGCCGCATTCCTGGCCAAAGCAAAATCCAGAATGTACGCCATGATCGATAATGCCAATATCATGGTTATGGTTTCCCATGACCACCAGTTAGTTACTTCACTTTGCAACCGTGTCATATGGATAGATCACGGGAAGGTCGAGGGCGATGGTTTGCCGGAAGAAATCGTAGGACGATACTTGGGGGGTAAAGATCTTGGATAGAAATTCTTCCATCACACCCACCCCAGAGGAAATTATAATAATCGTTCGCGAGTTACGCAATGACATGCTCCGTAATGATCAACGGTTACAAGAGATCATGGCATACTTGGAGCAACTGCCTAACTCCTTCACTACCGGGGTGACTCCTCGCCACGGAAATAAAGCGGGTTGGCTGCCTGAACCGATCGTTCCGTGCTGGACGCCGTCAGACACGAACGGAAATATCGCGGATGTTCAAATACGCCAAAATATCTTGGAGATTCCGGCATCTCAAGATAATCCGGATGACACACTAAGCCGATTGCGCGCCACATGGTTCGGGCAGGTATATAGAAGCCACTTCAAGCGTTTCCCCCCCATCCGCTGGCTAGCCCTGATGCTGTGGCGGACGATATATCCGCTCTATATCAGACACATCGCTACCCGGCTCGCTGGCGGGGCAACTAAACGATGGCTTCCCCTCATTACGCTAACCGAGTTTGCCACAAGGAAACCAACGCTAACTTACAAATTGGCAGACGCCGCAGTCGTTGAATCGCCGGCACCGATGGTTTCCCCGGCGTGCGAACAAGATTATCTTGAATCGCCCCATCCTCAGTACAAATTTCCCGAGATTATTATCGCGAGCATACCGGATGCGACCATCTACGGGGGAACGAACCTCGTGCTGGTTGATGATCAGGTGCTGTGCCATGACTTGTACGATTTTGAGCGGGACTACACTAGCGAGGAACTTCACGGCCGCACGTTGATTGATTCAAAATCAAGGCAGATCCGTTGGTTGCTGCACGACCGGGCACCTGAACCCATTCCCGTAGCGGCCACATTTGTCGATGCCTGTGCTCCCAACTACGCCCACTGGCTGACAGAGGTACTACCACGCATCGCCTTATTCTGTGCAGAAGATCGCTTCCTTGACATACCTATTGTAGTCAACCACGGTCTCCACAAGAACATCATGGAATCACTGATCCTGGTGGCCGGTGCCGGACGTGAAATCATCACACTGCCGATCGGCCGGGGATTGACCGTTCACGAGCTCTATATCACATCGGCCACTGGTTATGTGCCGTTCGAACGGCGGGAAAGAAAGCTTTCCGGACATTCGCATGGCACTTTTCATCCATATGCCTTCGAGTTCATCCGCGCTCGGCTGCTTGCCGTTGCTCAACAGACGGTCTTCGAGAACTACCCGCAGCTTGTTGTTCTGAGAAGGAATTCTTCTGTCCGCAAGCTCACAAGTGCACCTCAAATTGAACAGCTACTGGTAGAGGCCGGATATTCAGTAGTTGAGCCAGACAAGCTCAGCTTCCTCCAGCAGGTGAAGTTGTTTGCTCACGCCAAAGTGGTAGTCGCCTCATCGGGCGCCGCCTTGGCCAACATTATTTTCAGTCCTCCGACGACTGAGATATGGATTTTCATTTCCAAGCACCCGGATACGAGCTATTGGTATTGGCAGAACATGGCTGCGGCGTCGAACAAAGTCGTCCGGTATATTCTTGGTGAGGCGGTTGGCGGAGTTAGTCGGAGTATCCACGACGATTTTTTCATTTTACCAGATGAAGTATTGCAAACCCTTTCGCGAAGGAGTGCAACTTGAGCAACGTGATTCATCCTACCGTGATCATTGAAGGCGATGTTAGTATCGGCAGTGGAAACGAGATTGGCCCCTATTCAGTGATATACGGGCCACTTACGATAGGGGATGGCAATTGGCTTGGCCCGCATGTTACCATCGGCACGCCAGGGCAGGACACACGTAATCCGAGATATGACAGCTCTCGGTCCCGGATCGAGATCGGGAACGACAATATTATCCGCGAATACACGGCGATACAGAAGCCGTGCTATCGGGATGTGACTCGCATTGGCAACCACGTATTCATCATGCAAAGTGTACACGTGCCGCACGATGCGATCATCCATGATAACGTCGTGATTACCCCTATGGTGGTAATGGGAGGAATCGTGAGCATTCTTCAGGGAGCAACCCTGGCCGTAGGATGCTCGGTGCATCAGTATTCGGTGGTTGGACATTACTCGATTGTCGCAATGGGCTCAGCGCTTTCCAGGAATGTAAGGCCTTTTGTGAAATACGTTCCGCGCAAGGCAGTGTCGGTTAACGACTATGCCGTTAAGAAGTACGGCTTCGCGGACGTACATGACCAGATTACTGCCTATCTCATGGAGGGAGTCCGACCGACAGATTCTCGATTGGTGAAGATCGTTGATGAGTTCGAAGTCTTGAGCAAAGCTTCCGGCAGAGACGTCTACTGAGGATCGATGTATGAGCCTCCAAGACTGCAATCTTATTGATCTTCCACGAATCAACGACCGACGGGGTAACCTCACCTTTGTCGAGGCCGGGCGCCACATCCCTTTCGCCATTCGTCGGGTGTACTATCTATACGATGTCCCGGGGGGATCCGAGCGTGGCGGACACGCGCACAAAGCCCTGCACCAATTGATCATTGCTATGTCCGGTTCATTTGACATTCATCTTGACGATGGTCACTCAAGGAAGACAGTGCACATGAACCGCAGCTACTACGGACTTTCCGTTTGCCCAATGATATGGCGCGCAATCGATAATTTCTCCTCCGGAGCTGTTTGTATGGTACTGGCATCCGACTACTACGATGAACTCGACTACTATCGCGACTACAATGAGTTCGTCGGTGCTGCTCAGAAGGCAGCAAAATGACATATATTCCTTTCCTTGACCTAGGTCGGCAGAACCAATCTCTTCGGGATAAGCTGGAATCAGCTTACCAAAGAGTTCTTGATTCGGGTTGGTTCATCATGGGCCCCGAAGTAGAAGCTTTTGAGGACGAGTTTGCGAGCTATTGTGAAGCCAAGTACTGCGTTGGCGTAGGCAACGGACTCGAAGCACTTCATCTTATCTTGAGGGCCTACGGCATCGGGCCTGGCGATGAGGTGATTGTCCCGTCCAATACTTTCATCGCAACTTGGTTGGCGGTTACGGAGTGCGGGGCCACCCCCGTTCCGGTGGAGCCAGACGTGGTGACACACAACATCAACCCCTGCTTGATCGAGAGCGCGCTGACCAGTCGTACGTGTGCCATTATTCCTGTGCACCTGTATGGTCAGCCGGCAGAAATGGATCCGATCAACGCGCTGGCGGCCAAGCACGGGCTCATAGTCATCGAGGATGCTGCACAAGCGCAAGGCGCGCGTTACAACGGCCGCCGCACAGGTTCATTAGGGCATGCTGCAGCCACGAGTTTCTATCCGGGGAAAAATCTCGGAGCGCTTGGTGACGGCGGTGCTGTGCTCACTAACGACCTAGCGATTGCCGAAAGGGTCAAGCAGCTACGCAACTACGGCTCCAAGGTGAAATATCACCATGATCTGGTTGGCTATAATAGTCGTCTCGATGATATTCAAGCGGGTTTTCTGCGCGCAAAACTGACGGTTCTGGATCAATGGAACAGCCGTCGGAAGGCAGTAGCGGATCGGTATACGAAGCTGTTGACGGGAGCCGGATTGCACTTGCCATTCGTTCCCAAATACGCTGAACCCGTGTGGCATCTTTACGTCATTCGAAGCCACCAACGTGACGCCCTTAAGGCTCATCTTGAGCAACTCGGGGTGGCAACCGTTATACATTATCCCATCCCGCCGCATCGTCAAGCCTGTTATCAGGATTGCAAGGAACGCTTCCTGCCCATTTCAGAAAAACTTGCCAGGGAAGTTCTGAGTTTACCTATGTGCCCCACTCTGGGTCCGGCTGAAATTGATCACGTGGTTCACAGCGTCCTGAGCTTCCAGGGCTCCTTGTCAGGCGATTGAAATAGCTTCTGGGGCTTCAAGTTGGCTAACCGTATGGGATTTCAGAAACCCTCATAGGGGGTTTGTCCCAAGTAACCGCTGATTTAATCGACGTATATCTGTATGGTATAATCTGGGTATCCCACCCCCGTTGAGTCGAGCGATGAAGCAGATCAGTTTTTCGCAAGTCGAGTATGCCGGCAAGAAGCGGACGACGCGGCGGGAAGTGTTCCTTGCCGAAATGGAGCAGGTGATGCCATGGAGCGAGGTGCTGGGGGTGATCGAACCGCACTACCCGAAGGGGAAAGCGGGGTCGTCCTCGGGTGGGACTGGAGCGGATGCTGAGGGCGTATCTGGTGCAGCAGTGGTACAACCTGTCGGATGAGGGTGCAGAAGATGAGATCACTGACAGCCAGGCATTGCGCGGGTTTGTCGGGATCGACCTGTCGCGGGAATCGGCACCGGATGCAACAACGCTGTTGCAGTTCCGGCATCTGCTGGAGAAGCATGAACTGACGAAGCAGGTATTCGAGGCGATCAACGGCCAGTTGTCTGCCGCGGGCCTGATGATGCGGGAAGGGACGATCGCGGACGCCACGATTCTTGCCGCACCGCCGTCGGTCAAGAATGAGGCCCAGGCTCGTGATCCGGAGATGCACCAGACAAAGAAGGGGAACCAGTGGTATTTCGGCATGAAAGCGCATATTGGCGTGGATGCCGAAAGCGGTCTGGTGCACACGGTGGTGGGGACGGCGGCGAAAGTCGCGGACGTGACCCAGAACGGGGAGGTCCTGCACGGCGAAGAGAAGACGGTGTATCTGGATGCGGGCTATACCCGTGTCGCGAAGCGGGAAGAACTGAAGGATCGGGACATTGACTGGCAAGTGGCGATGAAGCGTGGCAAGCTCAAGGCCGTGCCGGAAGAGAGCGTGCGGGGTCGGCTGTTGCGCCAGTTGGAATCGGTGAAAGCCAGCATCCGATCGAAAGTGGAACATCCGTTCCATATTGTGAAGAACCTGTTCCACTTCCGGAAGGTGCGTTACAAAGGCTTGGCCAAGAACACGGCGCAGCTCCACATGCTGTTCGGCCTGGCCAACTTGGTGATCGCCAAGCGGCGGTTGTTGGCGCTCAACAGCCAAGTTGCGTCCTGATGAACGAAGAAGGCCCGGAAACGGGCGGGAGAAGGGAACGAACCTCGGCGGATCGAGCAAAACACATCCTTCAGTCATAAACAGTCACGTCTGGCACGGCCGCAGGCGGTTTCGCGACGTCGGGTCTCTCTGAAAGGTGCGTTAATCAGCGGTTCCCTAATCTAACCAAGACGGGAAAATCCCTCTGCTCTGCCGGGGTGGCCTTAGAAGTTTGACTTTACAGGGAATCCATCAAGGAAACTCCAGCTCGTGAGCCGCAAAGCACATGACTATTGAGAATCCCGATGGACGTCTTCAATAGCCTAAGTTACTCGAAGTGGAATTGCAAATATCGCGCGGTGTTTATCCCGAAATGTCGACGCAAGACACTCTTGAGAGCAGTTGCGATGATACCTTGGGGAGTTGTTCCGCAAGCTGGCTGAACAGAGAGCAAGGCGAATCGAAGAAGGCAAGCCCTTATACGCAACTCATTTTGCATGTTTGGCCGATTTCGTAGCTGGCCTGAGGCGTGACCTTTTCTTTTATTCCCCTCACGCCGGACGACCTTTATGAAGGATGGTGTAGGGTATGCGGCCTTTGACCGGAGCGGTGAACATGGGTGGATGGGCGGCGGAAGAATTTGGCACAGCGGAACAGGGAGATGCGCGTCCGACGAAGCGACTGGTTAAAGTCGCGATCGATCTGGCCGAAAAGCCCACGGCCAGCCTTCCGGGCCCCAGTTCGAGCTGGGGCGAGACGCTGGCGGCGTACAACTTTTTCGATCAGACGAGCGAGAAAAAGCAGGGGATTGGGTGGGGAGACCTCCTGACCCCCCATATGGACTGCACCCTCTGCCGCATGCGCAAGCATCAGGTGGTGCTTTGTCTGCAGGACAGCACCGAACTCGACTTCAACGGGCAGGGCATCCAAGGCTTGTGGCCGCTGAGCTACGAAGCGCAGCGCGGACTGTACCTGCATCCCACCTGTGTTGTGACGCCGGATCGGGAGCCGCTGGGCACGGGAATTCAAGGATGCGCAAGGCAATCGGCCAGGCATTCTGGAGAGCACCCGCTGGATAGAGGGCTACGAGCGGGTGGCCGAAACCGCCGCGACGATGCCGGACACGCGTCTGGTGTATGTCGCCGACTGGGAAGCCGATATTCTGGCGCTGATGCAACGGGCGCACGTCCTGGAAACGCCGGCCGACTGGCTGATCCGTTTGCAGCACAATCGCTGTCTTCCGGCAGGAGGCAAACTGTGGGCTCCCAGGTTCGCTCGGGCGAAGCGCTGGGCTTTATCGAATTCATGCTGCCCGCGCGGGGCAGCTAGGTGGCTCGCCCGGTGCGCCAGAAACTCTTTGCCCGTCGGGTCAAATTGCCGGATGGCCAGGGCGGTTTGTTCAGCGAGGAAAAATGGAAAGGGGTATACATTCCGGCGAAGAAAGCGCCGCCCGGCACACCGCCTGATCTGCGCGAGATGATCCGCAGAATCGCCATGCTCGGCGGCTTCCTCGGTCGATAAGGCGACGGAGAACCCGGCATCAAGACCCTTTGGCTCGGCTTCGCGACTTCTTCCGCGGTAGAATATATGCGTTCAATCTATGCAAAGTGAGTTGTATATAAGGGTATGGCATTAAGGTGCAAGAAGGTCAGGATCGCGCTAGCGACCCAGTATAGCCGCTTTGAGCGGCTCTCACAGTGAAAGCCTCCGGATTTGCCGGGGGATGGTTACTCAGTGGATCCTTGAAATAGAGATGTTTACATATCTTCGGGCAGATACATTCGATTGTTGTTCCGTCTTCTCCGTCGCTAGGCGCGTAGTTGAGAGTATCGACAGGAATGACATTAATTTCGCCTTGCGGCTTATTCACAATCTTGTGGTACGTATTATTACTGAACCGCTATGTACATCCCAGGTCTTTGGATCACAAACTTTGGATGATCTTTGCATGCGGATCGGCAAGATCAATCTCGCTAGAATTCAGAAAGAAAATTTATGTTTTACATCAGGAAAAGAAAAACAGCAGGTTTTCTGCTATATCGTCACAAAGCTTCAGCGCTCAGGTGGGCATACCAGGGTAATTGAAAGTTTTATCAAAGCCCGGCCCGAGGGGAGACATATTATATATTCGACGGAACTAGATGGACGTTCAGATTCAGTTTATGTGCATGATGGAATTGCCGGACAAACCGGTGTGGACTTCGTACAGGCACCGAGCGGAAGTTACCATCAGCGTCTGACTTGGTTGCAAGAATGCCTGCTCAGAGCAAACCCTAAAAAAGTTTATCTATTCAACCACCACCAAGACAGCGTTGCTGTAGCTGCGATTCAGCCTGAAATGGGGCTTGATGCCAGCTTTTATCACCATGGCGATCATCATCTGTGCCTCGGATTGTACTTGCCGCATCTTGACCACATTGACTCTAATCCAATGGGATATCATAATTGCCGCAGTGTACTTGGCATTAATAATTCCTTTATGCCGCTGACGGTCGACGATAGGGGAGACAAACCGGCGGATTGGTCATTTATGCGCGAAGGGACTCTGACTACGTGTACGGCTGCTAGGTCAAATAAAATCGAGGTCTCTTACTTCGTTAATTACCTTGAGCTGGTACCGAAATTGTTGAACGCGACCGGCGGAACGCACATCCATATTGGCCGCTTGACTCCTTGGGCGCTGTACAAGGTTCGGCGTGGCCTGAGGCATTATAACATTCGACCAGACCGCTTTATCTATATCAAATGGGTTCCCAGCGTATGGCAGGCCTTACATCATTTTCGGGTTGACCTTTACATCGCTTCTTTTCCACACGGGGGGGGCTCACGCTAATCGAAGCGATGGGGGCAGGTATCCCTATAGCCTTGCATCGACATATATTTTCCAGAATACTGAGCGGCGTTGATCTTGCATACGATGGTGCCTACAGTTGGCGTTACCCGGAAGATCTGCTGAATCATTGTACCTCGCTGTCTCCTCACGATCTGGACCGATCCAGTCGCTCTAGCCGGTTACAGTACGAGGCATTTCACTCTCCAGATATTTTTTACGGAATTTTAAGTGACGCCGCAAGAACCCCGCCAAGGCCTCGCGACTTATCAGTAGACTTTTCAATAGCGAGTGATGAATGGGCGCTTTGGATGGAGCGCCAGCTAACGACAAAAAGAATCATTACCAGAGCGTTTTATCGGTCGATCAGACGCTTCAGGGCTTGGTGGTAGGTGATTGCTTCCACTTTGTCATTGATAAATTTTCGACTTACCACTTATGGGGGCGCAGTTTGACACCGCAAATCTCCTGTTATAACTGCGATGTCGTCATCGTCAACTACAACGCCGGCCAGCTATTGGCGAATTGCGTTTATTCCGTGCTTGAGGCAGGCGTTCGGAAAGTGATCGTCGTAGATAACGGATCCACGGATGGAAGCCTTGAGGACCTGCAACGAGCATGTCAAGATGAACGGATTCTCGTTACTCGTAACGGGAAAAACCTTGGATTTGCTGCGGCATGCAATGTAGGTGCGCTCTCATCTGATGCGCCTCGGTTGCTTTTTCTGAACCCTGATTGCGTATTGGAATACGGGGCCATGGGAAGGATGATGGAAGTGCTGGATAGCTCAGAGTCAATCGGAATGGTCGGCTGCCTGCTCTGCAATCCTGACGGCTCTGAACAACCCGGTGGGAGACGTGTCTTCCCAACCCCGAAAATGGCGTTCATGAAAGCCTTTGGCTTATCCCGGATTGCTCGAGTTTTACCGACTGTTTTTTCTGACTTTTTGTTGCACAGGGAGCGATTACCGACGATGCCGGTTCTTGTTGAGGCAATCTCCGGGGCCTGCATGCTGGTCAAGCGCGAAGCAGTGGATGATGTCGGCTTGTGGGACGAGGATTACTTTCTCCATTGTGAAGATCTTGACTGGTGCATGCGCTTCAAACTCAAGAGTTGGGAAATCGTCTTCGTTCCCGATGCCCGTGTAGTACACGTATGGGGGGCCTGTAGCCGCAGCAGGCCGTTTTTCGTCGAGTGGCACAAGCACCACGGCATGCTTCGCTTCTATCGCAAGTTCTTTCGGCATCAATATCCCGGCTTGTTGTGGGGATTGGTTGTAGTAGGCGTATGGTTTCGGTTCTCATTAGTTTCAGCGTATTGTGGAGTCAGGCTTGGGTTAGCCAAGATTGGAATGCGCCGTGTGTGACCGTCTAGTAGGGGTTCTTGGCGCAAGTAGCCTGGTGGGTACTTGTCTGGTGCCGACATTGGGGAACGCTGGTTGGCGGGTAATTGCGTTTTCAAGGCAGATGAAGGCAAGCGACTTTGACGTGGAGTGGCGGCAGTTGTCACCTTCTTCGACGTTTGAGCGGATTCTCTATTGGATATGTGTGGCACCCATTTGGGTGTTACCAGAATACCTTGCGTGGCTGGAGGCTTGCGGTGCGCGGCGTATTGTGGCTTTGTCATCAACCAGCCGTTTCACGAAAGTCGGCTCTGACGACACTGCAGAAGCCGCGGTGGCTGTACGCTTGATTGAGGCAGAAGAGTGCGTACAGGCGTGGGCTGAAAGCCGTGGCATTGAGTGGGTGATTCTACGCCCAACGCTGATTTACGGTTTTGGCCATGATAAGAACATTTCAGAAATTGCGCGTTTTATTCGTCGGTTTGGCTTCTTTCCAGTGCTAGGTAAAGCCACTGGCTTGCGCCAGCCAATTCACGCGAAAGATGTCGCTGTTACCTGCTTGGCAGCTTTGGAAGCCCCTAATGCGTCCAACCGTGCCTACAGCATATCCGGTGGCGAGACGCTGGCATACCGTGAGATGGTCGCACGGGTGTTTGCTGCACTTGGCCTTCGCCCACGATTGTTGACGGTTCCGCTTTGGACGTTTCACTTGGCGGTGGCTATGCTTCGCTACGTCCCTCGTTACCGGCAGTGGTCAGCTGCCATGGCGGAGCGGATGAACAGCGATTTGGTGTTTGGCCATACGGAGGCAGTGCAGGATTTGGGTTTCGAGCCTAGGCAATTTACGTTGGCGGCAGAGGATTTGCCGATATGAACCGAGTCGTTTCCTTTGTTGGCAGCATTGAAGCCCCGTATCGTCATGGCGCCCCCCTTTGATGCCTGAACGAATTCCCTCGCGGTTGACTCGGCATTTCACCAGCATGGGTCGCCGCGGCAAGCAGTTAATGATGATGACGGCCGATGTCGCTTCATTGCTGTTCGCTGTCTGGGCGGCCTACGCCCTGCGTCTGGGCGAATGGTTTGTGCCCAGCCAGCAGCAGATCTGGCTGATCCTGTCGGCGCCATTACTCGCCTTGCCGGGATTCATTACGTTGGGGTTGTACCGTTCAGTGGTGCGCTACCTCGGTGAGCAGGCGTTGTGGGCGGTGCTCAAGGCCACAACAATGGCAGCGGCACTATGGGCAATCCTCGCCTTCATGACGCGGATGACCGGACAGGAGGGGGTGCCGCGGGCGGTACCACTGCTTTACGGCCTGATTGCCGCAGTGCTGGTTGCCGGCTCGCGCTTTGGTGCCCGTTGGCTGTTGTGGTTGCCGGTGCGCCGGGTATTTGGCGGCAGGCAGGTACTCATTTACGGCGCTGGCGATGCCGGCCGGCAACTGGCGGCGTCGTTGCGGCAGGCTCGGGAGCTTTTCCCTGCGGGCTTCGTCGACGACGATGCGGCCCTGCATGGCAAGGACATGGATGGCCTGCGCGTCTATTCGCCGACGCAGTTGCCGGCGGTGATCGACCGCTTCGGCATTCATGACGTGATCGTTACTCTGCCGTCCGCTTCCGGCGAGCGGCGCCGCGAGGTGGTGGCGTTCCTTGAGCTGTTCAGTCTGAGGGTGCGCATCCTCCCTGCCGTGTCGGCAATCGCCGACGGACGGCACCTGGTCAACATGGTGAGGGAAGTCGACATCGGAGACCTGCTCGGACGTGATCCCGTGGCGGCTGACCCGGCCTTGCTGGGGCGATGTATCTCTGGCAAGGTGGTGCTCGTTACCGGCGCCGGCGGCTCGATCGGTTCTGAACTGTGCCAGCAGATCACCGGGCTGGGTCCCTCAAGGTTGGTGCTGCTGGAAGCCAGCGAACACGCGCTGTACCAGATCGAGCGGGTGCTGCGTCGCGTCGCACCATGTCCGATCGTTGCTCGCCTTGGGTCGGTGAAGGATGCCGAACTGGTGCAGCAGATCCTCCGCGAGCAGCGGGTGGAAACCGTCTACCACGCGGCGGCTCACAAGCATGTGCCGCTGGTCGAGGCCAATGTGATCGAGGGCGTGCGCAACAACGTCATGGGCACCCTGACTCTGGCGCAGGCCGCGTTCGACGCCGGGGTGGAAACCTTTGTGCTCATTTCCACCGACAAGGCGGTACGGCCGACCAACGTCATGGGGGCGACCAAGCGCTGGGCGGAGTTGATTGTTCAGGACTTCGCCCGACGCGCGGAGCAACTGGGCAGGGGGCAGCGTTTTTGTGCTCTGCGCTTTGGAAACGTACTCGGTTCCTCAGGTTCCGTGATTCCGCTGTTCAGGGAACAGATTGCCCAGGGCGGCCCGGTGACCGTGACCCACGCCGAGGTGACACGCTACTTCATGTCCATTCACGAGGCTGTGGAGTTGGTGATCCAGGCCGGTAGTCTGGCCAGCGGCGGCGAAATCTTTCTGCTGGACATGGGCGATCCGGTTCGCATCCTTGATCTTGCACACAACATGATCCGTCTGGCCGGGCATGCCGTGCGCGATGAGGACGACCCCGACGGCGATATCGAAATCGTCGTTACCGGCCTTCGCCCAGGCGAAAAACTTTATGAAGAACTCCTGATCGCCACCAGCAACGCCGAGAGCACACGCCATCCCAAAATCATGAAGGCCAGCGAACCGCGACTGGAGGGAGAAGAACTTGCCGGCCTGCTCGCACGCCTTGATATGGCAGTCGCCAGTCAGGAAGCGCCAGCGGCCAGGGATGTCCTGATGGCGGTTGCCAATAGATCCCGCGGCGGCTATTAACGCCGGTGCCCATCGAGTAGGCCAGTTACGGGAAAATCTCAGCCGTCTTGAGCGTCGACGCCAGCGCATCTTTCCTGGAGAGTATCGGCTCGCCCTTGATCGGCCAGTCGATTGCAATTGACGGGTCATTCCAGGCAATGCACCGCTCGTGTGCTGGGGCCCAGTAGTCCGTGGTCTTGTAGAGAAAATCGGCAGTTTCGGTGAGCACGAGAAACCCGTGGGCAAAACCTTCAGGGATCCACATCTGCCTCTTGTTTTCCGCACTGAGGACTTCGCCTACCCATCGGCGAAAGGTCGGCGAGTTCTGGCGGATATCCACGGCCACGTCGAACACCTCGCCGGATACTACGCGGACCAGTTTGCCTTGCACTTGCCTGACCTGATAGTGTAGGCCTCGTAGGACATTCCTTGTTGAGTGGCAGTGGTTGTCTTGTACGAAAGAAGCCTTCTGTCCAATAGCTGCTTCGAATTGGGTCTGGTTAAAGCTCTCGAAGAAAAACCCTCGTTCATCCCCAAACCCTCGAAGTTCAAGCAGGACTACTTCAGGTATGGCTAGGCGGGTGGCTTTAATTGTGTCCGTGCGCTCTTTCATGGCTGCTCACGTTCTTTCAGCAAGCGCAGCAGGTATTGTCCGTAGCCGTTCTTGGCCAGCGGTTGAGCTAGCTTACTAAGTTGTCCGCCGTCGATCCAGCCCTGCCGATAAGCGATCTCTTCCGGGCAGGAGACCTTGAGCCCTTGACGATGTTCCAGCGTGGCGATGAACTGGCTAGCGT
This sequence comes from Pseudomonadota bacterium, assembly GCA_029780075.1. Classification (GTDB taxonomy): domain Bacteria; phylum Pseudomonadota; class Gammaproteobacteria; order Burkholderiales; family Rhodocyclaceae; genus Accumulibacter. The sequence continues at coordinate 14,830 of JAKOZI010000164.1, forward strand.
CAAGGAGCGACTCATGAGTGCCAGTGTCGAGCCAGGCGTAACCGCGGCCCATGATTTCGACCCTGAGCCGGGCTTGCTGCAGATACAAGCGGTTTAAATCAGTAATCTCCAACTCGCCGCGGGAGGAGGGCTTGAGGTTCCGCGCCAGTTCAACCACTTGCCTATCGTAGAAATAGAGCCCGGTGACCGCATAATTTGATTTCGGTTGCGCAGGTTTCTCTTCCAGCGACAGGACTTTCCCGTGCCCGTCGAATTCGGCCACCCCGTAACGCTCTGGGTCTTGCACGTGGTATGCGAAGACGCTTGCACCCTCGGTCTGTGCCATGGCGTTGCCGAGTAACTGATGGAAGTCATGTCCATAGAAGATGTTGTCGCCCAACACCAGAGCAGACGGGTTGTCGCCTATGAATTCGTCGCCAATGAGAAAAGCCTGTGCCAAGCCATCCGGGCTGAACTGGACGGCATACTGAAGATTGATGCCCCAGCGAGATCCGTCTCCTAGCAGTTGTTCGAAGCGCGGGGTGTCCTGGGGTGTGGAGATCACGAGGATGTCGCGTATGCCAGCCAGCATCAGCGTGCTGAGAGGATAGTAGATCATCGGCTTGTCGAACACCGGCAGCAACTGCTTACTGATTGCCAGTGTGGCCGGGTGCAGCCGCGTACCCGAGCCACCGGCGAGAATGAGACCTTTGCGTTTCATGCTGATATTTCCTGAAAAAACTGCCACAAGTTTATCTTCTTTCCCTTCCATCAAGGAGGGTGGCGGACAAATTTCTCGGCAGGCAGCGGCTATCTGCCGTCCCAGCCGGTAGTGCCGTCACGAGCCAGGGGAATGCCGCTACCTGTCTGTTCCTTCAGAATTCTCTCGCTGTCGTCGACTTTGGCTTACCCTAGCACTTGTACTGGTCAGGACATCAGAGTCAGGGCAAGGGGTGACTGTTCCATATCCCGGCGCACTCGCCATTGGACATCGGGGTGGGAATTGGCAATCGGGTGACGAGAGGTGGGGGCGAATGAGTTGGAATCCCGGGCAATACCTGAAATTCGTTGACGCGCGGCGAAGGCCGGCGCTTGATCTCCTGGCGAGGCTTGACGGCACGACGGCCGGATGCGTTGTCGATCTTGGCTGCGGTACCGGCAATATCACGCGCTTGCTGGCCGAACGTTGGCCGGCGGCGCAGCTCACCGGTGTCGACAGCGATCGGGCGATGCTCGCCGAAGCCGCCGCTACGCACTCCGGTATTCTCTGGCAGTGCGCAGAAATCGCCAACTGGCGCGCAGCGAGCGCACCCGATGTCATCTTTTCAAATGCTGCCCTGCACTGGCTGGGCGATCATCAGCAATTGTTCCCGACCCTTCTCGGACAACTGGCGGCCGATGGTGTGCTGGCGGTGCAGATGCCGTCGAACTTTGGCGCAGCGTCGCACCGAATTCTCCGCGAGCTGGCCGGGGAGCCCCGCTGGCAGCAGCTTCTCGGCAAGGTCCGCATGGGCAGCGTCCTGTCGGCCGCAGAGTACCAGCAGTTATTGGCGGCGCATTGCCGCCATCTGGAACTCTGGGAGACCACCTACTGGCAAGTGCTGCACGGTGACGATGCCGTTTTCGAGTGGATGAAAGGCACGACTTTGGTGCCCTACCTGGCGCGGCTCGATGCGGTGGCGGCCGATGAATTTCTGGCGGCTTATCGCGGGCGATTGCGCGCTGCCTATCCGCGCCATCCGGATGGCTACACGCTCTTCCCTTTTCAGCGGATTTTTCTTGTGGCGCGGTGCTGAGCGGCGATGGCCGGTGTTGATTCCCCGACCATGGCTGGCCTGGCCTTTGCGGCCGTGTTTTCCGGCTTTATCGATGCCGTGGTCGGTGGCGGCGGACTGATCCAGATTCCTGCGCTGTTCAACGCGCTGCCGAGTGAACTTCCGGCCACCATTTTTGGTACCAACAAGTTCTCCAGCGTTTTGGGCACGAGCAATGCCGCCTGGCGCTATGCGCGTCGTGTACAGATGCCCTGGCGCACGACGCTGCCCGCGGCCGTGGCAGCGTTTTTCTGTTCCTATGTGGGCGCGATGGCTGTCGTCTGGATGCCCCCTGCGATGCTGCGTCCCTTGATCCTGGTGATGCTGATTGCCGCTGCCGCCTACACCTTTTGGAGACGCGACTTCGGTGCGATGCATCGGCCGCAGTACCAGGGTCGGCGGGAGTTCGCCTACGCGTTGATTCTGGGAGGCGCAATCGGATTCTATGATGGCTTCTTCGGGCCCGGTACCGGCAGTTTCCTGATTTTCCTCTTTGTCCGGTTCTTCGGATTCGATTTTCTGCATGCCTCGGCCGCTGCGAAAGTGGTCAACGTCGCTACCAATCTCGCGGCGCTGGCCTTCTTCATCCCGCACGGTCACTTTTTGCCCATGCTGGCGTTACTGATGGCGACCTGCAATGTGCTCGGTTCGTTTCTCGGCACGCACCTTGCACTGCGCCACGGCAGTGGTTTCGTTCGGAAGACGTTTTTGTGCGTGGTGAGCCTCTTTATCCTCAAATTCGCGCACGATACCTTCGTTTAGACTTGTCTCGCGGTTCCTGCGGCCGCACAATGCCTGTTTGCTGCGGGCCAGTCTGCAGCCTTTGCGCACCGGAAAATCGTGTTGGGGGGACCATGAAGATCAATGCATCGATGGCCGGGCTTATTGCCCTGCTGGCGGCAGCTTTTGCTGCCAACGTTCAAGCCGATATCAATGTCGGTGTAACGCTTTCGGCAACCGGCCCTGCGGCTTCGCTGGGTATCCCGGAGAAAAATACCGTGGCGCTGTTACCGACGACCATCGCAGGTCAAAAGGTCAACTATATCGTTCTCGATGATGCCTCCGACACCACCACTGCGGTCAAGAACACCCGCAAGCTGATCGCGGAGAACAAGGTCGATGTGATCATCGGTTCGACGATCACACCCAACTCGCTGGCGATGATCGACGTTGTCGCCGAAGCCGGCACGCCGATGATTGCCATGGCCGCTTCTGCGCGCCTCATCGAACCGATGGATGCAAAGCGCTACTGGGTGTTCAAGACCCCGCAGAATGATGCCCAGATGGCGACCGCCATTGTCGAACACATGACCAACAACAACGTCAGAACGGTCGCCTATATCGGCTTTGCCGACGCCTACGGCGAAGGCTGGTGGAACGAGTTCTCGAAAATCGCCGAGGTGCGCAAGATTCAGGTCGTTGCCAACGAACGATTCAATCGTGCCGACACATCGGTCACCGGTCAGGTATTGAAGATCCTTGCCGCCAAGGCGGATGCGGTGCTGATCGGCGGTGCCGGGACGCCCGCGGCGCTGCCGCAGAAATCGCTCAAGGAAAAGGGCTACAAGGGGATCATGTACCAGACGCACGGGGTGGCCAATGCCGATTTCCTGCGGGTCTGCGCCAAGGACTGCGAAGGCACCTTCCTGCCGGCCGGCCCGGTGCTGGTCGCCGCACAGTTACCTGATGCCAACCCGATCAAGAAAGCGGCGCTTGAATACGTCGGCAAGTACGAGGCAACCTATGGCAAGGGTAGTGTGTCCACCTTCGGCGCGCACGCCTGGGATGCCAGCAAGCTGCTGGCCAATGCCGTGCCCGAGGCGTTGAAGAAAGCGCAGCCGGGTACGCCAGAGTTTCGCCAGGCGCTGCGTGACGGGCTCGAGAAGACCCGGAACCTGACTGCGGCGCACGGGGTTTTCAACATGAGTCCGCAAGACCATCTGGGGTTTGACCAGCGCGCCCGCGTAATGGTCAGGATCGAAGGGGGCAGCTGGAAACTGGTGCAATAAGACGCATGGCGCGCCGCGGTTGCGTCGCCAGGTCCCGCCCTTAGTCGGGTATCATCCTCGCCACCAAACAGGGTGGCGACCGGAATAGTGTCGATGGATTTGCAGATTGCCTTACTGCTGGGCCAGGATGGGGTTACCAACGGCGCCATCTATGCGTTGCTCGCGCTGGCACTGGTACTGGTTTTCGCCGTCACGCGGGTGATCTTCATCCCGCAAGGGGAGTTTGTTGCTTTCGGCGCCCTGACCCTGGCCAGCCTGCAGGCTGGCCGGCTACCGGGGACCGTCTGGCTGTTGCTGACGATGGGTACATTGATTGCCCTGATCGAAGGGGCGGCGGCGCTGCGGGAACGGCATTTCAGGCGCATCCCGTTGATCGTGTTGCTCAATTGCGGGGCGCCGCTGCTGCTGGCCGGGGCTCTGGTGGCGGTATCCTCGGCCAGTCTGCCGCTGCTGGTACAGGTGTTCCTGGCACTGCTGCTGGTCGTTCCGCTCGGGCCGATGATCTATCGCCTGGCCTATCAGCCGGTTGCGGAAGCATCCGTGCTGGTGTTGCTGATCGTTTCCGTTGCCGTGCATGTCACGCTGATCGGCATCGGGCTGCTTTTCTTTGGTGCCGAGGGTTCGCGCACGCCGTCATTCACCGAAGTGAGCTTCGAGGTCGGCGATGTGCTGCTGCAAGGCCAGACGCTACTGGTACTGGTCGCCAGCGTGCTGTTGATCATTGCCCTGTATTTCTTTTTTGAACGCACGCTCTACGGCAAGGCCCTGCGCGCCACGGCGATGAACCGCACCGGCGCGCGCCTGATGGGGATCTCGGGAAGCCTGGCCGGGATGCTGTCGTTTACCCTGGCGGCATCGATCGGTGCTGTTTCAGGCATTCTGATTTCACCGATTACCACCATCTACTACGACTCGGGTTTTCTGATCGGCCTGAAAGGATTTGTCGGCGCGATCATCGGCGGCCTGGCCAGTTATCCGGTGGCCGCTGCCGGCGCCATCCTGGTTGGCCTGCTTGAATCCTATTCCTCGTTCTGGGCCAGCGCCTTCAAGGAAGTGATCGTGTTTACCCTGATCATCCCGGTGTTGCTCTGGCGTTCGCTGACGACGCGACATGTGGAGGGGGAATGAGGCGTAGCGTGCAGTCGACGCTGCTGTTGCTGCTCTTCATCGTCGTGCTGCTGCTGGCGCCGGTGCTGTTGCCAGAGTTCTACGTCACGTTGCTCAACTACATCGGCCTTTATGCCATTGTTGCGCTCGGACTGGTAATGCTCACTGGGGTGGGTGGCCTGACTTCCTTCGGGCAGGCCGCGTTCGTCGGCCTTGGCGCCTACACTTCGGCCTACCTGACCACCGTACATGGTGTTTCGCCGTGGTTGACGCTGCCTGCGGGTCTGCTGGTCACGGGTGTGGTGGCCCTCTCGCTCGGCCTGGTCACCTTGCGCCTGTCCGGCCACTTTCTGCCGCTGGGTACCATTGCCTGGGGGATGAGCCTCTACTATCTCTTTGGCAATCTCGATGCGCTGGGAGGCCACACCGGGATGAGCGGCATCCCGCCGCTGCAGTTCGTCGAACTGGAACTCAAGTCGGGGCGCGAGTTCTTCTACCTGATCTGGGCGGTCCTGCTGGTGCTCGTTCTTGGGACGCGCAACCTGCTTGATTCGCGTGAAGGCCGCGCCATCCGGGCGCTGAAAGGTGGCTCGGTGATGGCCGAAGCCATGGGGGTCAACACCCCGCGCTCGAAGATCGTGGTGTTTACGCTGGCGGCACTCTACGCCAGCACTTCCGGTTGGCTTTATGCGCATCTGCAGCGCTTCGTCAACCCGACGCCGTTCTCGCTGACACAAGGCATAGAATATCTGTTCATGGCCGTGGTCGGCGGCGTCTCGCACGTCTGGGGTGCGATCCTCGGCGCGGGTTTGATCACGGTGCTCAAGCAATGGCTGCAGGACTGGCTGCCGAGGCTGCTGGGGCAGAGCGGAAACTTCGAGGTCATCGTTTTCGGGCTGCTGATGATCGTCGTGCTGCATCGCGCGCGTGACGGGGTGTGGCCGATGATCCAGCGATTTTTTCCGCAGCGCCTGGTCTGTGCTCGTGTCGACGGCGTCCGCCCTTTGACGCGGCGCCCGCTGCCGGAAGCGGGCTCGTTGCTGCTGGAGGTGAAGGACGCCAGCAAGCGCTTCGGTGGCCTGTTGGCCAACGACCGGGTGAGCTTCGGGGTCAGGGCCGGGGAGGTGATGGCCCTGATCGGGCCGAACGGCGCGGGCAAGAGTACGATGTTCAATGGCATTTCCGGGGTTGACCCACTGACCTCCGGTGCGGTCAGCTTTCGTGGCGAGCCTATCGAGGGTCTGCCGGCACGTGAGATCGCACGCCGCGGGATGAGCCGGACCTTCCAGCATGTACGCCTCCTGCCATCGATGAGCGTGATCGAGAACGTTGCCATCGGCGCACACCTGCGCGGCCGCCGCGGTTTTGTCGCCGCCGCCTGCCGCGCCGACCGTGCCGAGGAGGCCCGCCTGCTGCACGAGGCGGCTGTCCAGATCGAGCGCTGTGGTCTGCCCGAACAGATGTACGAAGCAGCCGGCAGCCTGCCTCTCGGTAAGCAGCGCATCGTCGAGATTGCCCGTGCGCTCGCAGCCGACCCTTGCCTGTTGCTGCTCGACGAACCGGCTGCCGGTCTGCGCTACCTCGAAAAGCAGGCGCTCGCCGACCTTCTGCGGCGTTTGCGCGCGGAAGGCATGGGTATCCTGCTGGTCGAGCACGACATGGATTTCGTGATGGGTCTCGCCGACCGGGTGCTGGTGATGGAGTTCGGGCAAAAACTTGCTGCCGGGCGGCCTGAGGAGATCCAGCGGAACCCTGCGGTTATCGAAGCCTACCTAGGCGGCGTGGAATGAGTACGCTTCCCGAGCAGCCCGAAAGAACGGTCGTCCTTGAGGTGCGCGGCTTGTCAGTGAATTACGGCAAGGTGGAGGCTCTGCATGGTCTTGCCCTCAGGGTACACCGGGGAGAGATCGTCACGGTCATCGGTCCGAACGGAGCCGGCAAGACCACCCTCCTGTCGGCCCTGATCGGACTGCTTCCAGTACGTGGCGAGATCGTCTATCTCGGCGAGCGGCAAGGGGCGGGGCGTAGCGTCGAGCAACTGGTGCGTCAAGGGATGACCCTGGTTCCGGAGAAACGCGAACTCTTTGCCGAGATGAGCGTCGAGGACAACCTGCTCTTGGGAGCCTTCGACCGCTATCGGGCAGGTCATCGCGATCATCTGGAAACCATGGACCAGGTGTTCGACACCTTTCCACGCCTGATGGAGCGTCGAAACCAGATGGCCG
>JAKOZI010000263.1 GCA_029780075.1 Pseudomonadota bacterium
GATTACGCAATGATCTTGGCAACGACGCCGGCACCCACGGTGCGGCCGCCTTCGCGGATGGCGAAGCGCAGGCCTTCTTCCATGGCGATGGGGGCGATCAGCTTGACGGTGATCGACACGTTGTCGCCGGGCATGACCATTTCCTTGTCGGCGGGCAGCTCGATGGAGCCGGTCACGTCGGTCGTGCGGAAGTAGAACTGCGGACGGTAGTTGTTGAAGAACGGGGTGTGGCGGCCGCCTTCGTCCTTGCTCAAAACGTACACCTCAGCCGTGAAGTGGGTGTGCGGCTTGATGGAGCCGGGCTTGCACAGCACCTGGCCGCGCTCGACGTCTTCACGCTTGGTGCCGCGCAGCAGCAGACCGACGTTGTCGCCAGCCTGGCCCTGGTCCAGCAGCTTGCGGAACATTTCCACGCCGGTGCAGGTGGTCTTTTGCGTGTCGCGGATGCCGACGATTTCGATTTCTTCACCGACCTTGATGATGCCGCGCTCGACGCGACCGGTCACCACGGTGCCACGGCCGGAGATGGAGAACACGTCTTCCACGGGCATCAGGAAGGCGCCGTCCACGGCGCGCTCGGGCGTGGGGATGTAGGTGTCCAGGGCTTCGGCGAGCTTCAGGATGGCGGGCTCACCCTTGTCGGACTGGTCGCCTTCGAGGGCCAGCTTGGCCGAGCCACGGATGATGGGGGTGTCGTCGCCGGGGAAATCGTACTTGTCCAGCAGTTCGCGCACTTCCATTTCGACCAGCTCGAGCAGCTCTTCGTCGTCCACCATGTCGCACTTGTTCAGGAACACGATGATGTAGGGCACGCCCACCTGGCGGGCCAGCAGGATGTGCTCGCGCGTCTGGGGCATGGGGCCGTCAGCGGCCGAGCACACCAGGATGGCGCCGTCCATCTGGGCGGCGCCGGTGATCATGTTCTTCACATAGTCGGCGTGGCCGGGGCAGTCCACGTGGGCGTAGTGGCGGTTGGCGGTCTCGTACTCGACGTGCGAGGTGTTGATGGTGATGCCGCGGGCCTTTTCTTCGGGCGCGTTGTCGATCTGGTCGTAGCCCTTGGCTTCGCCGCCAAACTTCTTGGACAGCACCGTGGCAATCGCCGCCGTCAGCGTCGTCTTGCCATG
>JAKOZI010000269.1 GCA_029780075.1 Pseudomonadota bacterium
TCATCGATCCGTTTCAGCAGTTGAAAAAATTTGGGGTCTTGCAGCAGGGCATGGCACACTTTGAAGGTCTCTTGGCTTGGTAACCAGAGACTCCCCCAAAGGGTCCGTTTGTTCAAGTGCCCCGAGGGGGATCACCCCTCTTCCATCACGCTGCGTGATCAAATACGCGGCAAATACCATTGAGATTGTTGACCGTGCTCAGGTGACACCCTTGCCGCGCTCGACGGCCTCAGCAATCGGGTCGTCAAGAAAGCCTTGCCGCGGGCGCTCAACAAGGTTGCTGACCAGACCAAGGTACAGGCCGCGCGGGAAATCCGCGCCGCCGGCTACCAGCTTAAGGTCGGCGCCATCAAGGCAGCGATCCGTCTCGACCGTGCCAGCGCCAGCACGTTGCGGGCAGTCGTTGTCGCCAGTGACAAGATGATGCCGCTGTACAGCTACGCCGCTCGGCGCACGCAAAAAGGCGTTACGGTCAGCGTCAAGAGCGGTGGCGCCCGCAAGCGGGTGGCCAACGCCTTCATTGCTACCACGCGCAGTGGTCACACCGGCGTATTCGAGCGCGTCATCCTCGGCGGCAAGCGCGCGCCTCGCCTGCCGATCCGCGAGCTTTACGGCCCCTCGATCCCACAGGCCTTTGCCAACAAGACCGTACAGGACGCCCTGGTGCGCGTTGTCCGCGACCGCTTTCCCGCTATCCTCGAACACGAAATCAAGTTCGCCCGCTCGCAGACCGGCGAGTAGCCGAGCCCACGACGCCCGCCCCATGAGCCAGTTTTCTCGCGACCTTGCCCGGCAAATCATCCTCTCCGAAAGCTTTGTCGAGAGCATGACCGAGATGATGGCCGCCGAGATCGAAAAGCAGTTGCGTGGCCAATCCGGCGGCGAGCGCATCTACATCCCCAAGACCGCTAGCCGCGAAGACAAGGCCGTTCGCAACCACCTCATCCGCGCCCAATTCACCGGCCGCAATCATGTCGAGATCGCCCGCCGATACCACCTCACCGTGCGCCAGGTGCGGCGCATCGTCTGCAGCAGTGACATCCCTGACTGACAATGTCCGCGCGCACCCGCGAGCATAGGCGCTGACCCTCATCCTCAGCCCAAGGCACGCGCCCACGCATGACCGTCCCGACGATCGAACCTCCCCGCGTCACCGCCGGCGATACCATCGCCTGGACGCGCAGCTTGCCGGATTACCCCGCGAGCGCCGGCTGGGTGCTGCACTACCGCCTGATCAACGCCGCGGGCAAGCTGGACATCGTCTCCGTCGCTTCGGGCGACGACCATGCCGTCAACGTCACCGCCGCCACCAGCGCCGCCTGGCCGGCCGGAACCTATACGCGCGTCGCGCACGTCATCAAGGGCAGCGAGCGCCACACCATCAGCACCGGCGAAATCGTCATTGACCCGGACCTCGCCGCCGCAGCAGCCGGTGCCGACACCCGCAGCGACGCGCGCGTCATCCTCGATAACCTGCTGGCCAACTACCGCATCGCCGCCGCCTCGCACGCCTACGTCCAGAGCTACGAAGTCAACGGCCGCAAGATGCAGTTTAACGACAAGGCGGCGTGGCTCAGCGAGATCAACTACTGGCGGCAGCAGGTCGCCAGGGAAACCCGCGCCCGGCGCCGTGCCGAAGGCCTCAGCGCCAGCACCAAAACCTACGTGAGCTTCTGACATGGCCACTCCCTGGTACAACGAAGAGCGCGTCAAGCAGCCCGGCTCGGTCATCCTCAAGGCCTTCGTCGCTTCCCGCGAGGCCGCCCGACAAGCCGCCCGCTCGGCGACAACGCCCCCCGCCCGGCTGCGCGGCATGCCCGTCGAAGCCCGGCTGCACCAGGCGCGCGTGCGCTCCTTCGCCGGCGGCACCCCGTCGCGCCTGACCGCCAATTTCGTCGCCACCAACACCAGCCTCGATGCCGATCTGTACGCCGCGCTGGACACCATGCGCGCCCGCTCGCGCGCCCTGGCGCAGAACAACCCCTACGGGGCCAAGTACCTCAAGATGGTGGCGGCCAACGTCGTCGGCGCGCAAGGCTTTACCCTGCAGGCGCGCGCGGCGGACCTCAAGCTTGCCAACGGAAAACCGCTCTCGATCCCCGACGCCATGGCCAACCGTGCCATTGAAGCCGCATTCGGGGAGTGGTGCAAGGTGGGCGTTTGCGACCTCTCCGGCAAGCTCAGCTTTCGCAGCCTGTGCGCCGTCGCCATGCGCGCCGTCGCCGGCGATGGCGAAATGCTCGTGCGCCGCGTCCGTGGCAAGAACGTCAACCGCTTTGGCTACGCCCTGCAGATCCTCGACGTCGACCGCCTCGAGGTCTCCGACAACCGCCGCCTCGACAATGGCAACATCGTCCGCATGGGCGTCGAAATCGACACCGCCGGCCGCCCGGTCGCCTACTGGCTACGCACCACGCACCCCGGAGAAATCGGCCCCGGCGCCGCGCCAGGCATCGCGCGCGAGCGCATTCCCGCTGCCGACATCTTCCACTGCTTCGTGCCGCTGCGCCCGGAACAGCGCCGCGGCGTGCCGTGGATGCACCCCGCGATCGAGAGCCTGTACCACCTCGGCGAATTCGACCAAAGCGTGCTGGTCGCCGCGCGCAAGGGCGCCGACACCCTCGGCTTCTTCGTCAGCCCCGACGGCCAACCGGCCGAAGCCGGCGACGCCGAAGAGCCACCGATCGAGATCAGCGCCCCCGGCACCTTCGACACCCTGCCGGAAGGCTACGACCTGCGCCCGTACGAGTCCAAGTACCCCAGCGAGCTGTACGGCGGCTTCGTCAAGGACAACCTGCGGCGCGTCGCCAGCGGCTTCAACGTCGCCTACAACGGCCTGGCCAACGACCTCGAAGGCGTCAATTTTTCCTCCATCCGCGCCGGCCTGCTCGATGAGCGGGAATTCTGGATGGAGACCCAGCAGTGGCTCATCGAGTGCTTCCTGACGCCCGTCTTCATCGACTGGTTGCAGATGGCGCTCGGGCTGGGCGCCGTGATCATGGAAAACGGCAGCGCCCTGCCGGCGACCAAGCTTTTCAAGTTCCAGGCCCACACTTGGCAGGGTCGCCGCTGGCCGTGGGTCGATCCGGAAAAAGACATCTCTGCCGCCATCCTCGCCATCGAGGCCGGGCTTGACAGCCCGCAGCGCATCGCCGCGCAGCAGGGCCGCGATACGGAAGACGTCCTCGACGACATCGCCGCTTTCCAGGCGATGGCCAAAGCCAAGGGCGTCACCCTCGGTAAAAGCGTCCCCACCCCGCCCGAACGCACCTCGCCACCCCCCGCACCGCCCGCTTGATAAGGACCCCCCATGCAAGTCAATGTCCCGCTGCCCATCAAATACCTCGGCGTCGATTACGCCGCCGGCGCCCAGACCATCTCCGACTCGATCGCGCTGGAGCTGCTCCTGCTCGGTCTGGCGACGCGCGTGGCGCCGTTGCCACTTGGCTGGGATAAGGGTCTGGCTGCCAACCTGGCGGCGATCGGAGTCACCACAAAAACCATGTGGGCGAGCGGCGCGCTGTTCTGGATACCGGCCGGCGACGGTGGCGCCAATGGACTTTTGTTCTCCGGCGGTGGCACGGGAAACTTTACGTTGTCCGCAGCCGTAGTGTCAGGCTTCACCATCCCACAAGGGTGGGTCTATCTGACCGCAAACGCTGGCGGACTCAGCAATCCCGCAGGGTGGTACTACTTCACCATGTCGGACGATACCAACGGAAAAATTTACACGACGACTTACGACAGTACGTCGGGCGTCGTTCCGGTTTTTCCGGCCGCTCCGGTGGAAATGGCGTTTACCAGCGCGACGCGCCTGACCAGCACGACATCAGAGATTCAGATGTTCCAAACCCCGTTCGACTTTGCCTCGCAAGTGGGCATTAACGGATCAATCGAGGTGCTGGAGTCGCTCTATGGAAATGTGCTGTCCAGCACAAAAAATCTGCGTATTCGAGCGGGCTCGTATCAACTGCACGAACTGGCACCCACCACATCGCCGCAAAGCGAGGCGCTGGCCGCGATCACCAACGCCGGTTCGCTGGCAAAACAGTTGATTACCCGCTGGGCCGCCTCGGTCGGCAATTCGCCATCTCCGACCCTGAGTAACAACTATCGGGCGGCCAACCTGGCGGCAGAAACCACCCTGAATTTCTCCCTCAGGGTAGCGGCGACGACGGACCACGTCGCGGCCGTCGTGCGCAAAATCACAGCAACTTACGGAGGCTGAAATGATCGAAACCCGCCCCAACAACGCCGCCGGCCGCGCCTGGCTTGCCGCCGAAGAAGCCGCCGGATCGTACCTGCTGGTGAACGAGAAGTTCATCAGTAAACTGACCGGCGCCGATCTCCCCACCGTGGCCTCCACGCGGAATATCACCACCGAAGATTTCCGCGACCGATTCACCCCCGCGGAGCTGCTGGCGGTGGCGTCATCGGCCGATCCGGTCGTCAAGTTCGCGCTGCTCAAGCTCTCGACCAAAGCGCTGCCGTACGTCGACCTCGACAACCCAGAAGTGATCGCCACCATGGCGCACCTGGTCACCGTAGGATTACTGACGCCGGCACGATCCGCCGCGATTCGCGCCTGAAAGTAGTGACATTCCCGTCTGACAATGTCCGCGTCTCCCCGGCAGCATGGCTCAACTCCTCAATCAGCCCCCTGCCAGGCGACGCGACATGAACTTTGAACCGCAAAAAATCAAGACCGGCACGCTCTACCGCAGCGTGACCTTCGACCGCGCCGCAGCCAGCATCGACACTGAAGCGCGCACGGTCGAAGTCGCCTTCGCCTCAGAATTCGGCGTGCGTCGCTGGTTCGGTTTGGAAGTCCTCGATTGCCAGCCCGGCTCGATCCGGATGGATCGCCTCAACGCCGGCGGCGCGCTGCTCGACAATCACGACACCGACAAGCAATTGGGCGTCGTCGAGTCCGCCCGCTGCGACGCTGACCGCATCGCCCGCGCCACGGTGCGCTTCTCACGCAATGCCGACGCCGAGGCCAAGTTTCTCGACCTGCAGGACAACATCCTGCGCCATGTCTCCGTCGGCTACCGCATTCACAAATACGTCGAAGAGACGACCGTTGCCGCTGACGGCACCGAAAGCACCATCTGCCGAGTAACCGATTGGGAGCCGTACGAGATCAGCCTGGTCGCTGTCCCGGCGGACCCAACCGTTGGCGTCGACCGGGCCGCGGGAGCGGACGAGCACGACACCCTCGTTATCCGCGCCGCTGCCGGCAACACCCTGCCGGCGACCCCCAAGACCCCGCACAAGGAACCCCTCATGGAAGACACCACCGGCCTGCAGGCCGAACAAAAACGCACGGCCGGGCTGCTCGCACTGGCCGATACCTACGCCCAGTTTGGCGCCCGCGATCTGGTTGCCGACGCCATCCGCACCGGCAAGAGCACCGAAACCTTCCTCGCCCAGATCATGGACAAGATCACCGAACGCCACTCGACCGCGCAAGCGCTCGAAATCGGGCTGGCTGGAAAGGAGCTGCAGACCTACTCGATCATGCGCGCCGTGCAGGCCACGCTCACCGGCGACTGGAGTCGTGCCGGCCTGGAGCGGGCCGCGTCCGACGCGGTCGCCAAGCGCACCGGCTACACCCCGGAAGGCTTCTTCGTTCCGGTCGAAGCCTTTTCCCGGGCCTTCTCGGTCGGTACCGCTGGCGAAGCCGGCAACCTGGTCGGTACGCAACTGCTCGGCAGCGAGTTTATTGACGTGCTGCGCAACGCCCTGGTGCTCAGCAAGCTCGGTATCCGCGTTCTCGGTGGCCTGACCTCCAACATCGCCATTCCGCGCAAGACCGTGGCGACCACCATCGCCAGCTACTCGGAAATTGCCAGCATCACCGCCAGCAACCCGACGACCGCGCAAATCACCATGAGTCCCAAGCGGATCGGTGGCCAGGTGGTCTACAGCAAGCAGGCTCTGATTCAGGCGAATCCGGACGTCGCCATGATGCTCCAGGACGACCTCGCGCAAGGGGTCGCCGTGCAGATCGAAAACCTCGCCATCAACGGCACCGGCGCCAGCAACCAGCCGCGCGGCCTCTTCAACTTCTCTGGCGTCGGCTCTGTGGTCGGCGGCACCGACGGCGCCACCATCGCCTGGTCGCACCTCGTCAACCTCGAATCGGCGTGCGCCAACGCCAACGCCGAACCCGACGCCAATGCCGGCTACCTGATCAACACCAAGGCACGCGGCTGGTGCAAGCAGACCGTCAAGGGCACCTATCTGCCGTTCATCTGGGACGCCGGCGCGCAGCCGCTCAACAGCTATCGCGCGGCGGTGACCAACAACGTCCCGAGCAACGGCAGCAAGGGCGCGTCGAGCAGCATCCTCTCCTCGGTCGGCTTCTCCAGCGACTGGCGGGATCTGGTGCTGGCGCTCTTCGGCGGCCTGGATATCGTCGTCGATCCCTACACGCAGGCCGGTACCGGCCAGGTCGTCATCACCGCCAACCAGTTTATCGACGTCGCGTGCCGTCAAGCGGCCAGCTTCGCGGTGATGACCGACGCCAAGACCGCCTAACCTCTTTTAACCCTCACCGCGGCGGCCGCTCCGGCCGCTGCTCCAGGAGCTTCCATGCACCGCGTCACCATCACCGAACCCTGCAAGATCAACGGCCAGGACCACTCGCCCGGCGAGACCCTCGACCTCGAAGACAACATCGCCATGGACGTTATCAGCGCCAATCGCGGCACCATCGATCCGCGCCGCGCCGCGGCCGCCGTTGCTTCCGCCGCGGCCGACGAAAGCTGAAAAGCCGGCATGTTCGACTCGACCGTCCTGTTCCGCAGCCTGTACGACACCGGCCCCTACGGCGCCGCGTCGTCCTGCACGCTGGGGGGCACCGCCTTTGCCGGCATCCTGACGCCGGCGGATGTCGAGGCGGACGGTAACGCGGTCGTCGGCACGCATACCCTGCAGTACCCGCACGGTACCCTGCTCGCCGCCGATGACCTGATCAGCATCGACACCGACACCTACAAAGTCATCGGCGTGCCGCAACGCCATCACAACGACGTCACCGCGCAACTCGTCAAACAATGATTTTCGACCACGAAGCCGCCATCCTCGCCCGTCTCGCCGCGCAATGCGCGCCAGGCTCGCGGTTCGCCGGCACCTTCGATGTGGTCGACTTCACCGACGCGGCGATCACCCCTGTCGTATGTCAGGTCACCGTCGCCAGGATCACCCCCGGCGATCAAACCGGCAAGACCGCGCGGGTGCAGCTCGCCTGGCACGTCAGCGTGTACGTCGACATCCATCGCGCCAGCCCCGAGCAGAAAACCGCCGCTGGTGCCCTGCTGTCCGCTGCCGCGGCCGCCCTCGTCGGCTACGAGATTGAACCGGGCCGCGGCCTGCAGCTCGCCGATTCCCCGGAAACCGGGTTCGACGGGCGCGTCCTGCGCCTGTCCGTTGGTTTTACCCTGCCGGCGTATTTCGTCGGCCACTAGGAGATCCCCATCATGGCTCAAGCCGCATTCATTGGCAAAGGCAAGCTTCGTCTGGCGCTGTTTTCCAGTGGCGCCACCTTCGAATCCCGGCTGTTCGCCGACCTCGAAAACGCCAGCGCTTTCGGCCTGACGCCCACCGGCAAGCAGCAAAAGCTGCCCAACTGGACCAGCGCCGCCGGTGGCACCGACGCCGCATTTACCCAACTGGACAGCATCGACGGTGAAATGGACCTGCGCCACTTCACGCCGGCCAACCTGGCGCTGCTCCTGTGGGGCGCCACCAACGCCATTGCCGCGACGCCGATCACCGGCGAAGCGGGCGGCAAGATCGTCCCTCTGGCCTTCGTCCCGACCAAGAAGCCGATCAATACCAGTGTCGCGCCCGTCGTCAAGAAAGGCGCGACCACCATTCTGGCCGCCGACTACACCGTCAGCGCGGGCGGCATCACCATCGCCGCGACCATCACCACCGGCACCGTCGTCTCGGGCGACGCCATCACCATCGACTACACCCCGCTCGCCGGCGCCGACGTGCAGGCGTTCATCAACAGCGCGCCGGACGTCTCGATCCACTTCGAGGGCGTAAATCAGGTTGACGGGAAGTACTCCGTCGTCAAGATCCACAAGGCCAAGCTGGATGCGGTCAAAAATCTGGCTCTGATCGGCGACGACTTCGGCACCCTCGGCGTCGCCTTTGCCCTGCAGGCTGACACGACCATTACCACGGTCGGCAAGTCGCAGTATTTCGAAATCCTGCAGGCAGGCTAAGCCATGGCGCCGACCCTGAAAATCACCCTATCGACACCCGACGGCCCGCTGGTCGTCACCGTCCGCGAGCTGACGGTCGCCGAGATTCGCGCCTGGGTCAACGAAACCGCCGCGGCCGAGTATCGCGACCCGGTGCACGCCACCGCCTTCGAGGATGTCGGGCTCGATGAGGTGGCGCGCATGGTCGATGTGCCGATCGCCACCCTAGAGCGTTTCACGCCCAGCGAACTGGCGCCCGTCGTCGAAGCCGCCAAGGGGCTCAACGCCGGTTTTTTTCGCTTGCAGTCGGCGGTGCAATGGGCGACCCGGCGACTCAGGCCCGACGCGCCGCCCGCAGCCTAGACCGCTGCCTCTGTAGCCTGATCCTGCGCGGCCACGCGCAGATCCTCAGCTATCCCTGGCCGCTCTACCTCGCCGCGCTCGACGCGGCCAACGCCGAAAAGTAAGGGACCCCCATGGCCGGATCTGACGCCAAGCTCATCATTTCCGGGGACCCCTCCGGCGCCATCAAGGCGATCGCCGAGACCAAGAAAGCGTTTGCAGACGCGTCCAACCAGATGGCGGGCGCGCTCAACCCGCTATCGTCCGGCCTCAAGACCTTTCAGACCGCGCTCGGCACCGTCGCCGCCTTGCTGGCCGGTGGCAGCCTGTTCAAGGCCTCGATCCAGGCGGCGAACGACTGGAACGGCCAGGTCGCCGGCGTCGCCAAGTCGCTGGGCATCACCACCGAGCGCGCCTCGGTCATGGCCGTCGCGCTCGATCACCTGGGCATCAGTTCCGACCTCGTCGGGACCGCTACTCTGGCCCTGTCGCGCAATCTCGCCTCCAACGAACAGGCCTTCGTCGCGCTCGGCGTGCAGACTCGCAACCTCACCACCGGCGCGATGTTGCCCGCCGGCGAGATCATGACGCAAGTCAATACCCGCCTCGCCAGCATCAAGAATGGCGTCGAGCAGAACATCGCCGGCATGTCCGTCTACGGCAAGGGCTGGGGAGAAATCCGCGGCATCCTCAAGCTCACGCAGGAGGAAATGCAACGCGCCGAAGTCCGCGCGCGCCAGTTGGGCCTGGTCATCGGCGCCGACGCTGCAGCCCAAACCAAGCAGTACAAGGAGCAGATGCGCGACTTGTCGCTCGTCGGCAAGGCGCTGGAAATCCAGATCGGCGAGAAGATGCTGCCGACCCTGGTTAAGCTGGGCGCGTGGTTCGCTGACATCGGCGTGCAACATGGCGAGAAGTTTGCCCTGGCATTCGAATCCATTACCTTCGCAGTCAAGGCCAGCGGCCTGGCCCTGATCGACATGGGCGACGCCCTGGGCGCCGTCGCGGCACAAGCCGCCGCCCTGCTGCGCGGCGATCTGCAGGCCTTCAAGGCCATCGGCGCCGCGCGCGACGAACAAGCCGCCAAGAACGAAGCCGCCTACGAGAAAATGAAGGCCGACTTCGGCAAACCGCTGGCTGCCGAGCAGGACGTCGGCGCCAAGCGCAAACGCCTGCAGGAAGACCTGCAGACCGCCCTGGGCGATCTCGAAAAGCTGCGCGCGGTCAAGGCCGGCGAGGCCAACACCGCCATCGTCGCAGACGACGATCAGGCCACCAAGAAGCGCATTGCCAGCGCCGAGAAACTGCGCGACGCCCTGCGCAGCGCCTGGCAGCAGAGCATCGAAGGCGCCCGCCAAGCCGCCGCAGACGCCACGGAACTGCTGAGCAAAGCCGCCGGCACCCGCCAAAGCGGCGCCGACAAGGCCGCTGAAATTCGCCGTGGCCAGATGTCGCCGGAAGACCAGAATTTCCTGAACCAGCGAGAAGCCGCCGACGCCGCCGACGCCGCGACGCAAAACGCCTTGCTGGCCAAGCTCGCCGCGCAGCAAAACCGTACCGAAAACGCCGCAAAACTGGCTGACCAGGCGGGCAAAGACGCTGAGCGCGCCAGCCGGCTGGCCGAAAAGATCGCCGACCCGGAAACGCGCGCCAAGGCTGTCGAGCGCATCGCCGACGCGCAGGCCACCGCGC
Source organism: Pseudomonadota bacterium (assembly GCA_029780075.1). Classification (GTDB taxonomy): domain Bacteria; phylum Pseudomonadota; class Gammaproteobacteria; order Burkholderiales; family Rhodocyclaceae; genus Accumulibacter. The sequence continues at coordinate 10,254 of JAKOZI010000269.1, forward strand.
AGGAAGCCCAAGCCAAGATCAAGGAACAGGAAGCCGCCAAGCTCGACGAAACCGCCGTTTCGCAAACTGAAAAACTCAAGGAAATCGAATCACAAATCACCGAACTGCAGAACCAGGCGGCCAACGTCATGCTCGACGTGCAGATCGACCAGGCCACCGCCAACATTGCCAGCATCCAGGCGCAGCTCGACGCGCTGCAGGACAAAACCGTGACCGTCACGGTGAATACCGTCAGCACCGGCAGCGGGGGCGACGCCGCCCCGTTGCCCGGCCTGTCTGGCGGCGGATACACCGGTCCCGGCGGCAAATACCAGCCCGCCGGCATCGTCCACGCCCGCGAATTCGTCACCCGCTCGGAAGTCGTCAGTCAGCCCGGCGCACTCGCCCTGCTGACGCGCATCAACCAGATCGGCATGGCCGCACTCAAAGGCTACGCCGATGGCGGACTGGTCAGCCGAATGAACTTCGCCGCGCCGCGCGCTCCCAGCCCGCCGCAGAGCAGCGGCATGCCCGCTTTATTGCAATTCCCGGGATTCGGCTCGTTCCCGGCGAGTTTTGATCAGGACATCCTCGGCCGCCTGCAGCATTCGCTCGCCCGCGTCGCCCTCCAGAAAGGCGGCCGCCGGTGACCGCCATCCTCAAGATTGGCACGATCGAGATCCCCAACCGCGCCGCGCTCGACCTCGAACAGACCTACGAGCCGATGGGCGGCGAGACCACCCTGCGCACCGTCGACGGGACCGGCCTCAAGCAGACCACATGGCGCAAGACCCGCACCACCATCACCGGCAGTGGCTGGATCCCGCCCGGACTCGCCACGCTCGACACCGCCGGGCAGCTCGTCGTCGCCTGCATCGTCCCGCGCGCCATCGCCTGCGACGCCAGCCGCCAGGCCACCTTGCCGGCCGCCCGGCGCAGCGACTCCGGGCACACCCCGTGGGCCTGGGCGCTGATGCCCGATGGCAGCGTGCTGGACAGCGACGTGTCCATCGTCTCGCACGTCGCCACCGTCGCCGCCGTCACCGGCGCCATCGGCTACCAGGTGCTGTATTACCCGCAGCTCACCTGCTGGGTCAATCGCCCGAGCGAATCCGGCTCACGCACCGAAGGCGGCTGGCATTGGTCCCTCACCGCCGAGGAAGTCTAGCCATGCCCGACCCGCACGAGATTCTGCTTGCCCTGGCCGCGCTCGCCATCGCCGTCTGGCTGCTCGCCTCGCGCGCCGCGTGTAACGCGGTCGGGCTGCTATGAGCGAGACCTATCCCGGCACCACCGGCACCGGTGGCCGTGCCGCCGTCTGGACCGCCGTCGTCATCCTGAACAGCGTCGACGTGACCAGCCAGGTGGTGGGCGAAATCCGCATCGATGCCGAGGAGGATAGCGCCCGCATCGCTGACCTGACCCTGCGGCCGCCCACCAGCACCGGTTTTACCGTCGCCGCCTGGGTCGGCAAGTCGCTCACCATCGATATCGCCGACAACGCCACCGGCACCGCCGCGAGCGTGCAACGCCTGTTCGCCGGCGTCGTCGATACCCCGACGCTCGATCTCGTGCGCAAGACCATCGGCCTGCGCTGCACCGACAACCTGCAGAATGTCGTCGAGGGCATGAGCGCCGGCGCCATCGATACCGCGATCCCCGACGGTTATCACTCTCCGGTGATTTTCGACCCCGCCGCGCGCGGCTGGTCGCGCGCGCAGGACCGCCTGTCGACCGTTCCCGCCTCGCTCGACCTCACCACCGCCCTGGCGCTGCGGCTCACCCCATGGGAAGCCGCCAGCACCGCCGACCTGACGTTTACCGCCGCACACCTCATCGATGAGTCGCTCGCGGTCGCGCTCTCCAGCCGCGCGAGCTTCATCAACCAGGTCGATATCGATTTCGGCTATCGATTCCCGCGCGTGAAAGCCGAAGGCTGGCCCGTCAGCTACAGCTACGTCAGCGAGGCCACCATCGCCGCGCACGCCAGCGCGCTCAACTGGTGGTTACAGCGCAGTGCCGTCGAAGCCGCGATCAAGTCCGCCGGCGGCACCGTCGAATCGATCACCTACACCCCGCTACCGAGCACTACCATTGGCAGTTGGACGCCGGGCCCCAGCGACTACCTGCTGTGCATGGGGTTCTCGGCAATCGTCTCCTTCGATTACGCGCAGGAAATCGAAGAGACCCACACCATCACCGTGTCCGCCCCGGCCAGCATCAGCGCCGTGGGCCTGCTCAAGGACCGCCTATCGGGTGCGCTGGTTGGCGAATACCCGCCGCTGGCCACCGCCGAGCACGCCATGCTGCTCTACGCCAACGCGATCAGCGGCATCCCGCCTCAAGACACCGCCAGCCCCGCCAGCGGCTACACCACCGCCGCCGACGTGACCCTGACCCCGGACACCGACCGCGCCGCCGCCGATGCGGCGATGGAAACGCTGATCGCCGTCGCCAAGACCAAAATCTGGGCCTCGCATCGGCATAACACCGTCTCGGCGGCCGTTGCGGCCAACCCCGCGATCGATCTCAGCCAGACCATCGCCATCAGCGTGCCGGGGCTCTCGGCCAAGGGCAAATGCCGATCTGTCACGCACCGTCTATCCACCGACACCGGCGCCGCCGTCAGCGAGTTTTCCATCGCTATCTGTTCGGTCGCCGGAACGGGCGTCACGCACGCCGAAACCCCGACCACCGCGCCCGGCGGATCCTCGCCCGCCAGTACCGCGCTATCCGGATCCGCGTCCGTCGATTTCAACTACCTCGCCGCCGAAGACCACGTGCTGACCATCACCTTCCCCGGCGTTGAAGCCGTCGAACGCGATCTGGCGGCGATCGCCCTGAGCAGTGCGTACTCGGCGCCGCTGGTCGAAGACGTGCTGACCATTACCCTGTGATCTGGCCATGCCCGACGACATCATCCGCACGCTCGACCAGGTCGCCACTGCCGCCGGCCTGAGCACGCAACACAACAAGCGCCTGCCGCAGCCCGCGCCGACGCCAGCGATTCCCGCACGGGTCGGTACCGCGGCCTCGAACGCGCAGGCCTCCTGATGTCGGCTGGCGACATCCTGCGCTCGCGCCAGGCGCTGGAGTCTGGGGTCGGATCGACGACGCGGCGCAACCAAGTGCTCCCCTTCGCCGCGCTGGCCACAACCATCCCGGCCCGGGTCGGCAAATACGATCCCGGCTCGCCGCCGGTGATCATCGAAACGCCGGTCTGCCTCAGCAGCCATTGGTGGACCCAGCAGTACAGCGGCTCGTGGATGGATCACACCGCCTGGCATGCCGCGTCCGATACGGTGGTCTCCAGCGACGGCATTGTGCGCCTGCAGGTCAAGTGGCCACGCCGCACCACCTTCGAAGCCGGCCGCCCGTCCTTGTCGTTCGGGCCGATCCACATCAACTTCTCGGCGCCCGCAACAGCGGCGTATGCCGAGCCCGCTGCCGGCGGCAGCGACATTCAGATTCTCGAATCCGCGCATTCCACGCGCGAATGGCACCCCAAGCAAACCGCGCGCCTCTACCCGCAGCGCCTCATCGCCTGCGTGCAGCGCCTGAAAGCCATCAAGCTCAACCAGGGCAGCTACACCTTCTACTGGAATTTCAAGACCGACGGGGATTCCGGGGTCACCGGGTCGAGCCCTTGCTGCCTCAACCGCACCGGCAACGAGACGATTCTGACTGACCGCGAATTCGCGAACGACGGCACTGCGCAGCCCCGCAAGCGGCTCAAACGGTTTCGATTGGTCACGGATAGCGGCCTGGGCGAAGTACGCCTTACGCTGGCCCCCTGGGGCCTCTTGCCGGCTACCACAAACAAGCACACTGCGCTGCTCAACAACGTCGCCGGCGCCGACGAAGCCAACAGCGGCAACTGCACCGACTTGTCCAAGCTGCTATCGGTCGGTCAGCCTTACCATGGACTCTGCACGCGCACGGGCATCCGCACGCCTGACAGCAGCGCCGCTGTCGCCACCCCGATCGGCTATTCTTCGCCGAGCAACGGCCACACGCGGTACTTCAAGCACCCCTCTGCGCCCGGCACGCCGGCCGCTGGCCTGCTGCCCCCGGACTATGCCTCTGCCGGCTACGAGTTCCGCGACGACGTCATCCTGTCCAACCATGGCCGCTACTCGCCGTCGTCGAGCGGCGAGCTGGCCAGCACGCAATGGCTGCATGTCGGGGATGATGGCCTGGTGCGCATCCTCGGCGCCGCGCGCGTGTCGGGGGACAACTCGTCCGACACTTTCGAGATTCGGAACTATGGCGAGTTCACGCTGGACGTAGCGCCGGTCTCGCTCGGTGTGTTGGCCACCGTCACGATTACCACCACCGACGCCCACGCCAATTCGGTGACCGCCACAGGCGCCCAGAAGCGCACCTATACCGGCTCCACCGATTACCAGTATTACAGCGGCGGGGTGTCGTCCGGCGCCGTGCAGCATTCCGTCACCAAAATCAAGACCAACGATATCTGGCGCGTGCAAGCCTCGCCAGACGGCCGACAAATCGCGCTGATGCGCGGGTTTTTCGAAAGCCTTTCCGGCGGGTCCGGCATTACCCGTTACGGAGACTACGACACCGGATTCTGCCGGGCCGGCGCCATTCTGACGGTTGCCACTGTCGACATTTCCGGCACCCTGGCGGTCAGCGCTCCCACCGACGTTTTCCAGTGGGCGAACTCCACGATTTACGATGGGTTGGTAGAGACGCGCATCAATCACGTGGGGTTTAATGTCGTCGCCGGGAAGTGGTGGCAATGGGGCACCGGCACCGCGACCTACGCCGGCGGGGGCGGTACCGAGACCGATTGCCTGGGATTTACGTACAAGACCGACGGGTCGCTGCATCTATGGACCGTCGAGCGCGATTTCACCACGCCACCGGACTACGCCGACGCCGCGCACAACTCCGGGTTCGACACCGGCGTCCCGTCGACTGACCCGCAACCCGCGCCGACCATCGTCGAGGGCTCCGTCTATTTCACGACCAGCGTCGTCGGATCCATGCTCATGCCGAACATGGTTCACTCCGGCGACGTCCTGACCGGCCTGACGGGCAGCTATCTGAATGCCATGGCTATCCGTCTGACCAACAACGTCCTGCAGGCTTACGTCTATTGGGTCGGCGGCTCGACCACTTACGAGCTTCTCACCCCGGTGGCCATGCACAGCCTCGCGTCTATCTTCCCGACGTACTACGGCGCCAGCTTTGTGCGGTATCTGAGCTACAACCCCAAAACGCATGCCCTGATGGGCAACGGGTCGATTACCGGGGCCATCACGTGGATATAACTTATCACCAGGAGCAAAAGTGACCGACGAAGAAAATCAAGAGCAGGGCGCCGAGCGGCGCCAGACCTGGCGCGCCGAGGCCGACAATCTGCATGAGCGCCTGGATATCATCGAGGCGTTATCTCGCGCCACACATGATTCAGTGATCGAGCACATCGCGGAAGAGCGCGGGACCAAGGCCGCAATCGACGAGCTGATCCTGCTGTGGCGCGGCAGCAAGCTTGTCGTGTCCGGTTTCAAGATCCTGATCCCGGTGGCGGCCGCGTTGTTGGGCGCGGCGCTGTGGGTCAAGGATCACGTCAAGTGGTGATCACTGCTTGACTAACCCGATCCGTACTCCTGCGCCACCCATGCGCCGCTCTTGCGGTCAATCCGCAGCATCCTCGGCGTTCCCCCTTTGGCCATCAGCACCAGGTCAATATGCGGGCTGCCTGTCTCGGGCGTGATACCGCAGTGATAGATCACGATGCGTGAAAACGTATCCGCGACGAGCTGGCGGACCTGCATCCGCGCGTCGTAGTCCAGCGCCAGGGCGCCGGTGACCAGGTGGCGCCATTGTTCGGCGATCGCCGGCAGGTTGTGCCGGCTCCTGCTCGCCAGGTCCGCTTCGGCAATCGATTCCTCTTTCCGTGCGGCCGCGATCTGGGCTTCGAGGTCGCGCGCCGCGCGGACAAACGCAATCGGCGTAGCGCCACCCTCGCCGGCGATCAGTGCGGCCGTCACGCGCTCCAACTGTGCGCCCAGATCGATGAGCCGTTGCCGTGCTGTCGCGATCGCCAACCGGCCGGCGGCCAGATGATCACCGGCGCCCTGCAGCGACGACAGATTGATCTGGTCGCTGCAGAAAGCGAGCAGGGCTTTCTCGACCGGGACCACCGAGACGCTGCCGCCCACGTCGCAGCCGGCCCCTGTGCTCAACCCGCTACAGAGTAGCCGCCGATGCCCGTCCTGCGGCGTCCCATCCGCTTTCCGATTTCGGCCCAGCACTGCCTGTCCTACCACCGCCGCGCCACAGTAGCCGCAATACAGCAAGCCTAGCCCGGTGATCAAGCCGGGATACTCGCCCTTGCCCTTGCGCTTCACCCGGTTCAGATTCGCTGCCTGCAACTGCTGATACTCGGCAGGGCTAAGCAGGGCAGGGTAGTAGCCTTCGAGCGCCCATTCCTCGCCATCGATCGAGAGTGTCTTGGTGCCGATCAGATCCGGCCGCTTAAGCGCCTTGTACAGCGTCCCCGACGTCGTCGGCACCTGGTCCGCCGTGTATCCCTGTTCGCGCAGCGCGCGCATGACGCGATAGCCGCCGTGGCCCGCCAAAAACAGCGCGATCGCCGCGCGCATTGGTTCGGCACGCTCGGGGATCAGCTCGAAGCCGGTCCCCGTCCATCGCACCCACTTCGGATCCTTGCCGTTGCGGATCACCCCGCGATAGGTCCCCGCCCGCCAGGCCACACACTGGCGCCGGATCGCCGCCTTCACCCGCTTGCTCTTGGTATCGGACTCTTCGTGCGCCCGGATCATGACCAGCAGCGAATAGACCAGGTCCATCGGCTGCGCCTTAAGGCTCGACCGGTTGTACTCCCGTCCGTCGCTGGCGGTGACCACCGTGATGCCGGCGTTGATGATCTGCGCCAATTGCGCCTGGGCCAGCACCGGCTCCGCGCGTGACAGCCGGTCAAGCCCTTCGACCACCAGCACGGAGCCGGTGGCGATCAGTCGGGCATCGCAGGCACGCAGGAACGCGCCCAGCGCGCCCTGGGTGATGTGTCGCTGATGGTAAGCAGATAGTCCCTCGTCACGCAGCGACAGCGCCTCGTCGAGCACCATGCCGCGCTCTGCCGCCCAGCGCTGAGCGTAAGCCGTCTGGCGATCGGCCGAACTGCCCGCCGCCTGCTTCGGGTCGGAGAATCGGAGATAGCTGTATACTTTCGGATTGTCCATTTGAACAGTTTGTCATGCCCAATCCGAAAAGTATAGGTGTAGTGTCGTTAGGATGCCCGAAAGCCCTTGTTGACTCGGAACAGATTCTCACCAGGCTGCGTGCTGAGGGTTATCTGATCTCGTCTTCGTACGAAGGTGCCGATCTGGTGGTGGTCAATACCTGCGGCTTCATCGATGCCGCTGTCGAGGAGTCGCTCGATGCCATCGGCGAGGCGTTGACCGCGAACGGCAAAGTGATCGTCACCGGTTGTCTGGGGGCCCGCGAAGAGGTGATCCGCAAGGCACACCCGCAGGTACTGGCGGTGACCGGTCCGCATGCGGCGGATGAGGTGCTGCAACACGTGCATGCCCATTTGCCGCAGCCGCACGATCCGTTCACCAGTCTGCTCCCTCCGCAGGGCATCAAACTGACACCGCAGCATTTTGCCTACCTGAAGATTGCCGAAGGCTGCAATCACAGTTGCACCTTCTGCATCATTCCTGCGATGCGCGGCCCATTGGTCAGCCGGCCGATCGGCGACGTGCTGCAGGAAGCCAGGACGCTGGCCGAAGCGGGTGTGCGCGAACTTCTGGTGATCTCGCAGGACACCAGTGCTTACGGGGTGGATGTGAAGTATCGAACCGGCTTTGTCGGCGGACGTCCGGTCCGGACCCGGCTGCGCGAACTCTGCGAGGCCCTGGCGGAGTTGGGTATCTGGGTACGCTTGCATTACGTCTATCCGTATCCCAGTGTAGATGCATTGGTGCCGTTGATGGCCGAGGGCAGGCTGCTACCGTATCTCGATGTGCCCTTCCAGCACGCCAGCGCGCGTATCCTGACGGCCATGAAGCGTCCGGCAAGTGCCGAGAATAACCTCGAACGCTTGCGCGCATGGCGGGCTGTTTGTCCCGAATTGACGATTCGCAGTACCTTCATTACCGGTTTTCCCGGTGAAACCGAGGCCGATTTCGAAGAACTGCTGGCTTTCATCAGCGAGGCTCGTCTGGATCGCGTCGGCTGTTTTGCCTATTCTCCTGTTGACGGTGCGGCCGCCAACGACTTTTCCGGCGCGGTGCCGAACGAGGTTCGCGAAGAGCGCCGGCAGCGTCTGATGGAATTGCAGGAAGATATTTCCGCGGAGTTGCTGGCGGCGAAGATCGGGCGTGAAATCGAGGTCCTGGTCGACGAGGTGGACGATGAAGGAACGATCGCCCGGTCCACCGCAGACGCGCCGGAAATCGATGGACTGGTTTTCCTCAACGACTTTTTCGACGCAGAGGCCGGAGATTTCCTGCGCGTGCGCGTGCTCGACGCGGACGAGCACGATCTCTACGCCGAAGTCATTGCCGGTGTGGCCTGATTGATCCAAGGGCGGGGGTGTTTTCCGGCGACGGCGTGCTGTTCTACATACCGTCGCTCGTCCTGCGCCCGTTGCGAGGGGGAATGACCGCTTGTTTCCCTGTTGCGTCGGCAGGCTGCCGTTGCTCGTCGTAACGGCTTGCCCGACTTGCCTCATATGATGCAGTGAGTGACTTCCGATGTTCGCACCCGCGCCATGGCGAGCGTCTCGGATTGCCGGCTACTGCTGTTTGAGGTCGAGTTGGGCTAGGTCGACGCGCTTGCGGACGCCGCGAAAGCGTAGCCACGCCTTGAACCAGAGATGCCGGGTCAGCAGGATCGGTGGCATCCGTAACCAGTGGGCGCGCACGTAGATCAGCCAGCGGGCAAGACTTGCCGAGCGGGTGGGATGGTCAGGATGTCCGGGCAGCAGCGCCCGATTGATCAAGCCCTCCATCAGTTTTCGGATTGGCCAGCGGGGCGCGGCGTCCGCAAGGTTTTGCAGTGTCTCGGCGGGGACTGGCGTGGCGAACAGGCGTTGCGCATGCTGTAGTCCGTAAAACAAAGGACGTTCGAAACCCAGTTCACGTGCGCGTGCCACCAGGCTGGCCCAGAAACCGGGCTGTTGAGCAAAGTGGCAGAGCAGATCATGAACATCGACCAGATCGCGCAGGCGCAAACCTTCGTCCGGGTCGCCCTCGAGAAACAGATGTACCAGCGCATGCAGCACCATGTCGGTTGGTGCGAGAACACGCAGGCGTGGCTCGGCAAGCGGCAGCGCCGCCGCAAACAGCGGCGCCGGGTCGGATTTCAGGTGGCTGGTTCTCGGCAGGAGTCGGTGGTGGATGTCGATTTCGGTGCCTCGCTCCTGATGACGGAGCGGAGGGATTTCATGCATCCATACACGGTAATATCGGTCGTCGTAAGGGTCGATCTGTGTCTTGAACCAGCCGCGGCCGACCAGTCTGTCCTCGACTTCCCGGATCTGGTCCTCGGGTACCAGGAGGTCGACGTCAGCGAAGATCCGGCCACGTGCCGGGGGAAGCCCTGCCAGCAGATAGCCGGCCCCCTTGAGCAGGATCAGCGACACCTGGGTGCCCTTGAGCGCCCAGACGATGCGGTTCACTTCCCATGACACCAGGGTTTTTCGATGCTCGATGACGTTGCGGGCGGCCTTCAAGTGGTTTGCCGCTCTGGGCGGGATGTCCCCGAGCAGACCCGCACGCGATAGGTCTGACTCCAGCCTTCCGAGCAGCCTGGCGCGGCGCGCGACGCGCAGCAGCAACTCCCAGTCGGCTGGCGGCAACGCGGGCAGATTCTCCGGCGACTTCAGGGCTTCGAGCAGCAGTTTCTGCGCGCGTTGGGTTGCGTTGGCCAGCTTAGGCATCGAAGGAACGGGACAATTCGTCGAGTCCAGCCATTGCTTCGTCCAAGTTGGAGTACCGCAGGGAGTAGCAATCGCAGCTATTGACCATGTCGATGACAAGACGAAAGGAGATTTCGTCCAGGACCTCGTAATTGAAGGCGTTGGTCGCGACCATCAGGAAGGCCTGACTCTTCGGCATGGCTTCCAGTATGAACGGCGCCCCGGCGATCCAGCGTGGAAAGACGAAGCAGCGGGGTCTGGCCGGCTCCTGTGCTCGCTGGATGCTGTCCACGGGGGGGCGTACGTGCGCCACTGTGCCCTTGCGGGTCGCCTGGAAGGATGGCCCAATGATCGCCTCCGGCCGGAAGTGTCTGATCACGTCGATGGAGTCATTCTTCAGAGAAATCAGCCGCGGCAAGGGCAACAACATGCCATCCTCGGGCCGCACCAGGCCGAACTCGTCGGAGAGCAGGCGCCAGCCCGAATGCACCAGTGCGGTACACAGTGTGGACTTGCCATGGCCAGGCCAGGCCGGGAAGAGGATCGCCTGGCCGTTGCGTTCGACCACCGCTGAATGCAGCATCAGCAAGTGATGCGCGCGCGTGGCTACACACCAGTTGATACCCCATTCGAGGGCTGGAAAGGCATGCTCCAAGTTGTAGGGGGCGAAAGGGGAATGTCCATCGATGGCGAAACAGGCCTGTGGACGTAGCCAGCGGCGTAGTCCGGGTGGACTGTTCATATCGACGTGAAAGTCGCTGATGACCGCCGCCGTGAGCAAGGGATACGGCTCATAGAGCTGGTACGCGACGGCCGCGAAAGACTTGAGATTCGAGCGAATCCTGAGGTTGAAGGGGCCGAACTGAATGCCCAGCCCCTTGCCCGCCAGGATCTCCTGGCATTCCTGGCGACTCAGGTCACCGATAATCATTGACTGGCAATGGTCTCGTCCCGGTACTCAATCAGCCCCAGTTCTTCAAGTCTTCGCGTCGCGAAGTCGAACTCGTCGGCACCCAACTCGCCGGGCGCGGCGTCGAGAGCGACCTCGGTCCAGGCTCTTGCCTCCGCTATCGACAGCGGACCTTCTTCCAGGCAGCGCAGAATCAATGCCGTGGTTTCATTGAAAACGTGGGTTTCGGCCGAGGAAGGTTGAAAGACCAGGTAATGACCATCCCACTCCTGCCACAGCAGTCTGCGACCGGCTGACACCAGAATCATCGAGTCTGCCTTACGGAACGTGAAGCCGCCCGCCGTGATGGGTCCAGGCGCCGGTCATTCCCTGTCCGGGCAATGGCCCATCGCAAGAACTCGTCAGGCGGTGAGGGAGGATGCGCTGGCTGAACTGAGGATCGCCACGTTGGTGCTCCTGAGGTTGCCGCAAGCATAGGGACCGCCGGGATGGCTCGGGGCGATTTGACCGACGCGAGTTCCTGATTCGATCTTGGTGGGGCCGCTCAGGGGATATCCTGGGCACACCTGCTGGTCGGTGAAGCACACGTCGGTATCATTGAGACCTACGGGATCGATCTGGCCAGTGCTGTCGATGGAGATGATTTTTGCTCCGGTGCAGGATGCCGCCGCCAGCGCACCACTACGCAAGGTGAGGACCATCGGTGCAACCGCCGCGGCACCACGAACCAGGCGCCTTCTCCTGATGTCAGGCTGCACAGCGGCAACCTGGTCTGGGTTCCCCCCGGTCATTGTTTTTGTCGGCGAGGACCCGAGGGTCTGTAGCGCGTTGCCATCTGCTTCCGTACTCTTCATTGCAGCTTCTCCCGAACGACTCCGAACGCGGTTCAACCGTGTCAAAAGCAGCTCCTTTGTATCGTCATTTTCGGTAGCCATCTTGCCATCCTCGTCAGTTGTCTCGTCCCGCCGGTATGAACCGATGAATTTCACTTCAGTCTCCACCGCTGCAGGCTTTAAGCCAATACCGAGACCGATTCTTTTCTGCACCAATGTATTTTAGTGCTGACCATGCGGAGTACTTGCGGACTTCATCACGCTTTTACCCGATGGGCAGAATCGCGACGATCTGGGCTCTGGGTTTTGCGCCTCCGAGTCAGGTTTCGTCAAAGATCAAGCAAATTCTGTACCAATCGTTGTGTGTCCAGAAGACAACCAACTAAATCATTGCATTATCCTTGCTTTGCGAATTGCTGGAAGGGGGGGGCTGATACGTGTGTAAAAAAAACCGACACTTTGAACCATCGTCTGCCCTGCCATCGATTCGCCTTGGTGCCTGCCGCAGGGATTTTCTGAAGTACAGCAAAGCCCGGGGTGCCGCCGGTGCGCAAACATGCTCAGATTTTGAGTCGCTCCAGCAACTCGCTTTCCAGCTTGATGCGGCTGGCGGTGTTGCCGAGGTCTCCGCCGCTGAGCAGAAAGGTATCTTCAACCCGTTCGCCGAGCGTCGAAATCTTGGCCGTGTGCAGATTAGCACTGTGTGCAGCCAAAGTCATGGCAACTGTATACAGCAGGCCGGGGCGATCGGCAGCGCTGACCGAGAGCACATAGTGCAGGCCTTTTTCGTCGGGTTCGATGGTGACCAGCGGCTGTACCGGGAAGTGCCTGACCTGCCGCGAGATTCGCCCGCTGCCTGGCGCCTCCGGTGGACTGAGGCGACTGAGGCGCGCGCTCAACTCGTGCTCGATGTAGGTGATCATCGCGCGGTCGCTGCCGCGATCGCTGAGGTCGAGCAGCATGAAACTGTCCAGCGCGTAACCGTGACGCGTGGTGTGGATCTTGGCATCGACGATGGTGTAACCGGCACGGCTGAAGAACCCCACCAGCCGTGCAAACAGGTCGCGCTGGTCGCGCGTGTAGATCATCACTTCCAGCCCTTCGCCCTGCGGGGTGACGCGTGCCTTGACCACCGGTTCCTCGACGCGAGTCCGGTAGTGCAGGGCGCGCGTGTGCCAGGCGATTTCCTCCGCCGAATGACGGAGGAAATACACCGTGTCGAGTTGCCGCCACAAGCGTTGATGCACCGCGTCAGGGAGGGCGAAGTAGCGCAGCAGGCGCAGCGCTTCCTGTTGACGCTCCTCGATGAGTCCTTGTCTGACGGGTACTTGGCCGCCGGCGAGCAGGGTCCGGCAGGTGCTCCGGAAGAGCTGCTCAAGCAGTTGGCCTTTCCATGTGTTCCACACTTTAGGACTGGTACCACGGATGTCGGCGACGGTGAACAGATAGAGGGCCACCAGTTGTCGCTCGTCCTTCACTGTCGCGGCAAATGTGCCCACGACGTCAGGGTCGGCAATATCCTGTTTCTGGGCAACGCTGGACATCAACAGATGACGCCGGACCAACCAGACAATCAGTTCGCTGTCCTCAGCGTCGATGCCGTGATCTGCACAGAACTTCGCGGCATCGACGGCACCGAGTTCCGAGTGGTCGCCACCTCGCCCCTTGGCGATATCGTGGAACAGCGCTGCGACGTAGAGCACCCAGGGACGTGGGAAATCGCTGATCAGCTCGCTGCACAGCGGATACTCGTGAGCGAATTCGCCGGCGAGAAAGCGGCGCAGGTTACGCAGAACCTGCAGGCTATGCTGGTCGACGGTGTACACGTGGAACAAGTCATGCTGCATCTGGCCGACAATCCTGCCGAAATTGGGCAGGTACCTGCCAAGCACTCCGAACTGGTTCATGCGCCGGAGTTCGTGCAGTACCCCGCGCGGTTGTTTCAGGATCTCCAGGAAATACGCACGATTGTCGGGAGAGCGGCGGAAGCTGTCGTCGATCAGCGTGCGGGCATGCCACAGGGCACGCAAAGTGCGCGCCGTCATCCCCTGCAGCTGGGGATGCCTTTGCATCAACAAAAAGGCCTCGAGCATGGCGCCAGGGTTGCTGCCGAAGAGATCCTCGTCGACCACATCAAGCAGATCGCAGGCGTTGCGGAAGCGCTCATTGATCGCTTGCGGCAACTGCTGCGGTGGCGGCGATATCGCTGCGCCGAGGTTCAGCAGCAGGATGGTGTTGATCTGTGTGACCTCCTTGGCCGTTCGATAATAGCCTTGCATCAGTCGCTCGCTGGCGCGGCGGGTGGCTGTGGGCTCGAACCCCAACTGTTCTGCAAGCGCCGTCTGGTAATCGAAGAGGAGGCGATCTTCGCGCCGGTTGACGTGCAGGTGCAGACGGGTTCGCAGACGCTGCAGAAAACTCACGCTGCGCTGCAGTTGCTGCTCTTCTGCCGGGGTGATGAAACCGTGCTGGGCCAGATCTTCCCAGGAATTTCCATAGCCCGCAGCGCGAGCAATCCACAGGATCGTCTGCAGATCGCGCAAACCCCCCGGTGCCTCCTTGCAGTTGGGTTCGAGGCTGTACGGTGAATCCTGATAACGGCGGTGGCGCTCGTCCTGTTCCAGGCGCTTGGCTTCGAAGAAGGCCTGCGGCTCAAGGTCTTCCATGAGTTGCTCGCAGAGTTCCCGAAAGACCGCGCTGTTGCCGGTAAGCAGACGTGTTTCGAGCAAGGCAGTCTGAATCGTGAGGTCGTCCAGGGCGGCGCGCCTGCACTCATCGAGAGTTCGCACGCTGGGGGCGATCTCCAGGCCGATGTCGTAGAACAGAGCCACTGCCCGTTCAAGGGAGGTGGTCAAGGCCTCGTCGGGTGGATTCGGCAACAGAATCAGGATATCGACATCGGAGGCTGGATACAACTCGCCGCGTCCGTAGCCCCCAACCGCGATCAAGGCCAGCGAGGAAGGCAACTCCAGGGCCTGCCACAAATCGCAGAGGACGCCGTCGATCAGTTGGCAGCGCTCACGCAACAGGCGCGGTGCATCACCTTCGCAGAGATAGCGCTCACGCCCCGTTCTCTGACCCGACTGCAATCGTGCCCGACAACAGGCAATGAGCGCCTGACGGTCGAAAGAGGCAGTGCGCGTGGTCACTATCTGATCCAGTCGGGCTTGGGGCGTGTGCCCTCCGATACGGTGAGGACTTCGTAGCTCGTTTCAGTGACGAGGATGGTGTGCTCCCACTGCGCCGACAGGCTATGGTCTTTGGTGACGATGGTCCAGCCGTCGGCCATGGTGCGGATCGCTGCTTTACCGGCGTTGATCATCGGCTCGATGGTGAACACCATCCCGGACTCGAGTCTGATGCCGGTATTTGGGCGACCGTAGTGAAGGACTTGCGGCTCTTCGTGGAATTTCGCGCCGATGCCGTGCCCACAAAACTCGCGGACCACCGAATACCCCGATTGCTCCGCATGTTGCTGGATTGCATGCCCGATGTCACCGAGGTGGGCGCCCGCCCTGACCTGTGCGATGCCCAACCAGAGGCATTCGAAAGTAACCTCGCAGAGTCTGCGCGCCTGCACCGACGTCTCGCCGACCTGGAACATGCGGCTGCTGTCGCCGTGGTAACCGTCGCTGATTACCGTGACGTCGAGATTGACTATGTCACCGTTCTTGAGCTGACGGTCGCCGGGAACGCCATGACAGACCTGATGGTTGATTGAGGCGCAGATCGACTTCGGATAAGGTCTGTAGCCGGGTGGAGCATAGTTGAGCGGCGCCGGGATGCAGCGTTGAACATTCACGATATAGTCGTGACAGAGTTGGTCGATCTCGCCAGTGGTGACTCCCGACCTGACATGCGGCGCGATGAAGTCGAGAACCTCGGCCGTCAGGCGGCCGGCAACACGCATTTTCTCGACTTCTTGGGGGGATTTTTTGCTGATGCTCATGCGTTCAGGTCGCCGGCAGGGGGAGGAGGGGGAAGGATAAAGGAACCGGGGAGCTTAGGCAATTTGCCACCTGGTGAATGCACCCCTGCCGGACTCGGCAGGGGTTGCCATCGCGGGACGGCATGCCCTGTCAGTCTCTCGAGTTATGGGTCTCTGCCAGGGAGAGGTCGCCGCAGCACAGCCGCACGAGTGGATCGTTTTCTACTTGGTGATCGCGGCGTTGCGACCGGAAAACTGGTCGCTAAGTCGAAAAGCCGCATCACTGAACTGCCCCAGCGGTTTGTCCGTGCAATAGCGATTGATATGCTGTTCGACCGTTCCACTCGAAATCGCCGAAACCTGCTGGCTTGGGTTGGCGTAGTTGTGACCACTGAGCACGCCGCGTACCCAGGCGACGTAGAGTGCTCGTTGCTCGACATCGTCTTTCGACGCAGACCAGGCACGGCAAGACATGTCGTCAAAGCCGAGAATCTTGAGCGGCACTGCCGCGCCGGCATTCGTCGCCAATAGCGCGGCAAACGGTAGGGCAGTGTGCAGCATCAAATTCCATCGGAACATCAAGGGGCTCCTCGCACGGTGAACGGATCGATTCCGCAATTTTCGTCTGTAACGCGGGGCCAGTCCATGCCCATCGGCGCGGCCGGCGACTAGGAGAGCCAAAAATCGATGTCGCCGCAGGTACAATTGAAGCCATATATTCGCTGGCGAAGGAACCATGAGCGGACATCTCTACATTGTCACGGCCCCTTCCGGTGCCGGGAAGACGACTCTGGTGCGCTTGTTGCTGGAGAACGATCCGGGAATCTGTGTGTCCATTTCTCACAGCACGCGCAGCCCGCGAACTGGTGAACGCGACGGCGTCCACTATCATTTCGTTGCCGTGCAGGATTTTCTGGAAAAAGTCCGTAAGGATGAGTTCATCGAATGGGCTCAAGTGCATGGCAACTACTATGGCACATCGAGGAGCGGTATCGAGTCGGCCTTGGAGGTTGGCCAGGACGTGCTGCTTGAGATTGACTGGCAGGGGGCGCAGCAGGTGCGCCGATTGTTCCCCGCGGCGATCGGCGTGTTCATTCTACCGCCCTCGCTCGACGCGCTGGAGCGTCGTCTTTGCGAGCGGGCCACCGACAGCGCCGCAACGATCGCTCTGCGCGTGGCCGCGGCGCGCGATGAGATGCGGCATGTGGCCGAATTCGACTATGTTATTATCAACGACGATCTGCAGCGCGCGCTGCACGACCTGTTGGCGGTGATTCGCGCCGCACGTCTCCGTTACGCTGCGCAGCGACGGCGCCATTCCATCCTGTTCGCAACAATGCTCTGACTCTTCTGGGAGATTTGCATGGCAAGAGTGACCGTAGACGATTGTCTGCACCGTATTCCGAACCGTTTTCAGATGACCTTGGCGGCCACTTACCGCGCCCGTCAGATCACCGCTGGGGCATCACCTCTGGTCGACCCGGGTCGGGACAAGCCGACGGTAATTGCGCTGCGCGAAATCGCCGGCGGCCGGGTCGGTCTGGAAGTCCTCAACCGCGGTCAGGCCTGACTTTCACCCCACCGGTTGGGCAGTGTGTGATCAGGGATCCGGTTGCCGTAGCCAGCCTGTCCGGTGAATTGCCGGTGGCTGACAACGCCCCGCTGTCGCCTCATCCAGAAGACGATCCCGCTTATCAGGTTTTCATCGACAGTCTGAGCTATCTTCCGCCCGAAGAAATTCAGGTCGTACGGGAGGCGTATCTGTTCAGCGAGGCTGCGCATCGTGGGCAGCTGCGCCTGTCTGGAGAACCCTACATTACTCACCCCCTGGCGGTTGCCGGTGCGATCGCTGAATGGCAGATGGATGTGGAGGGGGTGGTTGCGGCGCTGCTGCACGACGTGATGGAGGACACGTCGGTGGGCAAGGTCGAGATTGCCGAGCGCTTTGGCAAACCGGTCGCGGACCTGGTCGATGGACTGTCGAAGCTCGACAAGATCGAGTTCCAGTCGCACGAGGAGGCGCAGGCGGAAAACTTCCGCAAGATGCTGATGGCCATGGCACGCGATTTGCGTGTGGTGCTGATCAAGCTTGCCGATCGCCACCACAACCTGCAGACGATGGCTGCCGTCCGCGCCGACAAGCGCCGCCGTATCGCCCGTGAGACACTGGAGATTTACGCACCGATCGCCAGTCGGCTCGGCCTCAACAAGCTTTTCCGCGAGTTGCAGGATCTCTCGTTTCAACTGATTTATCCGATGCGCGCGCGTGTTCTGGCGCGTGCGCTCAAGGCGGCACGTGGCAACCGTCGCGAGTTGCTGTCGCGAATCCTGGAAGGCCTCACGGGCAAGCTGGACGAGGCGGGTATAGAGGCGCGGGTGTTCGGTCGCGAGAAGGGGCTGTACTCGATCTATCGCAAGATGCTGGACAAGCGTCTGTCATTCTCGCAGGTGCTCGATGTATACGGCTTTCGAGTGCTGGTCAATGATGTCCCCACCGCCTACCTCGCTCTTGGCGCGCTGCACGGCCTCTATAAACCAGTGCCAGGGAAGTTCAAGGACTATATCGCGATTCCCAAGCCCAACGGCTATCAGTCGCTGCATACTACGCTAATCGGTCCGCATGGCACCCCATTCGAGCTGCAGATTCGCACCGAGGCGATGGACAATGTCGCCCAGGAAGGCGTTGCCTCGCATTGGCTGTACAAGGACAGCGAGGACTTCGGTGCCGAACTGCAGCAGAAGACGACCAAGTGGTTTCACTCGCTGCTCGACCTGCAGAGTGCGACCGGCGATTCGTCCGAGTTCTTCGAGCACGTCAAGGTGGATCTCTTTCCGCACGAGATCTACGTGTTCACGCCCAAAGGCAAGATCATCGCCCTGCCGCGCGGTGCCACGGTGGTCGATCTGGCGTATGCGGTGCATACCGATATCGGCAACCACTGCGTTGCTGCGCAGGTCAATTTCAAGCTCATGCCATTGGCGACCGAACTGACCAACGGTGACCGGGTCGAGGTGGTCACTGCCGCCGATGCCCATCCGAGCGTGGCCTGGATCAGTCACGTCAAGACTGGCAGGGCGCGCAGCAAGATCCGCCATTACCTCAAAACAGCACACCATGACGAGTCGACCGCGCTTGGCGAGAAGATGTTGAACCAGGAGTTGCGGACGCTTGGCGTGGTTGCCTCTGAGCTACCGGTTTCAAGTTGGAAGAACGTGCTGCGAGATTCCGGCAACAAGCTGATCAAGGAAGTGTACACCGATATCGGGCTGGGCTTCCGCCTTGCCGGGGTGGTTGCCCGTCGCCTGCTGGCGCGCGAGGATACGCCACAGCCGGCCGACAAGTCGCCGGCGTCCCTGGTCATTCGTGGCACCGAAGGCATGGCCGTGCAGTTTGCGCCCTGCTGCCAGCCGATCCCGGGCGATCCGATCATCGGCTCGATCTGGAAGGGCAAGGGTCTGGTCATCCATACCCATGATTGTCCGGCCATCCGCAAGGCGCGTAGCGCCAAACCGACGAAGTGGCTTGACGTCGAGTGGGAACCGGAGCCCGGCAAGCTGTTCAGCGTGCGCTTGCTGATCATGGTACAGAACACGGTTGGTGCTCTTGGACGCATCGCCACCGAGATATCACGTTCCGGCACCAACATCGAGCACGTCAATATGGAAGAAAAGCATCCGGGACTGTACACCACGCTGCACTTTACGGTGCAGGTCGCCAGTCGTACTTCCCTGGCGCGTCTGATGCGCAGCGTGCGTCGCATTCCAGAAGTCGTGCGCATTACTCGGGATCAGGGGCTCACTGCTTGAAGGTTCTGGTGATCGGTGCGGGTGTCGTTGGCGTCACCAGTGCCTGGTATCTGGCCAAAGCGGGGCATCAGGTGACGGTGCTTGATCGTCAGCCTGCCGCAGGACTGGAAACCAGCTTTGCCAATGGCGGACAGATTTCAGTCTCGCACGCCGAACCGTGGGCCAACCCGCATGCTCCGCTGCGTGCCTTGTCCTGGATGCGGCGCGAGGACGCGCCACTGTTGTTCCGCCTTCGCTGGGATGCAGCCTTGCTGGACTGGAGTCTGCGTTTTCTGCGCGAGTGCAGCACACGGCGGACGCGCGACAACATGCGCCAGATCGTCAACCTGGCGCTCTACAGCCGTCGCCAGTTGCAGGCGCTGCGCGCCGAAACCTCGCTGGTTTACGACCATCTCGAACGCGGTATTCTGCACGTATATACCGATCGTCGCGAGTTTGCTGCTGCCATCGAGGCGGCGGTACTGATGCGCGAGCTTGGCTGCGAGAGACGTACGGTGAGCGTCGACGAGTGCATTGCCATCGAGCCGGCTCTAGCAGAGGCACGCGCGCTGCTGGTCGGCGCGGACTATACGGCAGCCGACGAATCCGGTGATGCGCATCGCTTCACCCAGCAGCTTGCCGCCCGCTGTGCGGCGCGCGGCGTCGTTTTTCACTATGGTGCCACGGTCGATCGGTTGAACACCGCAGCGGGCCGGATCGACGGCGTGCAGGTCGGCAGCAAGCAGCATCAGGCCGACGTCTACGTCGCCGCACTCGGCAGTTACACGCCGCTGTTGCTGCGCCCGCTTGGTCTGCGACTGCCGGTGTATCCGGCCAAAGGCTATTCGGCTACCGTGCCGCTGACCGAGGACAGCGTCGCGCCAAGCGTCAGTCTCACAGACGACGGTCACAAACTCGTATTTTCGCGTCTTGGCCAGCGCCTGCGAATCGCCGGAACAGCCGAATTCAATGGTTACAATACCGAACTCAATCCGGTGCGTTGCACTGCGCTGATGCTGCGGGCCGGTGAACTGTTTCCAGCTTTGCGTCCCGCCGGGGAGACCGTATTCTGGTGTGGTCTGCGCCCGGCGACGCCGTCCAACGTGCCGCTCATCGGCCGTTCGGCAATCCCCAATCTTTACCTCAACACCGGCCACGGTACGCTAGGCTGGACAATGGCCTGCGGCTCGGGCGCTGCTTTGGCCGATATCATCAGCGGCCGCTCACCCGAGTTGTCTTTCCGGTTCCTTTAAGCGCATACAGGAGAACAGCATGAGCACAGTGATTTACGAGGTCAGTGGTCATGTCGCCACATTGACCCTCAACCGGCCGGAATCGCTCAACGTACTCAATCTGGCGATGATCGACGACCTGCGTACGACGACAGCACGCGCCGCTTTTGATCCCGACGTACGTGCGGTCGTGTTGCGCGGCGCCGGCGATCATTTCATGGCCGGCGGCGACCTCAAATGGTTTCGCGACCAACTGGCGATGTCGCCGCAGCAGCGGCAAATACGCTTCGAAGAAATGATCGCCGTCGCGCATACCTCCATCCTCAGCCTCAAGGGCATGCCGAAGCCGGTGATTGCCGCCGTGCATGGTGCCGTTGCGGGCTTCGGAATGTCGCTGATGATGGCCTGTGATCTGGTCGTTGCAGCCGACAATGCTTACTTCACTCTGGCCTACAGCAACATAGCCCTGTCTCCAGACGGTGGTGCGACCTGGTCCTTGCCGAGGCAGGTCGGCCTCAAACAGGCGATGGAGATTGCCCTCCTCGGCGACCGCTTCGACGCTACGTGTGCTCGCGAACTGGGGCTGCTCAATCGCGTCGTGCCGCTGGCACAGTTGACGGCCGACGCCGAGGGTCTGGCACAGCGTCTGGCCGCCGGTCCGGCCGCTGCATTCGCACGCACTAAAGCCTTGTTGAATCAGTCGCTGGACACCACTCTGGAAACTCAACTGCACGCCGAACAGCGGGCCTTTGCAGCCTGTGGTGCGCATCCCGATTTTAACGAGGGTTTGGCCGCCTTCTTCGAGCGTCGTAAGGCATCCTACGATCGGAACTGAGCTTCGGCGTGCTGATTGACACGCATTGCCACCTTGCTGCGGCCGCATTTGCAGGTGACCGCGACGAGGTGGCTGCCATGGCACGGGCATTTGGGGTGTCAAGCATGCTCGTCCCGGCGGTCGATGTGGCGAGCTTCACCGAAGTCAGGGAATGCTGCGCGCGTCATGCCGGATGTGTCCCGGCTTACGGTATCCATCCGTTTTTCGTCAAGTCCGCTGGCGAGGCCGATCTGGAGGCATTGCGCGAGTGGCTGCAGCGTGCTTCAGACGGAACGCAAAGGCCGGTTGCCGTCGGTGAAATTGGCCTTGACTTCTTTGTCGCTGATCCGGATGTCGAGAAACAGGAGTATTTTTTCGTCGAGCAACTCAAGATTGCCCGTGAAACGGATCTGCCGGTGCTCTTGCACGTGCGCCGCTCGGTGGATCAGGTGCTCAAGTATCTGCGCCGCATCACCGTCCGGGGTGGGATTGCTCACGCCTTCAACGGTAGCCGCCAGCAGGCGGACGAATTTGTCCGGTTGGGTTTTCGACTCGGCTTTGGCGGTGCCCTGACCTACTCCGGCTCGACGCGTATTCGCCACCTGGCCGCTACGCTGCCTCTGGCTTCGATAGTGCTTGAAACTGATGCCCCGGACATGCCGCCCGGGTGGCTGGCGGGTGGCCGGAACACGCCGGCGCAGTTGCCGCGGATCAACGCCGTGCTGGCCGAGTTACGCGGCATCGACGCCAACGATCTGGCGCGTGCCACAACGCTGAATGCCCTGGCCGTGTTGCCTCGGTTGCGTTCGGCCGATTGATCGGGTAGGGTACGGCCTGACGGCCCGGGATGCCCAAGTTCAGAACGGGTAAACGGTAGGCCAGAGAATCAAAAGAATATCAACCAAGGAACTTCTCGGCCGGCGCGGAATCAATGCGGCACCTCCGGTCAGGCACACTGATCTCGAAAGGCATATTGCCGAACGCAAACCCTGGCATCCTCCATTATGAAAAATCGCTTCGATAGACCTGTGGCCACCTGTGTGGCTGTAAAGAAGGCCGTCCCTGTCGTGCCGCACTACCTGCAGGCCCACTATTGGTGGGCCTATGTTCATCCGCGCGCGGTACATGTCTTCGAGCGGCAATGGCTGGTGAACCTGATTCTCTGGGGTAACTACAAGCGCCTGTGCAATGCGGTGCTGCATGATTACGGCCACCGCTTGCCTGGGCGCACACTGCAGATTGCCTGTGCGTACGGTGACCTGACGCCGCGGCTGGCCGACTGTGTAACCTCGGACGGGTCGCTGGAAATCGTCGATATCCTGCCGATCCAGTTGGAGAATCTGGCCAGCAAGCTGGAACGCGATGCACCGATCAAACTTCACTGCATGGATTCTGCAGCATTGGGTTTTGCCGATGCCAGTTTTGACCGGGCGCTGTTGTTTTTTTTGTTGCACGAGCAGCCGCAGGCCGTACGCGAGCGGACGCTGGCCGAGGCCCTGCGGGTTGTTCGTCCTGGTGGTACGTTGACCATCGTGGACTATGCTCCGCCCAGCCGTTTCAACCCGCTACGGTACTTCTGGAAGCCGGTCCTCGACCGGCTGGAACCCTTTGCCCGCGACCTCTTCAGCGAGGAGGTCACGGCCTGGCTCCCGAAGGCAGGGGGCTTCGTCTCGATGGGCAAGCAGAGCTTCTTTGGTGGCATGTATCAGATGTTGACGCTACAGGTTGCCGAAACAGGGCATGAGCGACAAGCTGGCGGGTAGATCAGCAGCGGGTCTGGCCGGGGTTTGTGGTGCGGCCTGACTTTTCGGACAATGATCGTGGCCGGCGATGCCCGGTACGAGAAAGGATGAAGCGTGGAGATATACAAGGCAGACGTCGTGATCGTGGGCGGCGGTGGGGCAGGCCTGCGGGCAGCGATCGCTGTGGCCGAGTCTGATCCGGCTCTCAGGATCGCTCTGGTATCAAAGGTGTATCCAATGCGCAGCCATACCGTCGCCGCTGAAGGGGGGTCGGCGGGGGTCAAGTTGCCGACCGACAGCCTCGACTATCATTTCAATGATACCGTTGGTGGTGGCGACTGGCTTTGCGAGCAGGACGTGGTGGAGTACTTCGTGGCGCACTGTGCCGAGGAATTGACCCAACTCGAGCACTGGGGTTGTCCGTGGAGCCGTACGCCGGACGGTCACGTCAATGTGCGTGCCTTTGGCGGCATGAAGATCGAGCGTACCTGGTTTGCGGCTGACAAGACCGGTTTTCATATGCTGCACACACTGTTCCAGACCTCGATCAAATACCCGTCGATCAAGCGTTTCGACGAACATTTCTGCGTTGATCTGGTGGTCGAGGACGGTCGCGTCCAGGGCGTTGTCGCGATCGAGATTGGTTCCGGTGAATTTACTCTGGTCGAGGCCAGATCGGTGGTCATTGCGACTGGCGGCGCCGGGCGGGTCTTCCGCGAGAACACCAACGGCGGCGTGGTGACTGGCGACGGCATGGCTTTGGCCTACCGGCACGGGGTACCCCTGCGGGACATGGAATTCGTTCAGTATCACCCGACCTGCATGCCGGGTACCGGCCTGCTGTTTACGGAAGCATGTCGTGGCGAGGGGGGCTTTCTGGTTAACAAGGACGGCTATCGCTATCTTCAGGACTACGGTCTTGGGCCGGCCGAGCCGACGCCGCGGAACAAGGCGATGGAACTCGGGCCGCGCGACCGCTTGAGCCAGGCCTTCTGGTACGAGCAACAGAAGGGTCGCACCATCGAGGGGCAGCACGGTTCGGTGGTGCATCTCGATCTCCGCCATCTCGGCGAAGCCAAGCTGCGTGAGCGCTTGCCGCAAATCTACGAACTGGCTGAGCAGTTTCTCGGTGTCGACCCGGCGCGCGCGCCGATACCGGTTCGCCCGGCGGTGCATTACACCATGGGCGGCATTCTGGTTGACGGCCTCTGTGCGTCGCCGCTGGCTGGTCTCTATGCCGCCGGTGAGTGTTCCAGCGTGGGTATCCACGGTGCTAACCGGCTCGGCTCGAATTCCCTGTCCGAACTCTGCGTTTTTGGCAAGGTGGCAGGCGTCGAAGCGGCGGGTTTTGCGCGCTCTGTAGCGCCGGGAAATTCCGCGAGCCTGCACAAGCAGGCGCAGGCCGTCGAGCAACGGGTGCTTGCATTGAAAACCAGAACCGGCGGGAGCGAACGTATCGCCACCTTGCGCAAGGAGATGGCGCAGACCATGGAAGATGGCTGCGGAATCTACCGTTTGGCGGAAACGATGCAGAAGACCTGCAGCAAACTCGACGAACTCAAGGAGCGCTTCGGGAAAGTCAATCTGGAAGACAAATCTAGCGTCTGGAACACCGAATGGCTGCTGGCGATCGAACTCGAGTACCAGCTTGACGTAGCGCAGACGATGGCTTATTCGGCCCTGCACCGGCGCGAGTCGCGTGGTGCCCACCAGCGGCTCGACGGCTTCGAGCAGCGCGACGACGTCAACTTCCTGAAACATTCGCAGGCGCATTATGTCGCTGGCGGCGCGCCACGCATCGACTATGGCCCGGTCAAGATCACCAAGTCCCAGCCAGGTACCCGCGCCTACGGTGCGGCAGGCGAAAAGGCCGAGCAGGAAAGGAAGGCGTCCCATGTCTGAACACCAGAAGACGATCGAAATCGAAGTTCTGCGTTACAACCCCGAAACGGACAAGGAACCGCACCGGCAGGTCTTCGAGGTGCCGTTTACCGACGACATGTCGGTACTGCAGGGGGTGCAGTACATCAAGGACTACCTCGACGGCTCGCTGAGCTTTCGCTGGTCGTGCCGGATGGCCATTTGCGGCAGCTGCGGGATGATGATCAATGGCGAACCGAACCTGTCCTGCCAGACTTTTCTGCGGGACTATTATCCGGCCCGCGTGCGGGTCGAGGCCCTTGCGCATTTCCCGATCGAGCGCGATCTGGTGATCGGTATGGAAGGTTTTATCGAGAAACTGGAAAGTATCCAGCCCTACATTATCCCGAAGGAAGCGCGTACTTTGGCGCAGGGCGAGTACCTGCAGACGCCCGAGCAATTGAATGCCTACGAGCAGTTCAGTTCGTGTATCAACTGCCTGCTCTGCTATGCAGCCTGTCCGCAGTTCGGCCTCAATTCGAGCTTTGTCGGGCCGGCGGCGATCGCTTTGCTGCATCGCTACAACGTCGATTCTCGCGACGGTGGCAAGGCCGAGCGGATGGAACTGGTCAATGCCGAAGAAGGTGTATTCAACTGCACGGCCGTAGGTTATTGCTCCGAGGTCTGTCCTAAACATGTTGACCCGGCCAACGCCGTCAACCAGAACAAGACCAATAGTGCGATGGACTATTTTCTGCGTTTCCTTGCTCCGAAGGGAGGTGCAAAGTGAACAAGCGTCGTCCCTATGTTCGCTCCATGGAGGGTTGGTGGCGGAAGAATCCCTTCTTCGTCGAGTACATGATTCACGAGGGAACGGCCCTGTTTGTCGCCGCCTACGCCGCCATTCTGCTCACCGGTCTGGTCCGTCTGTCGCAGGGAGAAGCCGCCTGGACGGCCTGGCTCACTGCGCTCAAGAACCCGTGGTACATCGGTTTCCACCTGTTGGCACTGGTTGCCATCGCTTATCATACGTACACGTGGTTCAAGATCATGCCGCGGACCATGCCCCCGGTGGTCGTTGGCGGCCAGCGTCTGTCGGCTTGGGCAATTACCGGCAGCGGGCTTGCCGTCGCGGCTGCGGCCAGTCTTGGATTGCTCGCTCTGGTATGGGGGATGGCACGATGAAACCGACGCTGAAACGTTCCAACGCACCGATTTTCTGGGCACTGTTCGGAGCCGGCGGCATGTTGTCGGCGCTGTTCGGCCCGATGCTGGTGTTCATTACCGGCATTGCGGTTCCACTTGGCCTGCTGCTGCCGCCGGATACCATGAGCTATCCGCGCATGCTTGCCTTTGCCCAGAACTGGATCGGCAAGGGCTTTGTTTTCGCGGTCATCGCACTCTTCCTGTGGCACGCCGCCCACCGCATCTTTCACAGTCTGCACGATGTCGGTATTCACGCTGGCACCGGCGCCAAGTTGCTTTGCTACGGGCTGGCCATGCTGGGTACGGTGGTCGCAGCGTACGCCCTGCTGACCATCGGTTTCTAGGGGCTATGTTCTCTAGGCGCGGCGGTGCGGACACTCGCCGCGCCAGCCCTGCTTCAAGCCTTGCTATAGATAGGGTTGGCTTTCTAGGAGTACATCCATCTCCCTAGCCCATGCCGCTGATCCGGGCTTTGCGCTCGCGCTCGACACGTGTGATATAGCGTTGCACCATGCTCATCCTCACTCCCGGCAAGGAAATGAATTCGCAGCCGACGCGAATGTAGCGGGAACCACTCTTGGTCGTGACGTCAAACTTGTTGCGCACGCACAGGTTGGCGACCAGCAGGCCCTCGTCAGGAAGCGTCATCTTGCAGTCGGTCAGAACGGCACCGCGCTGGAGGAGCGCTGCCAGGCTGGGGGTCGCCATCAGGCCAACGCCGCCGCCGCTGAGGTCGAGCAACGATGCTTCCAGGACCAGGGTGCTACCATCGGCACGCCTGAGCGTGGCGACGAACTTGACCGGTTTGGCGACAGGTGTGGAGAGTCTGAAATACTCGCGCCGCTGCAGTCGCAGCACTTGGTCAGGCAATTCGGCACGGAACGCCGGATGTCCGGCGCTGCGTGTTTCGGAAAGATGGCGCAAGGTGAACTGCACCTTCACCTTATCCACTGCGGCGGTCAGAATAAGCTGCTCGGCCTGCAGGGCCTGACTGTTGATGGTGTCTTCACGACCGCCTTCGAGGATGAGGAAACCGCTTGCCGTATCGATATTCAGCACCGAGGTGAGCAGAAAGGACCTGCCCTGGTTGAAGTAGACGCTGACCAGTGCCCGTCGCTCGATCAGCGCGCGCAGGACAGCAACGATCTCTGCTTTGGAATGCAGCAGGTATTGACCGTAATCCTCAGGCCGTTCGATCTCGAATCGAATCGGCGTCTGTTCTGCCTGTGCCTGAACGTCAGTTTCTTCCATTGGTTCTTCCGGAATCAGCTGGAGTCGGCAGTTTAAAGCAAAACCGCTGCCGGGGTCACCGACCACGCGAACATCACCGTTCCGGCTTCTCTTCTGTGGGGGCTGTGAGGAGTGGTGCGGGCCGTAGCGAAGAGCCATTCTCGAGCCGGTAAAGCCAGGCCAGCAGTTCGGCTACTGCCAGGTAAAGTTGTGGCGGGATACGCTGATCGAGATCCACCTGCATCAGCAGCGACACCAACTCTGCGGATTCATGCACATATACCCCGTGCTCATGAGCACGGGCGATGATCTGTTCGGCCACCAGTCCGCGCCCTTTGGCGACGACACGCGGTGCTGCGTCGGTTTGGCTGTAGGCAAGCGCGACGGCGTTCTTGAGCGACTCAACCGTTGCTTTCCGCACACGCCTCCCTTCCTGGTCTCGCCAATCCAGGCGGCGGCCCCATGTCCAGGTGCGGGCCGCGCGAGAACTCGATCGATTCTCTCTGGCGGCTGCGGTGGTGCCGGCGTCCTGGGCAATCGCGGTAGGTGGTGGTGATCATTGGACCACATCTTACCCCGGGCGAGCCGATTTCGGTATTTTGCCGCACCTGACCGTCGGCGAGCAGCGAGAAAACATGCGTCAGGGTATTGACAGGATGAGCATAAGGTGTAAGCTGAGCAACATCTTATCCAAAGGCAAACGGGGAGAAATCTCCGGACGCAAAGCCGAGGGCCCTCACCTGAATTTCGGGAAGGGCGGCCGGGTTGCATAGATTCAGCGCAGTTTGCTGGGTATCTCCTGAGCGCCCTCGACCTTGCCGCCTTCTTACTTGAAGGAGTGGCACTGTGGCGCTAGCATCCTGGACCCAAGAGCAAATTCTTGCTCAACTCGATACCGGCTATCATTGGTCTGGAAGTACGATTACGTACGCCTTCCCGACAACGTCAAGCGGCATCTATGGCAGCGCAGAACTCTCCGGATTCCAGGGTCTGAATGCTACTCAACAGGCCGCCGCCAGGCTGGCACTGCAAACCTGGGATGACCTCATCGCTCCGGACTTCCTCGAAGTCAGCTCCGGTTCGTCGAATATCGAATACGGAACAAGCACCACCGGTATTGGCTATGCCCATGCCTATCTGCCGACGACCGGCAGTGTGTGGTTCAACCGTGCTTATGCGGACTTGATGGCGCCGCAGGTTGGCGCACACTCCTTCCTGACCTACATTCATGAGACAGGGCATGCTCTCGGCCTGGATCACATGGGCGATTACAACGGATCAGGCACCTGGACGCCGTCGAGTTACCAGGATAGTGGCGTCTATTCCGTGATGTCCTATTTCGGACCCAACTGGGGTTCGGGTTCGACCAGTGGCGTAGGTCTGGTGGCCTGGGCTGACTGGATCGGTGCCGACGGAAGACTTTATTCACCCCAAACGCCGATGCTCAACGACATCATGGCCCTGCAGGCCATGTATGGTGCCGAGACGACAACGCGTACAGGCAACACCACCTATGGATTTAACAGCACGGATTTCGGTGCTTTGTCCGCGATCTACAATTTTGCGGTAAACCTCCACCCGATCCTGACGATTTACGACTCCGCGGGTACTGATACGCTTGACCTGAGCGGATGGTCTACCTCCAGCACCATCGATCTCGCGCCAGGTGCCTATTCCTCATGCAACAGCATGACCAACAACATTGCGATCGCGTACACCTGCTCTATCGAAAATGCGGTCGGTGGCGCCGGTGCCGACACGATCAGCGGTAACACCCTGAACAACTCTCTCGACGGCGGCATGGGGAATGATTCGCTGTCGGGAGGAGGCGGTGACGATGTTCTCGTGGCGGGGTCCGGCAACGACCTTCTTGATGGGGGAACGGGTAACGACACGGTGGTGTTTTCAGGCGCGTTCTCCGATTACAGCTTCTCCTATATTGTCGGCCAGGGTTTCACCTTTGTCGGCAGCGCTACCGGTTCGGACATCGTCAAGGATGTCGAGACCTTTGTGTTCTCGAACGTGACGAAGTCCGCCAGCGAGTTGTCGGATGGCTCCGGTGTTGCCCTGGACCCCGTCACGGTGTCGATTGCGGCCAGCGCACCGTCGGTGTTCGAAGGTAATAGCGGGTCGACCGCCTATGTCTTCAACGTCAGCCTCAGTGCAGCGAGCAGTACGGTGCAAACCGTTAACTGGCGAGTGGCCGGATCCGGCGTGTCCGCGGCCACTGCTGCCGACTTTTCCGGTGTGACCACGGGTAGTATCACTTTTCAGGCCGGCGAAACGGCAAAAGCGATCCAGATTTTCATTGCCGGCGACACGCAGGTGGAGTCTGACGAGGGCTTGACCGTCAGTCTGACCAGTCCTTCGTCGGGGCTGGTCCTGGGTACCTCAAGCGCCACGGGTACCATCCGTAACGATGACGTCGTCGTGGTCCCTGACGATTACACGATGACCACCGCGACGCGCGGGTTGGTTACCGTCGGCGGTGGCGCAGTATCCGGGGTCATCGAGACGGCGTCCGATGGCGACCTCTTCAAGGTCAGCCTGACTGCGGGTTATACCTATGTGTTCAACCTCAAACGCGTTGGCGGGGCTCTCGATCCGTACCTTGAACTCTATGGCTCAACCCTGACGGTAATCACCCAGAATGATGATGCAAGTACGTCGACCACCGATTCGCAGATCATCTATACCGCGACGGCGAGCGGAACCCATTACCTGGCAGCCAAGGGCGATGCACTGTCCACAGGCAGTTACTCGATCAGCGCGATTCCCTGTACCGGGCTGACACTCAACGGTGATGACGCTGCCAACACCCTGAACGGTACCTCCGGTATTGACCGACTTTATGGCCTTGGCGGCAACGACACGCTGAACGCCGGTTTGGGCAATGATCTGCTTGATGGTGGCACTGGCGTCGACCAAATGCTGGGCGGGAGTGGTGACGATGTCTACCTGGTTGACGACAGCGGTGATGTCGTGACTGAAAGCAGTGCCACGGGTGGCACAGATCTGGTACGGGCATCGGCTTCCTGGGCTTTGTCGGCCAATGTCGAGAACCTGCAACTGGAGGGCACCGCCGACCTTATGGGCACTGGCAACACACTGGCCAACATCATTACCGGTAACAGCGGAAACAACGTGTTGAATGGCCAGGCCGGTATCGACACCATGAACGGTGGCGAGGGCTCCGACATCTACCTGATCGGGGCTGCTTCCGAGCATGCGGCTGCAGAGATCGCCGACAGCGGCAGCACGGGTGTCGACGAGGTGCGGTTTGCGGCCACCAGCGCCGGCACGCTGAAGTTGTTTACGGGTGACAGAGGCATCGAGCAGGTGGTGCTTGGCACAGGGACCGGTGCGGTGGCGACGACCACCGGCACGGCTGCCCTCAATGTCGACGCGTCGGCCCTGACCAAGGCCATCACCCTGGTCGGTAACGATGGTGCCAACATCCTCACTGGGACAGCCTACGCTGACCGGATCGAGGGCGGCGGCGGCGTCGACGTCTTGAACGGCCTGGCTGGGGTTGACAGCATGGATGGTGGCGAAGGTTCCGACATCTACCTGATCGCGCTTGCTTCCGAGCATCTATCGGCGGAGATCACCGATAGCGGCAGTGCCGGGGTTGACGAAGTGCGTTTTGCGGCCGCCAGCGCCGCTACCCTGAAACTGTACGCGGGGGACAGTGGCATCGAACGGGTGGTTCTTGGCACCGGCACAGGCGCTGCGGCGACGACGACCGGCACGGCTGCTCTCAATGTTGATGCTTCGTCACTGTCCAATGGTGTCGCCATGATCGGCAATGCCGGCGCGAACGTTCTGACCGGAACGGCATACGCTGACCAGATTGATGGCGGCAGCGGTGACGACATCCTGATCGGTGGGGACGGCGTTGACAGCATGAATGGCGGCGCGGGTTCTGATCTCTATCTGATCGCACTGGCCTCCGAGCATGTTTCCACAGAGATCAACGATACGGGCGGCAGCGGTGTTGACGAACTGCGTTTCACGGCCTCCAGCGCCAGCACGCTGACCCTCCATGCCAACGACAAGGGCATCGAGCGGGTGGTGCTGGGCACCGGCACCGGCGCCGTAGCGACGACCACCGGCACTGCCGCCCTCAATGTCGATGCGTCGGCGGTAACCAAAGGCATCACCCTGGTCGGCAATGCCGGCGCGAACGTCCTGACCGGAAGCGCGTACGCCGACCGGATCGAGGGTGGCGGTGGCGCTGACGTATTGATGGGTGGAATCGGTAACGACAGCATGAATGGCGGCGAGGGTTCCGACCTCTACCTGATTGCCCTGGCCTCCGATCATCTGGCGGCGGAGATCGCCGATACCGGCAACGTCGGTGTGGACGAGCTTCGTTTCACGGCCACCAGCGCCGGTACGCTGAAATTGTATGCCGGGGACGTTGGCTTCGAACGGGTGGTCCTTGGCACCGGCAGTGACGCGGTAGCGGATACCACGGGCACGGCCGCCCTCAATATCGATGTGTCCGCAGTGCTCAAAGGCATCACATTGGTTGGCAATGCCGGTGCCAATATCCTGACCGGAACGACCTATGGCGATCGGATCGAGGGCGGCGACGGTGCCGATCTTTTGAAGGGGCTGGCCGGTACCGACAGCATGAACGGCGGCGAGGGTTCCGACCTCTATCTGATCTCGCGTGCCTCCGAACATACGGCGGCCGAGTTCGCCGATACCGGCAGCACGGGGATCGACGAAGTGCGTTTCGCTGACACTACCGCCGGTACCCTGAAGCTGTACGCGGGCGACAGTGGCATCGAGCGGGTGGTGCTTGGCACCGGCACCGGTACGGTTGCGACGACCACCGGCACCGTTGCCCTCAATGTCGATGCACTGGCGGTGGGCAACGCGATGACTCTGGTCGGTAACGCCGGCGCGAACCTCCTGACCGGAACGGCCTATGCCGACCAGATCGATGGTGGCAGCGGCGCTGACCGGATCGTCGGCGGCAGCGGTGACGATACGCTGATTGGGGGGCAGGGCAACGATACGCTGACGGGCAGTGGTGGCGCGGATGCGTTTGTGTTCAATACGGCTCCGAATGCGGCGAGCAACAAGGATACCCTGATCGATTTCCAGGCAGGGACCGATCATATCGACCTCAGCCTGTTGGTGTTCACGGCGCTCGGTGGGTCAACCGGCGATCTGGGCGTCGAGCAGTTCTGGGCTGCCGCCGGCGCCATCAAGGGGCACGATGCGGATGACCGGATCGTCTATAACACCACCAGCGGTTCGCTGTATTATGATGCCGATGGCAGTGGCAGCGGCGCTGCAGTGGAGATCGCGCTGGTCGGTATCTCGACCCACCCGACCCTTGATCATGGCGATTTCCATCTGATTGCCTGAGTGGCCGGGGCATGGCAATGGTGGCGCGAATCGAGGAGTATTCCAATTCGCGTCATCGCGTGCATAATGAGGTGACGCGAGTCGCGACCACCAGCCCCGGAACTCATGCCAGAGCAGCCCATATTCCTTACCCGGCCGTACCTGCCCCCGCTGGAAGAGTTTCTCCCCTATCTGGAAGAGATCTGGGCAAGCCGGCGGCTCACCAACGGCGGTCCATTCCACCAACAGTTCGAGGAGGCGCTTCGACAATATCTGGGCGTTCCGCACGTCTGCCTGTTCACCAACGGCACGCTGGCGCTGATGACCGCGCTGCAGGCGCTGCGGATCACCGGCGAGGTCATCACCACGCCGTACACGTTCGCCGCCACGACACACACCCTGTTGTGGAACGGTATCAAACCGGTATTCGTCGATATCCGAAGGGATACCTGCAATCTTGATGAGGAACTCGTCGAGGCGGCAATCACCCCGCGCACCACCGCCATCCTGCCCGTGCATTGTTACGGTAATCCTTGCGCCAGCCTGCGCCTGCAGCAGATCGCAGACAGCTACGGACTGAAACTGATCTACGATGCGGCGCATGCTTTCGGTGTGTCGGTTGACCGGCACTCGTTGCTTGAACAGGGCGATCTGGCCATGCTGAGCTTCCACGCGACCAAGGTGTTCAACACCTTCGAAGGTGGTGCCATCATCTGTCATGACGCGAAGCTCAAGCAGCGCATCGATTACCTCAAGAATTTCGGTTTTGCCGACGAAGTCACGGTCGTGGCTCCGGGCATCAACGGGAAGATGAGTGAGTTCCAGGCCGCCCTCGGCTTGCTGCAACTCAAACACATTGATCAGGCCATAGCCGCGCGCATGCGCATTGACAGCCGCTACCGCGATGCTCTGGCGAGAGTCGCGGGCATACGCTGCCTGGTGGCAGCCGACGGGGTCAAGCCGAATGGCGGCTATTTCCCGATACTGATTGGCCCGGAGTACCCGCTTTCACGCGACCAGCTTTACGACAGATTCCGAAGCCGGAACATTCACGTCCGACGCTATTTTCATCCTCTGATCAGTGACCTCCCGATGTACCGGGGAATTGCCTCGGCAGATCCTGCCAACCTGCCGGTGGCGACGAGCATTGCCAAACAGATTCTGTGCCTGCCGATTTATCCTGATCTTGAACACAAGATCGTCGATCGTATCAGCGAAATCGTTTGCTCACCTTACTGAACCACGTTCGGCGTATGCCAGCGCAATCGCATGAATACCAACGTCTGGACACTCGAGTATAGTGGTCCCGTGATTTCAGACAGTGAGTCGAAGGTCATCATGGACAGGGTCCTGTTTCAGCTTGATGAATAGTGCCCCTCCCATGAAAAAGGCACATTCAACCTTTGGCTGCGAATTGAATAGAAATTCATTTGCAGCCTGCTTTGGCCCATCTCCATACGGCCAGAGGTAATCGTCAATGACTATCCAGCCGCTCGGTTGTACCAGACTTGCCCAGGCAGCGATGTCGGCGCTGACGTTCTCGTAGCTGTGGTTGCCGTCTATATGCAGCACCGCGATGCGGCCAGTGTAATGCGTCTTGCCGAACACTGGGTTTGCTACCACCCGGCTGCGCCGGTATTCCGCCGCCGCCTCCACCGAAGGTAGCCGCAGGTAATTTACTGCCCCGTGGGCATAGGGCAACAGGTTGAGTTGAAACACGGTCAGAGCCATACCCTTACACACAACTCATTTTTCATAAATTGAACGCATATGTTCGACTCCCCGGACGAAGTCTCGCAGTCGCGCGAAGCCCAGCCAGAGGGTTTTGACGCCAGGTTCGCCATCGCATTTGCGGCCGAGGAAGCCGCCGAGCCTGGCAATCTGTCGGATCATCTGGCGGAGATTGGGCGGTGTGGCTGGCGGTGT
>JAKOZI010000285.1 GCA_029780075.1 Pseudomonadota bacterium
GTACTTCAGGCGCCACACCCGTGGCGACTGGGGAGACGTCAACGTCCAGCAATGGCAGGCCAACAGCACCGCGCTTCAATCAGGTGCTTCGCTGGAGTCGCACTACGTGATCCACCCAGGGCTGGCCATTCGCATCGTTACCGACGCGCAGCGCAGCGCCACCGTCATCGTGTTGCCGTCCGAGGACTGAGCACGGTTCACTCGCAGGCCACCCAGGCCCGCACCTTCAACCTTCGGCCACGCGCCGATTCTCTTCCCACTCCGGGGCATGCCATAGCCCCGTTGGGGGTGGTGCATGCCCCATTTTCTTTGGAGCATCACCATGTCCCTCGATCTCGACACCACTACCGCTGAAGCCACACCCGTGCAGGGCGAACTGCTCGACGCGGAATCCAACCCTCTGACCCTGAGCCTTCAGGATTTCGTTGGCGAGTTCGGCGACGAACTGCTCGACGCCCTCAACAGCGCCAATCCGCCGGTCTATACCGGCCAACCGCAGGCGCACCGGCAACTCATCGTCGCCAGCCTCAAGCGCAAGCTGTTCCCGGCCCAGGCCGAAGTCGTCCACGCTGCTGCCGAGCTGCTGATCGACCGTGGCGAACGCGCCGCGATCGTCAACGGCGAGATGGGTTGCGGGAAGACGACCGTCGGCATCGCCACGGCTGTCGTGCTCAACGCCGAAGGCTACCGCCGCACTCTGGTGCTTTCGCCACCGCACCTGGTTTACAAGTGGCGGCGCGAGATCCAGGAGACGGTAGCGGGCGCCAAAGTGTGGGTGCTCAACGGGCCGGATACGCTCGTCAAGCTCATCAAGCTGCGTGAGCAGTTGGGTGTCCAGCCCACGGGTCAGGAGTTCTTCGTCCTGGGCCGCGTGAGGATGCGGATGGGCTTCCACTGGAAGCCCGTTTTCACCACGCGGCGCACCCGCCACGGCGACGTGGCAGCGTGCCCGGACTGCGGCACGGTCATCACCGACCTCGACGGCGAGCCGGTCAACCCGGTCGCGCTCGAAGCCGAGGAATCCCGCAGGAAGTGCGGCCATTGCGCTGCGCCCCTGTGGACACTGATCCGCCCGCGCAGCCTGTCCGGCAGCGACCAGTCCTCGGCCGTGCTCAAAGCCTTGAAGCGCATCCCGACGATCGGGGAAGTCACCGCGCAGAAGCTGATGCAGAAGTTCGGCGACGGCTTCCTGGCCTCGATGCTCGGCGACAACATTCACGAGTTCATCAACCTCATGGATGGCAACGGCGAGCTGGTGTTTTCCGACCGTCAAGCCACGCGCATGGAACGTGCGATGGCCAACATGGAGTTCGGCTTTGGCGAGGGCGGCTATCAACCGTCCGAGTTCATCAAGCGCTACCTGCCGCAAGGCACGTTCGACCTGCTCATCGCCGACGAGGCCCACGAGTACAAGAACGGCGGCAGCGCCCAGGGCCAGGCCATGGGCGTGCTGGCGGCGAAGGCTCGCAAGACCTTGCTGCTGACCGGCACGTTGATGGGCGGCTACGGCGACGATCTGTTCTACCTGCTGTTCCGAGCCCTTCCCGGGCGGATGATCGAAGACGGCTATCGCCCGACCACGAGCGGCAGCATGACCTCGGCCGCGATGGCGTTCATGCGCGATCACGGTGTCCTGAAGGACATTTATTCCGAGAGCACCGGGACGGCGCACAAGACCGCGAAAGGCACGAAAGTCAGTGTCAGAACGGTCAAGGCCCCGGGCTTCGGCCCGAAGGGTGTGCTGCGCTGCATCCTGCCGTTCACGATCTTCCTCAAGCTCAGAGACATCGGCGGCAATGTCCTGCCGCCGTATGACGAAGAGTTTCGTGAAGTCGCGATGGACACGGCGCAAGCCGCGGCCTACCGCGATCTGGCAGGTCGGCTGACCGCGGAGCTGAAACAGGCTCTGGCGCGACGCGATACTACCTTGCTCGGTGTAGTCCTCAATGTGCTGCTGGCCTGGCCGGATTGCTGCTTCCGGTCGGAGACCGTTGTGCATCCGCGTACGCGCAACACCCTGGCGTTTGTCCCGGCTCAGTTCAACGAGTTCGAGATCAGCCCCAAGGAGCGTGAGCTGATCGACATCTGCAGGGAAGAGAAAGCACAGGGCCGCAAGGTTCTGGCCTACACCGTCTATACCGGCACGCGCGACACGACTAGCCGGTTGAAGGTATTGCTGGAGCAGGAAGGCTTCAAAGTGGCGGTACTGCGCGCAAGCGTGGATGCCAGCCGCCGCGAGGACTGGATCGCCGAGCAGTTGGACCGTGGCATCGACGTGCTCATCACCAATCCGGAGCTTGTCAAGACGGG
>JAKOZI010000287.1 GCA_029780075.1 Pseudomonadota bacterium
CGACACGCTTCGCCGACAATTTCCTGCAGCGCGCGCTCGGTCATTCCCGGGTAGTGCTCGAGGGTCATTTCGGACACGCCGGCGCCTTCGTTCATCTCGCGCACGAGGCCGACAA
Source organism: Pseudomonadota bacterium (assembly GCA_029780075.1). GTDB lineage: Bacteria > Pseudomonadota > Gammaproteobacteria > Burkholderiales > Rhodocyclaceae > Accumulibacter. Next base: position 116 of record JAKOZI010000287.1, read on the forward strand.
AGGCGGTCAACGCGCCGATCTGCGGATCGTCCCGGCGCAGTGCGGCCAATTCGGTGCCGACTTCGAAATCTGCTTCCTGAACGCGAACGACCATCTCAGCCGCCGGTCACCGGCGGGAAGAAAGCCACTTCGTCGTCGGCCGCGACCGGCGTATCGAGCCGCGCCATTTCCTGATTCACCGCGTAGCGCAGGTTCCTCCGCGTACGCAGCACTTGCCACTTTTCATCCCGCGCCGCCAGGAAAGCCATCAGTCCGGCAATGTCTGCCACCCCGGCCGGCAACGCCACGTCCTCGCCGCCGCATCCGAGCGCTTCGCGCAGACTGGCAAAATAAAGGATCTTCAACTGCCCTCCTTTAATGTCAAAGTCGCGCCAGCGACTCACGAACCTCCCCTCGCCCGCTTGTGGGAGAGGGGTCGGGGGGTGAGATGGGGAATTCGTGGAGCATGGCTCCGCGCCCATCGAGCAATTCCGGCGTGCAAGCCGGAATGCGCCCTGCAAGGGAGGGAAACGGTCATGGCTTTCATTATCCGGGGTGTGTCTTGCCTAGCCATGACCGTTAGACGTAAGCGAGCCAGTCCGCATGCGCCGGCACACGGCCATTGACGCAGTCGAAGAACAGGCGCTGGATGCTGGTGGTGATCGGGCCGCGGTGACCGGCACCGATCTGGCGATTGTCGAGTTCGCGAATCGGTGTCACTTCGGCGGCGGTGCCGGTAAAGAAGGCTTCGTCGGCGCAATACACCTCGTCGCGCGTGATCCGTTTTTCGATCACCGGGATGCCCAGTTCGTCGGCGAGTTGCAGGACCGAGGCACGGGTGATGCCTTCCAGGCAGGACGTCAGATCCGGCGTGTAGAGCTTGCCCTTCTTGACGATGAAAACGTTTTCGCCGGCACCCTCGGCAACGTAGCCGTCGACGTCGAGCAGCAGTGCCTCGTCGTAGCCATCGTGCGCCACTTCCTGGTGGGCGAGGATCGAGTTGGTATACGTGCCGACCGACTTCGATCGGCACATGTTGATATTCACATGATGGCGGGTGAACGACGAGGTCTTGACGCGGATGCCTTTTTCCATCCCCTCGGCGCCGAGGTAGGCGCCCCAGGGCCAGGCGGCAATCGCCACATGCGTACTGATCGAGGTGGCGGCGATGCCCATGGCTTCGGAACCGTAGAACACGATCGGCCGGATGTAGCACGATTCCAGGTGGTTGGCGCGCACCACTTCCTTCTGTGCCTCGAGCAGCGTTTGCTTGTCATAGGGCATCTTCATCTGAAAGATGTAGGCCGAGTTGAACAGGCGGTCGGTATGCTCTTCGAGACGGAATATGGCGGTGCCGTTTTCGGCCTTGTAGGCGCGGATGCCTTCGAAGACGCCCATGCCATAGTGCAGGGTGTGCGTCAGCACGTGCGTTGTCGCCTGGCGCCAGGGGACCAGCTTGCCGTCGTACCAGATGAAGCCGTCGCGATCCGCCATGGACATCGTCTTGTCTCCCTTTTGCCGGAAATCATGAAGCGGAAATTCTAGCCGGAAATTCTAGCCGATTTCGCCTCCCGGTTGGCGGTAAAATGGCACTTTTGGTCCCCCGCAAGGCTCCTCGAATGGTCTGGAAACCCAATGTCACGGTCGCTTCGGTGCTCGAACGCGACGGTCGTTTTCTGCTCGTCGAAGAGGAAACCGAGTACGGTATCTGCTACAACCAGCCGGCCGGTCACCTGGAGTGCCGCGAGTCGCTGCTTGCCGCGGTGATCCGGGAAACGCTCGAAGAGACGGCCTACACCCTGAATCCGCAATACCTGATCGGGGTGTATAACTATCGCAACGAGGCTCGCGATGTGAGTTACCTGCGCTTCGCCTTCGGGGGCGAAATCAGTGCGCACGATCCGCTGCGGCAGCTTGACGAAGGCATTCTGGCGGCGCACTGGCTGACGCTCGACGAGATCATGAGGCTGCAGGGACAGCACCGTAGTCCGCTGGTTCTGCGCTGTATCGAGGACTGGCTGGCCGGCCGTCGTTTCCCGCTCGAACTGCTGACCCAATTCCCGGCGGAATGACCCGCTGGTGACCCCGATCCCGGACCGCGGCATGCTCGCTTCGTTCCCCACCGGCTCCGACCGCCTGCCGGAAAGCGCGGATTCGCGATTTGCCAAGGACGCTGGCGCGGCGGTGTTCTGGTTGTTGTTGCTGTGGGTGCTGCTGGGGGTGGCGCCGGCCGCGACGGCCGAGGTGCTGCGGGTGTGCTACAACTACGGCTGCGTGGCCGAGGCGGAGGTGTACTTCGGCGACCAGCAGTTGACGCAGGTGCGGGCCTTGCTGGGTGTCGCCCGGAATGCCGCCGAGGAGCGCGAAAAGCTGTCGCTGGCGGTCGGCCGGTTGCTCGGCTGGGCCGGTCAGCAGACGCCGATCTCGGCTGATCGTGGCGGCAACTACGCCGACGCCGGTGTCTATGGACGGATGGACTGCATCGACCACTCGACCACCGGCACGCGCCTGCTGCGTATGCTCGAAGCGCGTGGCTGGCTGCAGTTTCACCGTGTCCTGGAGCCGGTGCAGCGTGTTCGATATCTGTTCGAGGTCCACTATTCGGCGCAGGTCGAGGTGCTGGAGGCTGTGGCGGCGGCGAACGATGCACCGGATACGCCGGAGCCGGCCGAGCGCTACGTGGTCGATAGCTGGTTTCGCGACAACGGGCAGCCGGCCGTGGTGATGGCCCTGCCGGAATGGCTCGATGGCGGTGGTGTAGAAGAGAGTGCGGGTGCCGTAATGGTTGCCGGTGTTCCCGGCGACGGCTTGCCAAACGAACACTAGCAGGGGTGCGATGATGGACCAGGGAAAAACGGTGGTCGTCGGCTTGTCCGGCGGCGTTGATTCGGCGGTGGCGGCGTTGCTGCTCAAGCAGCAGGGATGGCGGGTGCTCGGCCTGTTCATGAAGAACTGGGAGGATGACGATACCGATGCCTATTGCTCGTCGCGCCAGGACCTGATCGACGTCATGAGCATTGCCGACAGCATCGGTATCGACGTCGAAGTGGTGAATTTCGCCAGCCAGTACCGGGAGCGCGTCTTCGCGCACTTTCTTGCCGAATACCAGGCGGGTCGCACGCCGAACCCGGATGTGCTGTGCAACTCGGAGATCAAGTTCAGCGCCTTTCTCGAGCATGCCCTGAAAATCGGTGCGGACCGGATTGCGACCGGCCACTACGCCGGCGTGCGCGAGTTCCAGGGGAGATTCCAGTTGCTCAAGGCCGAGGACGGTACCAAAGACCAGAGCTATTTTCTGCATCGTCTCAACCAGCAGCAACTGGCGATGAGCCTGTTTCCGCTGGCTGGTCTATACAAGCGCGAGGTCCGCAGGATTGCCGAAACGGCCGCTCTGCATGTCGCGCTGAAGAAGGACTCGACCGGCATCTGCTTCATCGGTGAGCGACCGTTCAAGGAGTTCCTGATGCGTTATCTGCCCAGGAAGCAAGGCGAGATTCGCGGTCTGGACGACGACCGACTGCTCGGCGAGCACGATGGTGTGGCTTACCACACCATCGGCCAGCGCAAGGGCCTGCACATCGGCGGGGTGAAGGGCGGCAGAGTGAGCGAAAGCGGCGACCACGACGCCTGGTTCGTGGTCAGGAAGGACGTCGCCAGCAACACCCTCTACGTCGTGCAGGGGCACGCGCATCCTGCCCTGTTGGCCGAAGAACTGCGCGCCGGCGATCTGTCCTGGGTTGCCGGCGAACCGCCGCATACGCACTGGGTGTACACCGCCAGGACCCGCTACCGGCAACCGGACGCCGCGTGCGAGATCGAACATGTCGATGCCGGCACGTGCCTGATCCGTTTTGCCGAGCCGCAATGGGCGATCACGCCGGGCCAGTCGGTGGTGGTTTACGAAAGCAGGGTCTGCCTTGGTGGTGGCGTGATCGTTTGAGGCGTCAGCCTGCCTCACGGCGGGCGCGCCTTCACACATTCTGTCGCAGGGCTTCGTCGATGGGCGTTCGGGCTACCCGGCTGGCGGGAAAGATCGCTGCCAGGATGGTCGCGATCAGACCGACCAGGAAGGCCATTACCACCACCGAAGGCACGATGCGAATCAGCGCCGTATAGCCGATATTGGCGTTCGGCGGCGGCGGCATGACGATCCCGACCGTCGAAATCAGAACTGCCAGGGCGACTCCCAGCAACGCGCCCATGCTCGCCCCAATGAGGCCGAGCAGGACGTTTTCGAGCAGCACCAGTTGAAAGATGGTCATCCTGGTGTTCCCCAGAGCCATCATCGTGCCGAATTCGCCGGTGCGCTCGAAGACGCTCATGTTGATGGTGTTGGCCACGCCGAGAAAGACCATGATCAGGACGATCAGCCGCAATACGCCGAACTGCCGGGCGTATAGGTCGACGGTCTTCTGGTAGAAGTCATTGAGTTGCCGCCAGGTCTTCAGCTCATAGAGCGTCCCATCGAGTTGCGCGGCGAGGCTGCGGGTAACGCGTTCGGTATCCTCGGTCTTCTTCAATGAGAGTACGATGCGGTTGATGCCCTGGGTATTGAGCAGTTCCTGTGCCGCAGCCAGCGGAATCCGCACCGCACGGGCGTCGAATTCCTTCGAGAAAGTCTGGAAGACGCCGACCACCTCGAACTCCAGGCTGTTCATCGCACCCTCGGCAGTATTCAGCAGTAGCGTCACACGCTCGCCGGGTATCAGCTTCAGGCTGGCCGCCACGCCGTGGCCGACGAGGATTCCATAAGCATCCGCCTTGCCGAGCTGGCGTCCTGCGGAGATCTTGAGATGGCTGCCCAGTCTGGCTTCCTTGTCGGCCTCGACGCCTTCCCCGACGATCGACAGGTCCGTGCGCCCGTTGTTGAGCAGGCCAGAGAAATTGACCCGCGCCATGGTGTCGTCGATTTCCGGGAAACGATCCAGAGCGCTCCTGATGCTGTCAGGTTCGTCAATCAGGTACTTTTCCGGTGCCCGCGATCCCTGGGCGAAAAAACCGGTCTTGTAGATCTGCAGGTGTCCCGACTGTGAATGGATGGTCGTCTCGGCGAGTTGCAGGAAGATGTCTTCGACGAAGCCACCACTGAGAATCAGCCCGACGACGCCAAAGACGATCGCCGCCAGAGTCATCGCCGTCCTGAGTTTGTGTCGGAGAATGTTGCGCAGGGCAAGTTTCAGCATCGGTCAGTCTCGCCGGTTGATGCGCGGTGGATCAGCGGCTGTGGCGCAGGGCATCGACGATCTCCATCCGTGACGCTTTCCAGGCCGGGTAGATGCTCGCCAGCAGAGTGGTGCCGAAGGCCAGGCCCAGTGCGTCCAGGGTCAGCCGCCAGGTCACATGGATTTCGCCGGTGAAACCGCGCGCCATACCGGGTGGGGGGGGCATCGGAATGCCGATGGCCGAGATCAGGTGTGCCAGGCCCACTCCGACCAGGATCCCGAGCAAGCCGCCGAAAAGTCCGAGCAGAGCGGCTTCGCTGACGAACAGTCGGAGAATCGCCTGCCGGCTGTAACCGAGTGCCATCGACGTGCCGATTTCGCCGGTGCGCTCCATGACGCTCATCATCAGGGTATTCGAGATGCTGAGCACGATGATGATGGCGATGATCAGCTTCATGACCCCGACCTGTTTGGAGAACAGCGCGACGGTCTTGTTGTAGAAATCCGCCAACTGATGCCAGGCCACCACTTCGAGCTTCGTGCCGGTCAACCGCTGCCTCAGTTCAGCGACCAGCGATTCCGTGTGGGCGGTGTCGTCGAGCAGCACCAGCCAGCGATGCGCGCCGGTAACCCGCAGCAGTTGCCGTGCTACCGGCAAGGGCAGACGCAGTGCCGAATCGTCGTAGGCCTTGGTGACGGTCGAGAACAGGCCACGTACGTGCGCCTCGACGGCGTTGATGCCGCCCGAGGCGGTGTTGGCCAGCAGGACGACGCGGTCACCCACCGTCACCCCGAGATTGGCCGCCAGACCGTCGCCGACGATGATGCCCTGCGGATCACTCGACGACAGTCCTTTACCTTTCGAGATCAGCAGTGTGCGGCTGAGCAGTTCCTCCTTCTCGGGATCGACGCCGTCGGCGACGAACGAGATCGTCGCTTCGCCATGGCTGATCAAGCCGCTGAAGGCCAGGCGCGGGGCAACGGTCCGGACATGCGGCAGGCTTTCGATGGTTTTCAGTTCGTCAGGAGCCGCGGGCAGGAGATAGGCGAAAGGATCGGCCATTCCCGAATCGAGATAGCCCGGACGGACAATCTGCGCATGGCCCAGATGTGAATGGATGGTGTCCTCGCGCATCGCCTGATAGATCCATTCGATGAATCCGGCGGCAAGGATCAACGCGACGACGCCGAAGCCGACCGCCGAGATCGCCACCGCCGAGCGCCTCTTCTGGCGCAAGACGTTGCGCAGCGCTAGGAAAAGGTCGGCAAGAAAAGGATGCACTCCTGGTTACCATCAAAGAGGTCGTTGAAGTTTACCCGATTCGCCCACCGAGCGCGCTCCCGCAAGGGTTTTCGGCAAGGCGAATTTGCACTCTGGCGGCGAACAAGCCGGAGTGGCAGCGCAGGCAGCCCCGTTCCTGCGCCAGCCCCCCGCGAAATCACGCACCTTCTGCTGCGTTGTCGCCTGTCTTTCCGGCTTGATGTGTCGGAAATTTTTACATCCGGTCCTTGGAGTACCCGAGTCCACTTGTCGGAATTAAAATATTGTAGCTATAAATCAATGTGGTGTGTGCCTGTGCATGGGGCTGGCACGGTAACTGCTATGAAGCAGCCAAGCAGACTAGTAAGTGTCTGTGGGAACTTACCAGAGACCCTGACCAACACCCCCCCAATTTTGGAGAATCATCATGAAACTCAAAACGCTTGTCTCTTCGCTCTCAGCCATCGGCCTGGGTTGCGGCATGGCGCTGGCGGCAGCATCCGCCCAGGCCTCAACCCATTGGAGCTTCCAAGACGACAACATCGAATTCATCCTGCGTGCAAACACCGCAGGTACCCTTGAGCTCAAAACCTCGGGCGCACTGGCGGTTGGCGACGTTTTCTACAGCGTGTTCGAAATGGGTACTTTCACGATCAATGGAATAAATGCACTGCCCGCCGGCAAGGAACTCACCGGTGTCGCAGCGGTTGAGTTGAAGGCCATCATTCCTGGTTTGCCTTCGGGTATTGGTACCCAATACATTTATGGCGCTTACAGTGGTGGCGGCCTCGGCGCCCTGCTCGGGCAGGCGTGGACCCCGGGTTCGGCAGTTGCGATGTACATCAATGGTACTTCGGGCGCCGGTGGAGACAGGAACCTCGATTTGGACGCTTCCCATGGTATTGGACAAACCAACTGCACGAGCATAGGCGACTGTACTGAGCAGGCGACCAAGGGGGAATTGTTCCAGTTGGACGGTTTCGCAGGCGACTTCGATGAATTCTGGGTGGCCACGCTGATTGTTGCCGGTGGTGGTGACATCAGCACTGTGCACTCTCTCGGCTACACCGTTACGATTGCCAATTTCAACGCAGGCTTGAGCAACTTCTATAACGTATCTGAGCCAGTCGAGTTCATCAACGCCATTACGGGTCTGCCTTGCGGCAACCCCGGCTACATCCCTGACGGCTGCGTGCAGGTTTCAATTACAGGTTCGGTACTCGGGGGTCAAGGCCTGTCGAACGGCGCCATCGCTCACAGCGATCTGGATGCTCAGAAGTATGTCGCTCCCGAGCCGGG
>JAKOZI010000304.1 GCA_029780075.1 Pseudomonadota bacterium
CGGCACGTTCACGCAACTGCTCAAGCTCGACGGCATCACCCCGGATGAGGAAGACCGATCGTTGCACTCGGTCACCGAACGCTTGCAGGAGGGCCGCGAGGCGGGCTCGGCGGTTGTCCGAGGCGACGTCGTAGGCGGCAATCACGGTCAGGGTCGCCACGCCAAACCCGTCCATGGCGTCGTCGGGTTCATGATCGTGGCAGCCAGCCGCTGAGCCTGACGATAGAGATGCCGGCGCCACGTGCCCGTGAACTCGGGCAGGGCCCCCCGGGTTCGGCGCAGCATCCGGCGTTCGTAACCATCGAGTAGCACTGCTCGGCCGGCCTTCGTCAGCAGGACTCCGCCGCCCTCCGTTCGCGCGTGTTCGACGCGAAGGCGCCCCTGTCGTGCGGCCTCGGCCACCACTTGGTCAACGATGAGCGGGCGGAACTCCTCCTGCAGGTCCAACGCCAGGCTCGGGCGGCGGTCCTTGTCCGAGTGCAGGAGGCCGAAGACGGGGTCCAGGCCCGCGGCATACAACGCGGTGACGCACTCGCCGAGAAGGACGCGCCCGAGTTGGTTTGAGTGGAGGAGAACCGCACCAACGGCCCAGGATGATCCCGACAATCGCGCCGGTCCCGAGGCTGAGGCGGTCTGGTCGGTTGGTGGCGGCGATGAGTTGGGCGATCACTAGGGTGCCCAACAGGAAGATGCCGAACGACCCATCGGGGACTCCGGGTTTGGTGAGCGGATCACGCTGGCCCTGCCTCCCGGCTCGGGGCCCGCGCAGCATGACGACAAGCACCCCCACCAACAGGACGAGGGTCAGCAGGGACGCGAGGCTATCCATCGTTAGTCACCGCGCCGGGGCAGGCGCCGTGCGGGGCGCAACGAGTTGCCTGGTATGCCGCGCACGGCCGCGAGCGCCTGAGGGTAGGGAAGGCGGCGCCCGCCATCGTGGGGTAGCAGTCGGGCCGGGCGGCGGCGCCGGGCGTGGCCGCAGCCAGTGTGCCCTGTCGAGTCTTGACCGACCCCATGTTCGCCCCTTCCCCGCCGCCTCGTCCGGTCTCGTGGGGGCGTCGCCCGTGTACGTCGACGACCCCCGCGACCTCCTGACGGACAGCAGCGCGCTGGGCGGGGCTTGAACCAGCGCGTCTATTCGCCTCGTAGCCGAGGCGTACGTCGACACAATCATCGCCTTCATGCGCAACCTGGCGACGTTCGCGTTTCTATTCGCCTCGTAGCGAGGCGTACGTCGCAACTTGCTGAGGCTGATCGTCTATCGGGATGGTCAGTGCTGTTTCTATTCGCCTCGTAGCGAGGCGTACGTCGCAACCACCGGAGAGGTAACGGTCACCGGCGGGACGTTGACCGTGTTTCTATTCGCCGCGTAGCGAGGCGTACGTCGCAACCTGACTGGACCTGTCCGCAGGCCTCGAAGGCAGTTGCCGACTTGTTTCTATTCGCCTCGTAGCGAGGCGTACGTGGCAACTCGTTGGCATCGTCGTCATCGCTACCGTTGTGATGGTTTCTATTCGCCTCGTAGCGAGGGGTACGTCGACACGCCTGGAACACCGGGGACGGACGGCTGGAGGTGTTTCTATTCGCCTCGTAGCGAGGCGTACGTCGACACACGATCGCCTGCTCCGCGGCGAAGGCTACTACGCCGTTTCTATTCGCCTCGTAGCGAAGCGTACGTCGCAACTCGAGCCGACGCGCGAATCAGCGTCCTTGAGTCGCAGATGTTTCTATTCGCCACGTAGCGAGGCGTACGTCGCAACTGCTAGGAGACTCTGATGAAAAAGCTTGCACTTGTCGTTTCTATTCGCCTCGTAGCGAGGCGTACGTCGCAACAACGTTTGATCTGCGCGGTGAACCTTCACGACAGGGTTTCTATTCGCCTCGTAGCGAGGCGTACGTCGCAACCTACAAGTACGCAATCGACTAATCACCCGAAGGGGTTTCTATTCGCCTCGTAGCGAGACGTACGTCGCAACCTACGCCATCGAGTGCCGGGCGCACGTCGCCAACCTCGTTTCTATTCGCCTCGTAGCGAGGCGTACGTCGCAACAGTCCGGCGAGAGGCTCTGTGGTGCCTGCAACGGCACTGGCGTTTCTATTCGCCTCGTAGCGAGGCGTACGTCGCAACACCACGGTTCGGATTTACCTGGTCACCAACCCGGTTTCTATTCGCCTCGTAGCGAGGCGTACGTCGCAACAGCTGCACGTTCCCAGCACCGGTGGATGTCTACAGTTTCTATTCGCCTCGTAGCGAGGCGTACGTCGCAACCAGGAGGTCGTGGGACTCTTGCTCCAGACACTGACCTCGGGTTTCTATTCGCCTCGTAGCGAGGCGTACGTCGCAACATGTGGAAGATCTATAGCCTCGAGGAGCCGGCCTCATAGGTCGTTTCTATTCGCCTCGTAGCGAGGCGTACGTCGCAACTGGGCCATGTTCAAAACGACCGGGCGAACCTGCAGGTTTCTATTCGCCTCGTAGCGAGGCGTACGTCGCAACTTCGCAGGCAACGAAGGCCGTTGCCGACTTGACGTCGTCGTTTCTATTCGCCTCGTAGCGAGGCGTACGTCGCAACCCTACCTTCGTCGTCGGGGCTGTGACCAGCGCAAACGATGTCCGTTTTCACGCCCGACGTTCCGAGGCCCTCCAGGGCCTTGGGCGGACACCTCTGGGAAGTGTATTTGTGCTGGTCAGAGGCTTGCACACCCGAGGGCACTTTCGCCCGTCCAGCCGCCAACCCCTCGTGACGGGGGTCGCTGGCACGATCACCCGGGTGCGGCGAGGGCCGGGAGTCTCGCGGCATACTCATAGCGCTGCCCAGTAGAGGACGCGTTCGGGGGAGTGCGCCTGGCCGACGCAGACCCTCCCGTCCCAGCAGGGTGAGCATTGGGCGAAGAAGTAGAGAGAGTCCTCATCGAGGTCCAGCATGCCCTCGGCACGTTCACGCAACTGCTCAAGCTCGACGGCATCACCCCGGATGAGGAAGACCGATCGTTGCACTCGGTCACCGAACGCTTGCAGGAGGGCCGCGAGGCGGGCTCGGCGGTTGTCCGAGGCGACGTCGTAGGCGGCAATCACGGTCAGGGTCGCCACGCCAAACCCGTCCATGGCGTCGTCGGGTTCATG
>JAKOZI010000014.1 GCA_029780075.1 Pseudomonadota bacterium
GATGAAGCATGCATGGAGTCTGGCGCTGGCGGCTGGTATGGCGACGCTGGCGACCATCGGCTGGCTGGGCTATCGTTTGCTCGATCAGAACCCTTCGCCGGCCGGTATTCCTCCCGGCCTGGTCGCGTCGCAGGAGCTATCGCCGGAGCAGGCGCAGGCCGCGGCCGACGCGATCATGGCGCTGACGCTGCCCGATCTCGATGGGCGTCCGCAGGCGATGGCACAGTGGCGAGGCAAGGTTCTGGTCGTCAATTACTGGGCCAGCTGGTGCGCCCCCTGCGTCGAGGAAATGCCGGCTTTTTCGCGCCTGCAGAGCCGCTACGCTGCGCAGGGTGTGCAGTTTGTCGGCATCGGTATCGATGAACTGAAAAACATGCGGACTTTCGTCAAGGCAAATGCAGTGGCGTATCCCTTGCTGGTTGGGGACGCTGCGGGCACTCAGACCCCGGCACTGCAGGTCAAGGGTCTGCCCTACACGGTAGTGATCGGCCGCGATGGGCAACTCGCACATAGTCGCCTGGGTCGCCTGGACGAAGCCAGGCTTGAGCCGATCCTGCAACGGCTGAGCTTGCAGTGACATAGGTGATCGATGGATGGCTGCGCAAGGTACGCGTCGAGGTTTGTGAACGGGTTGCCTGATCCACTCCTTGAGCGGGTCAGGCGAAGAGCGTCGGAGTTGAGAAACGCCTGGACGCCCGACGCTGTTCGCTGAGGCGAATTGCGATAAATTGTCGTGAAAATAGCAATTGCTGATATTTCGACAATGAACGACAATCCCGGCATGGACACCTTTGACGACATCGAGGTCAGTCGCCCCGCCCTGGCGGAGAGTTATCTCGGTCTGCTCGCGGCGCAGCCCGGTCGCCCGCTGGCGCTGTTCGCACCGCGGCGGGTCGGCAAGACTTACTTCCTTGACCATGACCTTGCCCCGGCGGCGAAGCGAGTGGGCCTGGTGCCGGTCTATGCCGACATCTGGTTGCACTAGGCGGCGCCGCTGGTAGCGATCAACCATGCACTCGAAGAAGCCATCGATGATCTGACGGTACCATCGGGGCCCTTGGGGCGGCTGGCGAAGACACCGGTCACGAAACTGGGGGTGCTTGGCACCAGTCTGGAGATCGGCAGCCCTCCGGAACGGCGGCCGCTCCCGAACGAGCCGGAATTGCGCCTGGACGCACTGGCCGCCCGTTTGGCCGAGAAGTCGGGCCAGCAAGTGCTGTTGATGCTCGACGAGATTCAGTCGCTTGGCGACTTGCTGAACGGAGAAGCAGCCATCGCTACCTTGCGCGCTGTGCTGCAGAAACGCAAGCGACAGCTCATGGCGGTGTTCACCGGTTCCTCGCAGGATGCCCTTGCCGCGATGATGACGGCAGTGGGTGGACCAATGTACCAGTTTGCGCAAATCATCGACTTTCCGGTACTCGGTGTCGAATATCTGGAACGTCTGGCCGATCACTTCGAACGAGTCCATCGTGGGACGAAGCTTTCCGTCCCTGATCTGCAGCGCGTGTTCGGACAGATCGGCTGCAAGCCGGCGCTGATGAAAGACCTGGTCAAGGCCATGTCGGCCGAGGGTAGCACCGATGTTGACCTGGGACTGAAACGGTTCATGCAGGATGACCGACAGCTTGCGGGATGGCGGGCCTTGCTGCTCTCGCTCCAGCCCTTCGAGCGTGCGGTGCTGGTGATGATCGCCCAGGGCCATCCGCCCCTGGGGCGGGAAACCCTGACGCGCTTGCAAGAGGTCCAGGGATTCAGCCCGACGCTGGCCAAGGTGCGCGTCGCGCTCGACAAGCTCAAGAAAGCGGGAGTTCTCGCCAGGCCGCTGGTCGGCGGCTACACCATCGAGGATCGCTTGTTTGCTCAGTACCTCGCCGACCTCGAACTCAAGAAGGTCGTGTGAAGCACGGGTGATCGCGGGTGATCGCGTGCTATCGGCGAGTGTCGTGGTGCGCGGGGCAAGCGCAGTCAATCGACCATTTTCTGAACCGGACGTGCCGCAAGGGCCAGAGTCTGGTTAGCCGTCGGCGGCACCCGCTGCGGGTGCCGATCGTGTGCCCCTTGCGCCTGTCGCACTCCGGATTACGCGCCTACCCCTGCCGCGGCTGGAAGGCCATCGACCGCGCCGAGACGCTGAAGGCATCCGAGAAGCACGCGCCGTCCTCGGCGCCGTGTTGCTTGAGGAAGGGGAAGATGGCCTCGACCATCCGCACCGAACCGCAGGCGTAGATCTCGTGCTGCTTGAGTTCCGGGAAGTCTTCCAGTATCGCTTCATGAACCAGACCAGTGCGCCCCGTCCAGGCGTCTTCCGGAGTCGGCTCGGAGAGCACCGGAATGAAGTGGAAGTTCGCGTGTTCGCGTGCCCACCGCGCGGGCAGGTCGGGCAGGTAGAGGTCCTTGAGGCTACGCACCCCCCAGTAGAGATGGATTTGGCGCTTCAACCCGCGCTGGAAAGCGTCCTCGACCATGCTCTTGACCGGGGCGAAGCCGGTGGCGCCGGCGACGAAGACGATCGGCCTCCCGGATTCGCGCAGGGTGAAGTCGCCGATCGGTCCCTCGAAGCGGATTTGGTCGCCTTCCTGCATCCTTTCAAAAACGTGTGTCGTGAAACGGCCACCGGGCATCAGACGGATCTGCAGTTCGACGAATTCCGCCTGTTGTGGCGGGTTGGCGAACGAGAACGCTCGCCGCTGGCCGTCTTCGAGAATGATGTTGATGTATTGCCCGGCCTTGAAGGCGATCCGCTCTCCTTCCGGCAGCTTGAGGTGCACCTGCATGACGTCGTGCGTGAGCTTCTGCATGTTCACCACGCGGGCCTGGTACTCCTGGAATTTCCTTGGCGCCGTGCTCGCCTGGTACTCGATTTCGACATCTTCGAGTGCCGTGGCGCAGCACAGCAGAACCTTGCCCTGCGCCAGTTCGGCGGTCGACAGCGCGCTCGGCTGATAGAGGCCGGGGTCGACCCTGCCCTGCAGGACGGTGCACTTGCATACCCCACAGCCGCCGTTGCGGCATTCGTAGGGAAGATCGATGTCCTGCCGCAGACCGGCGTCGAGCAGCGTTTCGCCAAAACGTGCGCTGACTGCCTTGTGATCCGGATGGAAGGTAATCGAGGTTCGTGCCAGCGCAGACCCTCGCCGTTTCGGTGGCAGCCAGGGAGTCAGGAAGAGGACGGCGGTGAGGCCCAGTACCCAGTACCAGAGGTGCAACGGGTTGATGACATAAACCAGCGCCAGGACCGGCAACTCGAACCAGTCGAAGTCGATGTTGCTCGGCACGACCGACATGTCGGCCTCGCCACCCTGGCTGAGGATCGGCTTGACCAGGGCGAGCGCGAGAAACGTCAGGGTGACCGCGATGGCGATCGGACGCGGCGGGTTGATGTGCGCGCGCGGTACGCGCTGCACATGCACCCACATGATGAAGGCGACGATCAGCGGCGCACCGAGGTGGATGAAGGCGAGCAGCGTGAATAGGCGGCTGTTGACGCTTTCGAGGTACAGGAAGTTGCGGATCAGCGTGCCGTTGAATATCGGCAGGACATCGAACCACTCGGCGGCGGCGATGACCACGAATTGTGCCAGTTTGTCCCAGACGAGCATGAAGCCATTGACGCCGGCGATGTAGATCAGCCACAGCAGGGCGACGCCGGTCAGCCAGGAGAACGAGCGAAAGCCACGGTAGCGGTCGTAGGCGAAGTGCCGAAGCATGTGCAGCAGCATGGTCAGGATCATGCCGTCGGTGGCGTAGCGGTGAATGCTGCGCAGGATGCCGCCCGCCCACCACTGCGCGTGCGTGATCCGCTCGACCGATTCGAAAGCGTCATGAACCCCGGTATCGGCGAAGATGTAGAGGTAAATGCCGGAGCCCACCAGCAACCAGAATTGCCAGAAGCTGATCGTCCCCAGGTGATAGAAAGGGTTCATCTTGTCGCCGAAGGCGACGTTGAAAAGATTCTCGATGCGCATGAACAGCCAGCGCAGGATTTGTTGGAGGACTTTGACCATGGTCGATGTCGGTTCAGGTGATGGGTGAGGCGTGCGGGGCTGCTGGAATAGCGCGGAGCTGCCGGCAACGTGCAGCCTTGCTGGCAGGAGTGGCGATCATTTGAAGAACAGGCCACCGCGGTCGGGGTTGAAGTCGATCACCATGACCTGGCCCGGCGCAAGCTGGATCTGCGCTTCCTTGACGAAGTTGAAACCGGGTTTGATCAGGTTGTCGTTCATCCTGACCGCGAGCTGGTAGGTACCGGCCTTCAGCTCGAAGCGTTTGTATACGGTCGACACGCCATCCTTGTAGAGCCCGGTGGGGTGCATGATCGTGCGGAAGGCGGCCTGGCCGTCGACATCGACCTCCAGCCTGATGTCCGAGCGCTCGCGCGGACAGTCCATCGGAGCGCGCATATTTGGCGGTAACCTGGCGAGTTCCTCCGGCGTGCGCTTGCGACATTCGCGATCGCCGAGGTGGCTGATCGACAGCTTGATCAGTGCGATGTCGTCGGCCACCTGCCGGTACCTGGGCGAAGTCGCAAAGTAGCCGATGAAAGCGGCGAAAGCGCCGTAGAGGATCACCTGACCAACGAGGGCGGTGGGTTTAAGCATGACGTGAGGCTTTCCGGTGATAGGGTGGAAGTCTTTCGCTGGCATCCGCCTCGCTTTCGAGCCGGCTTCTGAAACGGGCCAGACTGTCGGCGAGCGCGCTGCGATCGTGCACCGTGGTGGCCAGCAGGAGTACGCGTGCGGCCGGTACCGTTCGACGGAGATGGGGTTCGCGCCGGCCTTGCAGGCGATCCCCGGTCCACCGTTCGCCGAGGCGGAAATCGCAACCGCCGCTCCGGCAGGAGGTCAGGAGAACCCCGTCGGCACCACCGCGCAGCGCGTATTCGACGAACGCCGGCGGCAACATGCCAGCGCACAGCAGGGGAATCACCGCCGTGTCGCTGGCGCCCAGGAAGCCTGCGTCGGCACCGCGCGCGCAACTGAAGACGACGATGCGCGTACGGCCAGCGAGGCGCGCCAGGGCCTGTTCGAGCTGTTCGCGCAGCGCATTGACCGGTTGCTGCGGCATGTCGATGCCGGTGGCCAGCATTTCCTGTCTTCGGAACGGTGTCGAAGACGGGCAGGACCCGGCGCAGATTCCGCAACTCGCGCAAAGGTCGGGATCGACCACGGCAAGCTTCAGACCGGGCCGCTGCGGGTGCGCCTGCAGGGTGATCGCGGCATAGGGGCAGTCGGCAAGGCAACGGTCGCAACCGGTACAATTGGCCGCATCGACGACGGCTGCCGGCTGCGGCCGCGGGTGCGGCAGCAGCGGCAGGGCGAAGAGCAGGGCGGTCAGGCCGAAGAGCAGCGACCAGACGATCGCCGGCGAAGTGCGGTCGGTCAGTGGGTGGACGAACAGGATGAACCAGTCCATGCCGAGTTCCCCGGGCGTCGTCGCCAGGTTGGCCGGCGGGTTGCTCAGTGCCGGGGCGAATAGCGAGAGCGCGATCAGCGCGGCCAGCGTGGCCAGCATGACCCGCCGGGAAGGCAGGTAGTCGACATGGCCGATGCGATGGACATGCGCCCAGAGGCCGAGAATCAGCAGCAGCGGCACGCCCAGGTGGATGAACACCAGCATGGTGAAGAAGCGGTCGCTGAGCGAGTCTGGCGTCAGGAAGTTGCGCGCCGAGGGTTCACTGAAGATCGGCAGCCAGTCGAGCAACTCGGTCGTCGCGATGGCCGAAAACTGCGCGAGCTGGTCCCAGACGATCCAGTAACCGCCGATGCCCGCAAGGTACGCCAGCCAGAGCAGCGGCACACCGGTCACCCACGAATACCGGCGGAACCCGAAATAGCGGCCGTAGCACCATTCGCGCAGCAGGTGCAGCAGCATCACCAGCATGAAACCGTCGGACGCATAACGGTGCAGGCTGCGCAGGATGCCGCCGAAATACCGCTGCTGGAGAGCGAGATCGCCAATCGAGCGGTACACGGCGTCGATGCCGGTGTCGAGCACGATGTACAGATAGAGCCCGCTGCCAACGACGATCCACAGGAGATACAGTCCCATCGCGCCGAGGTGACGCAAGGGATTGTCCTCGCCACGGAAAAGGGCATCTGCAGCCTCTTCACCGCCCAGGAAGACGCTTTTAACACCCGTACGCAATGCCGCATGCAAACTCAAGTCGCTGGATTCCCAAGCCGGTACCGGCCACAATGATTAGCTGTTGATGATATTGATGGCGTGGCTGTGGGGAATTGACGCGTGTCAATTCTGGAAAAAGCAGTCTGCGCAGCCGCCGAGGCAGTTTTCAGGCCTTTGCGGCTGGCGCATGTTTGGTGCGGGGTTGATACGGGGTTGATGCGGCGGGAGGCACCTGGCGGAGCCTTCCGGGCGTTCCTTCCTCTGTGGTCAGAGTGGGCCCCGGATCAGGCCGGTGAGCGACTCGCCAAGCCCGCGCTCGGGTACTTGCCTCAGGTCCCCTGCAGTGTGCAAGGGTCATACTCCGGGGATCGTCTGCGGTCGGCGCAACTACGGCGTTCGACATCACCTGGAGCCGCCGCGAAGCCGTGCAGGATGGCATTCCAACCGCGCCGCTCGTCGTGACGGCGGTCATCGTAGTGTGCGTAGCGGCACCGACAGCTCGACGAATCGCAGACATTCATCGGCAGCAGGGGTGCCGCATAGGGCAGAAAGCGCCTGCCCTCGATCAGCCGGGCTCCCGCGCAGGCTTCGTCGTGGGGCTTGATCGAGACACAGTGATACGGCTGAAACGGGTGTGCATGTTCCTCGCCAGGTACCGGGGATGGCACGCGACGCGTGCGTTTCCACCACAGCCAGAGAGATGCGCCGACGAAAGCAAAGGGAAACAGTATCCAGATAGACATGACATGGCCCTCCTGACGATTGCCTGGTTGGTGATGCATTGGACTTGTGTTTGACCTTTTTACGTCAGCTAATTCCCGATGGATGCACCGTGACGACTGTCCGGAGTCAGCCTGGTACAGTGCGACGATCATCGCGAGCTTCTCTCTGAGAGTGATCTGGCGTGCGCAGAGCCTGCGTGCGGGTATTCGCGGCAATGCCCTGATTCGGTCCAAATTCTCGGGCGCGGACCGGCTTGCCGGGTAGTGGAAAACTCCCGGCATTTCCGGGAATGTTTCCCGGATTTCTCCAGGGCGGGCCATCCATGACGGATCGCGACGTCGATCCCGGCGCAAAATCCGCTAATATCGACTTCAAGGGGGACCATCGGTCATCTGCCGACGGCGGCGACCTTGCCGCATAGCCGACGTTGACGCGGAGCGACCAGCCCGAAGAGCCCATTCGACTGGGGTCCAATTTTTCACGCCTGACCGGTCGCCAGACCGCGGGAAGCGGCCCTTGCGTGTAGGATAGCGTTAGCCGCCAACCGGCCAACACCTGCCGTTAGGGTCTCCGATGCGGACGTTGGTTCAAGCTGGGCAACGGTCGATGGGCCGAGGTGCGGCGCTGACCGGTTCCATACAAAAATGGAGAATATGATGACTCTATGGATTGGGCTCGCTTTGTTGAGCCTTGCGTTTGCTGTTCCGCCGGCTGGCGCGGTGGTCTATCGCAAGGCCGTGGGCGTACCCAAAGGCGGTGTCGCACGCTCGGTAGCGTCACCCGGCGTCGGCGCTCCCGGTGTCGGCGTGGTCGACCCTGGCATCAACCAGCCCGGTGCTGCCGGGAATGTCGGCGCCGGGGCGGTGGGTGGACCGGCCAACCGCGGTGGCCCAGTAGATCGTGTTGGCCGCCGCTGATTTTTCGTCGACCTGGAGCCGCCAGAGTCGGGAGGCTCCAGCAGCACGGCCCGTCCGTCGATCTTCCAGGTCGCGATGGTCGGGCGGCAGCAACGCGTCATCAGGCGCCAGGCCGTCATTCCCAGTCCACGCCCAAACCGACGCACACCAATGACCCCGCGCCTGCGACCCGGAGTCTCCGAGCATGTCATCGCATCGAACCCCGGATACGTGACCCGTTCATCCGGTGGGGTGGGAGGGAGGCGTCGCGAGGCTTCTTCCGATCCCGATTCGGCAATGTAGGGCGGCGCGTGCTCTTGTATTACCTTGACCTTGCCGGCGTGGCCGTGTTTGCGGCGAGCGGCGTACTTGCGGCGCGAGATCGGCATCTGGATCTCCTCGGGGTGATCGTGGTCGCGGCGATTACAGCCATCGGAGGAGGTACGCTTCGCGATCTCCTGCTGGATCGCCACCCGATATTCTGGGTCATCGATACCTGGTACCTCGTCGTGATCATCGCCTCCGCCCTGTTGACGGTCGCGTATGTACGGATATGGCCACCGCCGAACGCCACACTGCTCGTCGCCGACGCGCTGGGACTGGCGCTTTTCGCGCTTTCCGGGGCCCAGTTGGCCGAAGCGGCGCAGTGCCCACCGCTGATCGTGGTGCTGATGGGCACGATGACGGGCGTTACCGGAGGAGTCTTGAGGGACGTCATCACGGCGCAGGTACCGCTTATCCTGCGGCGGGAGATCTATGCGACGGCCGCCATCGTGGGCGTCGCCGTGTACCAGACGTTGCACGCGCTCGGGACGCCACGTGCAGCGGCGTTTTGGGCCGGAATGATCGTGGTTGTGGCTATGCGCTTGCTTGCCATCCGATGGGGCCTGCACCTACCCGTCTTCCGCAAATTCTAGCGTCAAAGGTCAGATGCGAGAGGGGTGTCGAGCAGTTGCATGCAGTCGACGCGCGCAAGCGCGCCGCTCACACTGGCCCTTTCCTGGCCAAACCGATGCTGCCGCGATCCAGTAAGCCGCGCCGCGGGATACGGCTTGCGGAGACGGCCTGGAAGACTTGCCCAAAATCGAAGCGGCCGGACGGCAGTCTGGCGATGGCACGAGGCGACCGGGAGACCCGGGCGGGATCGAGACCCTACCACCGCCGCCGATTTCCTGCTGACCTTGTCGGTGGCGCACGCGCAAGACCAGTAGAAGGTGGTGCTGCAGCGAGCGATCAACGCCTCAATCCATCGCCAGGGGCAGCACATGGGCGGGCATCAGTCTTGACGTGGTGACTGCAGGAAAAGGGTGTCAGTTTTGAAGTGCCGTTGACCACCGGGAATCGACAGCATCAGTGACCAAAGGTTGGTTTCTGCGGACAGTCGCAAACAACGTCGATGGTGCGTCAATGGCTGCTTTGCGGGTGTCTGGGTTCAAGGGGTGCTATCGGCCATGTCCGGTCATAGCGACAGGCGAAAATGCTCCGGGTTGAACGGCAGGTAACTCCTACCGAAGCAGATCGTCAGCTCCGCCAGCCATCTGACTCTTGGTCGGCCGTGGCTGACGTTCGCAGCCTGCTGGGTTAATATGATCGGATAGGCGGTTCGAACGTATGCGTTCAGGAGTCGCGGCAAAATTGCGGTCCGTCCGGTTTACCCAAACATGACCAGTTCGGTTTCACTACCGGAACACAATTCGAGCATAATTGAATCATGGCGCTGCGATATGAACCAATCACGACGAATAAGGGCCTGCAGGTCCTTCGATATTTCTACAAGTTTGTCGCCACGGACTGGCAGCATCTTCCACGCGAAGAGTTACCAGACCAAGGGTTTGAATTGCTGCTTAGGCGGTCCTGCGTGACGGACCTCAGTGGCTGGCAGATTTCACCGGAATGGGAGTTAGGGTTGGGCAGCGAGCTGATCACGGCCTCCGGCGTTCGCCACGAAATTGACGTGGTAGCCAGTCATCCGGGCGTGCTTGCAATCGCAGAGCTGAAGAACAGACCCGGCTGTCCGCCCGGAAAGAACGATGTGATCATTTTCTTCGCCAAGATTCTCGATTACGTCGCCCACAATCCGAAAGTGCTGTTGAGAGAAGTCCTGCCAGTTTTCGTTTCCAGTTGCGCGCTTGAGGACGCTACGCTTGCAGCGTGCCTTGGACTCGGCATACATCCGGTCGCTCCGGGCCTTCGTCCGTTGCCCCTTCTGGCAGACAGCTTGGAAAGAATTAAAGACGAAATGGCGCGCAATTCCGCACTGCCTGAAAAGGCAACCAAGCTATGGGACGATACCTGCGCGGGCTTCAATAGGCTGGGTCTTGGTCTCGCTGAAACATGGTTGTCGGCAAGATGTGGTTACATTTCTGACGAGTTGATCAATTTGCGCGCGACACTTGATGTCGAGTCGTATGAAATGGGTCGTGAACTTCGGCAAGTAAACAGTCATTGCAGCGCGATTCTAGAAGCCTTTAGATCGCAGAAAGCGGCCAGATGAAAATTTCGAGCTACAACATTACCGATGTAGGATACCACTACATCGGGCTGCGCGTGCTCGCGAATCCCGCGACAAACCGCGATGAGCAATTGCAGGCCATTACCCGCGGCGTTTTGAAATACGCCAGTGACCGAGCCTTGCGACTAATGCTGCCAGAACCCAAAGGAAACTTTTCGACGATTGGAGAGAAAGTGTGCCAAGAGCTCGTTCATTTCCAATTCGCCCGCATGAAAAAGGGGACATATGAGCTGACGGAATCCGGCACGAAAACACTCGGACTTTTGAATGATCGCCGATTCACGGAGTTGCGGCGCGCGATGATCTACGCGCACCTCGCGACCTACGACAACCTGAGGGCCATTGTGCAGCGACACATCGAAGTAGGCAGCGTGTGGCGTTGCACAATCGAAGTTGAGCAGTTGGGAAAACCGGACTATTTAGAACGATTGCTGAAGCCGACATTTGGTGAGAGGGCGGCCGAGAAAGCCGTACAAATCAGAGCGCAGGGGCCGCTGACAGCGAAACAGACTGAGGATGTGATCAACCAATCAGTCATCAAGGAGGTCTTTACCGAATATGTTTACAGCGTGACACTGTTCCGTGCCCTGTGTGACCGGTTGGTGAGCTTGCGCCTGGTTAACATTATGCGAACGTCCGCCGACGAGTGCGATTTTGCAAAGAGTTATTCGCCTTGCGTGTTGAACAATCCACCGCGGCGCTGGTATCGGGAACTGGACATCCCAGTCTCGCCGTTTTTGAACTACAAAGTTGAACTTTGCGAACCCGACATGAACGATCCGGAAACGCTGAACGCGCTCCTATCCGCAATTGAAGAGGCATTCGCGAAGCTGAAGTCGGAGGCCGGCTATTACGATCTTCCGGCCGTGCGAGATTACGTGTGCGAATACTTAAGAATTCCAGAAGCCGCGTTCGACGAGGGGGTGAATAGCTTGCTAGACCGATCCCCGTCTCCGTTGAGTCCGGGCCTAAGGTATGACGGAAT
Organism: Pseudomonadota bacterium; assembly: GCA_029780075.1. Lineage (GTDB taxonomy): Bacteria > Pseudomonadota > Gammaproteobacteria > Burkholderiales > Rhodocyclaceae > Accumulibacter. Next base: position 11,243 of record JAKOZI010000014.1, read on the forward strand.
TTCTGCGCGACGCAAACCGCTGGTGCGAACCAAAGCCACGGGTCAAATCCACAACCTTCTTAGGAGGACATGATGCAGATACCCAAACCGGGCAAGAAGCCGGCTCAGTCAAAATATACGCCGCTTGGCATGAAGGAGCTGCCGTTTCCGAATGAGGCAGTGGTCAATCCATACAGCACCGACCCCCGGAAGAACGGGAGTATTTACGCTACGTCCCCGGTAGCAGCCGAAATTGAAAAGTTCGAGAATCTGCAGATTCGTCCTGACGATTTTACCAACCGGGCCCGGCTGGCTTACCTGTGGTCAAAAGGCGACCAGCAGAGCGGTCGCGGAATGGGGAAAACAGCGCTCTTGCGATATTTTAGACAGCGGATTAACAAGGATTGGGGAGCGACTGAGTTCAATGATCAATTCAATGCGGTCGTGGTGTACGTCGCATTCCCGTCGCAGGTAGACCGTCGATACATGGAGCAACTCGCGCTTTCGGCCCTGGTGGACATCTGCCGAAACGGAGTACTTGACGCCTCCCGTGCTGCGTTGCGATTGATGCACCTCACTGATGAACAAGCGCTCGCGATCATGACGAATGAGGACGGTTCGCAAGACGCAGAAAATCTCCTGAATGATTCCATCCTGACAACAAATCGTGTGGACGCGGCGAAGCTGGATGAGGCTGTTATTCAGGCCTTAATAGCAGCCGGCGTTCAGGTTGCCCCGGCGAAGGCACTGGCCCGTGGCGAGTTTGAACGATACCTACGGTCTTTCCGCAAGGATGACATGTTGGAGCCGTTTTATGTCCCGCGCGACACGCGGATCCTGGATTTCTCACGCTCACTGCTGTTCAACGACGTGGTCGATTACTTGAGGGCAGCGGGATTTGCGGGTGGATACCTATTCATTGATGACATCGAAAACCTGGTGGACCAGATGGCCCGCAAGGCCCGGATCGAATTCGCGAAAGAATTTGCCCTATGCACTGTCCGCCCTGGCTACTCTAATACCGAACACAGCTTTTTTTCCTGTGTACTTACAACGCACCAGCAAGCGTCAGTGGGACTTTCCTCCGCATGGGGTGACGCAGGCCTCACAGCCATTGCGCGGCTTGACCCGACTTCGGCGAATTCAGTCGAACTGCCGCTGCCGAGCAAGGATCAGGCGCGGGAAATCATAATCGCCCACCTCGACTACTACCGCATCAACGAGGCCGAGAAGGGATCCGTCAAGCCGTTCACCGATGATGGAATCGAGGCTTTGCTAAAGAGCAAACAAATGCTGCATCCACGACTGATGCTCTCCAGTGCAGCTCAAGTCGTATTTAGCGCCGCACAGAATGGCAAAACGGTGATTGACGAAGACGCCGTCAATGCGGCTTTGGACACCAAGGCGGTGATCGAGACGGCGGATGTTGCCGATGGAATTGAAGGCGCGTTGTAAGCGCTTAGCAAAAAGTCATTCGATAATCCGAGCCGAAACCGTCCAGAATTTTGTCGACGTCGGCCTCAAGCCCGGCAGAGTTCCGGGCTTTGAACGCCATCCACTCGTACTTCATTTTGTGCCAGAGCTTCTCGATGCGGTTCAGTTCCGGGCTGTAAGGCGGCAGGAAGTAAAGCGTTAGCCCCTTCTCTCTCAGG
>JAKOZI010000020.1 GCA_029780075.1 Pseudomonadota bacterium
AACACCGCCAGCCACACCGCCCAATCTCCGCCAGATGATCCGACAGATTGCCAGGCTCGGCGGCTTCCTCGGCCGCAAATGCGATGGCGAACCTGGCGTCAAAACCCTCTGGCTGGGCTTCGCGCGACTGCGAGACTTCGTCCGGGGAGTCGAACATATGCGTTCAATTTATGAAAAATGAGTTGTGTGTAAGGGTATGGCCTTGGCGGTCTATCTGGTGGTGGCGTGGCGCCTGGCGCATCTCGTTCGACTCGGGCGCACTCATCCGGACTTGTCCGCCTGCGAGTTGTTCAGCGAGGAGGAATGGAAAGGCGCGTATCTTCTGGCGAAGCAAACACCGCCCGACACACCGCCCAATCTCCGCCAGGTGATCCGGCAGATCGCCAGGCTCGGCGGCTTCCTCGGTCGCAAGTGCGATGGCGAACCCGGCGTCAAAACCCTCTGGCTGGGCTTCGCGCGACTGCGAGACTTCGTCCGGGGAGTCGAACATATGCGTTCAATTTATGAAAAATGAGTTGTGTGTAAGGGTATGGCGTTAATCAGCGATTCCCTAAGCGCTTAGGCTACCAGCCAACAACCGCAAGAAAGTACTTTTGACATGCACAAACCCATAACCGTTTGTCTAACTGCAGACATCAAGTTTGAAATTCGAGGCGCACTTAGCTATCCGGATCGATGTTCGCCCGCTGGTGCTGAGTCGGTTTTTAGAGAGGTGCGCGGGCACAGCCAAGGCCTTGGCGCGCTTCTTAGTCCACTCATCGAATTTGATTTGCCGGCCACTTTTTTCGTTGAAACCATGCAAGTCGCTTATTTTGGCCTATCCCCCATGCAGCGCGTTCTTAGATCGGTTGATAATCACGAACTAATCGACGTTCAGTTACACACGCATCCATGTTGGGACTACTTGAGCAACTCAAATTGGCGCCAAACAGTCACTCACATTGCCAAGAATGACTCGATGGCTGGACGAGGTGTTCAGGGAGCAACTGCTGTGCTTGCCAAGTCCATTGACTACTTTCTGCAGTTGACAACCAAGAAACCGGTTGCCTTTCGCGCGGGAAGTCTCAGAGTAGACGCAGACCTCTTTCAAGCGCTAGCCGACGTTGGGTTGCTGCTTTCATCGTCTGTCGGAAAGGGATACTTTGAACCCTCTGACCCAGTCTTGTCCTTGTGGTCGGGAGTTGCGAGGATGCCCCCTGTCACCGAGATACCGGTGACTTCTTACCAGATCGGCATTGCTGGAAAATTTCTTCCAAAAATACTTACTATTACCGGCACGCCGCTATCCAACATTATCAGAATAATAGAGTATGCGGCACGGAACGGCCGCGGGCCAATCGTTCTTCTAACGCATGCAAGCGAAATGGCATCTGATATCTCCACAATTTTCGAACCTCCGTCTTACGCACCGAATCTCGCTAATCAACTGCGCTGGAGGGAACTCTGTCGATACCTTCATGATAATCGTGAGCGCTTTACGGTTCTTACCCTTGGTACATCAGACGAACACTGGATGCGGCAGCCTGCCGTCTCTCATCCACCCTATCGCGGCAGGATTCGCGACCTGTCCATGTTTGCGCTACGACGCCTTGTCAAGGGGATATAAGTGAGCCATCCTAGACTTGTTGGAATTCTTGGGCCTCTCGGTCCTGCCCAACTGGCGTGCCTCCGCAGTTGGCATGGTTCGGGACTAGAGGTAGCATTTTTCCATCTTGGTGGACGTCGCTTATCCTTCAAGACTAGTCACATAGCTGATATTTACAGTTACGTGGCGCCGTCGACACTTTCGCAGGAGTGTGTTGCGGATATCTCTGATCTGTGCGCAAAGCACGGGGTTGCAGCACTGGCAACGCTGTCCGAAAATCTCGCACTAAAACTCTGCGCATGCAGACAGAGCGGCGGATTTCCGGAGACACACCTGCTTCTTAATGATCCGCAGATCTATAGCCTGCTTGAGTCCAAGTTCGAGCAGCGGAGGCTTGCTGAACAATCGGGCTTTCCTGTCTTGCCCACGTGGGCGTACGCAATAGGTTCTGCGTATGAGGGCTTGGATATCGATTATCCTGTGGTATTTCGTCCCGACGTCGCTAGACTGGTGCGTCCCATGTTTAAATCTCGAATGGTTTCTAGCAGATTCGAAGCCTTACAGTTTATTTCTTCATTGAGCGCGAGTGCGTCGGGAATCATAGCGCAACCGTTTATTTCAGGGCCCAATTTAGTTATCCATGGAGCAAGAGCCGTCGACGGCAGTTGGGATCATCACGAAGCTTTTATTACCGAGATCAAATTCAATGGCCTAGCCGTCTCTCTCAAGCCCTACCCGCTTTCCGCAAATCTATTGGAGTGTTGTAGGCAGTTTGAGAAACTCACTGGAATCAATGGAGTATTCCACTATGACTTTGTAATTGATGAGCGGCGAGGGAGCGAGTATTTCCTAGAACTTAATCCACGCTTGGGAGGGACTACAGCGAAGGTTTATGCCGCGGGTTATGATGAGCCGTTACACCTTCTCGCAGCGCACCTCCCCTCTGCAATCAAAGGTGCACTCGGCAATAGGCAGCAGAGAAGGCCTGTGACCAGTCGAATTGCCGCTGTGAAATGTGCGATCACCGTTGTCCAACGACCCTTGTCGGTACTGGACTACCCAGCAGACTCTCGTCTCAAGGCGCTCGCGTCGGCTTGCAAAGCAATGTTGACCTATTCAGACGAGGTATTCTCAGTTTCCGACATGCCCGGGAACATAGCCTATCTGACACAGATTGGAGTATAGTTCAGTGCCACTGCACTCGAAAGCTCTCAACAATAGATCTTCCGGTAAATGTCATGATTGACCGCAGATTACGAGCAAGGCTATGGATATACTTCCTGTAATCAGCTTATCGGAATTCATGTCTTTCACATTAATACGGCGGACCACGATGGTGAGAAGTCATGCACTGTTACGCTGGCGGTTCGACGCTTGCGCTATACTTCGGCGTAAATGACGATATCCGGATGCCACAGGAAAACCACAGAGCATGAGCGAACGCGAAATTGACCACCTGCTGGTCGAACGCGCACAGGCGGGCGATAAACATGCGTTCGAGTTGCTGGTAGCGAAATACCAGCGCAAGGTCGCACGTTTGTTGTCGCGCTTCATACGCGACCAGTCCGAGGTCGAGGACGTTGCGCAGGAAGCGTTCATCAAGGCTTATCGTGCGCTGCCCGCGTTTCGTGGGGACAGTGCGTTCTATACCTGGCTGTACCGGATTGCGATCAACACGGCCAAGAACTATCTCGTCGCCCAGGGACGCCGCGCGCCGACGTCGACCGAATTCGACGCCGAAGAAGCCGAAGGTTTTGAGGATGCCGGCCGCCTACGCGACATCAACACCCCGGAAAGCCTGCTGCAGTCCAAGCAGACCGGGGAAACGATCAATGCGGCCATGGCTGCCCTGCCGGAGGAGTTGCGTAGCGCCATCGTGCTGCGTGAGATCGAAGGTTTGAGTTATGAGGAAATTGCTGAGGCGATGCGTTGTCCGATCGGCACGGTGCGTTCGCGAATCTTCCGCGCGCGCGAGGCGGTCGCCGAGAAGCTGCGGCCGCTACTCGATACCTCGGCCGATCGCAGGTGGTAGCCACCATGCGAGAGGTGGGCCGGGAGTCCCCGGTGCGCCCGCCAATCTTGATGCCGAGCCTGGTCAATGTGCGTCGACAGGAATAGCGGCGGCGAGCAAGGATATGTCGTGAGCGTACCCTGTTGATGACTGAGGCGTGGGGAACGATTACTGCTGTCGACGGCGATCATGCGACGATTCGCATGGACGAAGCCGGTTGCGGTCGCTGCGGAGAACCGGGCGGCTGTGGCGGCAACATCCACGGCAAACTCTTCTGCAGTACACCGCGCACCTTCCGGGTACCCAATCCCGACCACTGCGCGGTCGGTCAACGGGTGCAGGTTGGCGTCTTCGCGGGCTCGCTTCGGCACAGCGCCGTACATGCCTACGCTCTTCCCCTGCTCATGCTCCTGGCCGGAGCGCTGATGGGCTCGGCTTGCGCCGGCGAAGCCGGTGCGATCGCCGGAGCGATCGCCGGCCTGTTCGTCGGCTGGCTGGGTTTGCGACGCGTGCAACGACAGAGCTTGCGTAACTCTCACCTGCAGCCGACGATCCGGTCTTGATTTTGCGGCGTGTGTCCGCAGTTTCGTCTGGTTTGATGGTGGTTCGATACTCAAAGACATCAGGAGGCATTTGGTGCCATGAAACAGTTGCTTGCGGCTTTCTTTTTGGCGACATTTTCCCTGCTCGCGCAGGCTCAAAATCGCGGGCTGCCCGACTTCACCGAACTCGTCGAAAAACAGGGACCGGCGGTAGTCAATATCAGCACCACCCAGACCGCCCGCAGCAGTGGGCGGGGTGGGCAGCCCCTCCCTTTCGATGAGAACGATCCGATGAACGAGTTCTTCCGGCGCTTCATTCCCCGCCAGCCGGGGATGCCGGGATTTCCCGGCGCGCCGCGCGATTTCGAGAGTCGCTCACTCGGCTCGGGGTTCGTGGTCAGTGCCGACGGCTACATTCTCACCAATGCGCACGTTGTCGATTCGGCAGACGAAATCCTCGTTCGTCTGACCGACAAGCGTGAACTCAAGGCGCGGGTCATCGGCACCGACAAGCGGACCGATGTGGCCCTGATAAAGATCGAAGCCACGGGTCTGCCGACTGTTCGTCTGGGCGATCCCGGAACTCTCAAGGTCGGCGAATGGGTGGTCGCAATAGGATCACCCTTTGGTTTCGACAACAGTGTGACCGCGGGTATCGTCAGCGCCAAGGGACGCTCGTTGCCACAGGAGAACTACGTGCCCTTCATCCAGACCGATGCGGCGGTGAATCCGGGCAATTCGGGCGGGCCACTGTTCAACCTCAAGGGTGAGGTGGTGGGCATGAACTCTCAGATATATAGCCGCTCAGGCGGATTCATGGGGATTTCCTTTGCCATCCCGATCGATGTGGCGATGGAAGTGCAGGCGCAGTTGCGAGTCAGCGGCAAGGTCAGCCGCGGTCGCATCGGGATCGTCATTCAGGAGGTCAACAAGGATCTGGCCGACTCATTCGGTTTGAGCAAAGCCCAGGGCGCAGCCGTCAACGCCGTCGAAAAGGGCGGTCCCGCGGAGAAAGCGGGCATCGAGCCCGGCGATGTCATCCTGAAGTTCGACGGCAAGGCCATCGTCAATTCCAGCGATTTGCCACGCATCGTCGGCAGTACCAGGCCGGGAAGCCGGGTGATGATCCAGGTGTGGCGCAAGGGAAGCAGCCGCGACCTGCCGGTGGTAGTCGGCGAAATCACTGAAGAAAAGGTCGCAGCACGCAGCAACAGGGGGGCCAGACCGGCCGAAAGGACAGCCAATCGCCTCGGGCTGGTGGTGTCGGAACTCACGGCAGAGCAGAAACGCGAGTTCAAGGTCAACGGCGGTTTGCTCATCGAGGATGTGCGCAGCAACGCGGTGCGCGCCGACCTGCGGCCAGGTGACGTCATCCTGGCGCTGATTTCGCGCGGTGAGAGCACCGAAATCAAGAGCGCTGAACAGTTCAATCGCTTGCTCGCGCAATTCGACAAGACGGCCAATGTGACCCTGCTGGTGCGCCGTGGCGAGATGCAGACCTTCGTCACCATCAAGGGGGTGACCGAGAGACGGGAATGAGGGAGACGACCCGGCTGACGCTGGTTTCGCGTCGTTACTGCCATCTCTGTCAGGAGATGGAACTCGCGCTCAGCGCCTTGCTGGCTGACTTCCCCATCGACCTCGAAGTGCTCGACGTCGACGCCGATCCACTGCTCGAGGCCAGCTATGACGAACTCGTTCCGGTCCTCCTGCACGACGGCAAGGAGCTTTGCCACTACTTCCTCGATGTTGCCAAAGTCCGTGATTATTTGAGTGAAATCCGCTAGAATCCGGCCCTCTAGGCAGTTCGACCAAGGGTGCTCGCTGGCACCCTTTTTTTCAGGGACGGCTCGCTGGCAACGGAGCCCACACGATGTCCATGCAACACATCCGCAATTTTTCCATCATCGCGCATATCGATCACGGCAAATCGACGCTTGCCGACCGTATCATCCATCTCTGCGGTGGGCTGTCCGATCGCGAGATGGAGGCGCAGGTGCTGGACTCGATGGATATCGAGCGCGAACGCGGCATCACCATCAAGGCACAGACCGCGGCGCTGCAATACCGCGCACGCAGCGGCGAGATCTACAATCTGAACCTGATCGATACGCCGGGACACGTCGATTTTTCCTACGAGGTGTCGCGCTCCCTGTCCGCCTGCGAGGGCGCCTTGCTGGTCGTCGATGCTTCGCAGGGGGTAGAAGCTCAGACCGTCGCCAACTGCTACACCGCAATCGAACTTGGCGTCGACGTGCTGCCGGTGCTGAACAAGGTGGACCTGCCGTCGGCAACGCCGGAGAACGCCCGGCAGGAAATCGAGGATGTGATTGGCATCGACGCCTCCGAAGCCGTGCTCGCCTCGGCGAAGACCGGACTCGGCGTCGAAGATATCCTGGAAGCGATCATCGAACGTATCCCGCCGCCCACGGGTGATGCTGACGCGCCACTCAAGGCCTTGCTGGTCGACGCCTGGTTCGACAACTACGTCGGAGTGGTCATGCTGGTTCGCGTCTTCGATGGCACGCTACGACCGAAGGACAGGATTCGCCTGATGGCCACCGGATCGACGCACCTTTGCGAACAGCTCGGCGTATTTACCCCAAAAGCGGTCGTTCGCGATGTCCTGCGCGCCGGCGAGGTCGGCTACATCATCTCCGGGATCAAGGAACTGCAGGCCGCCAAGGTCGGCGACACGGTCACCCTGCTTGACCGACCGGCTGAGCAGGCCTTGCCGGGATTCAAGGAAATCAAGTCACAGGTTTTCGCGGGGCTTTACCCCGTCGAGTCCAATCAGTACGATTCGCTGCGCGAGGCGCTGGAAAAGCTGAAGCTCAACGATGCCTCGCTGCGCTACGAGCCGGAAGTTTCGCAGGCGCTGGGTTTCGGATTCCGCTGCGGCTTCCTCGGGTTGCTGCATATGGAGATCGTCCAGGAACGTCTCGAACGTGAGTTCGATCAGGACCTGATCACCACCGCACCAACCGTCGTCTACGAAGTCCTGTTGCGTGACGGTAGCCTGGTCAGCGTCGAAAACCCCGCCAAGCTCCCGGAACTGTCGAAGATCGAGGAGATCCGTGAACCGATCATCGTCACCACGATATTCGTTCCGCAGGATTATCTCGGCAACGTCATCACCTTGTGCAATCAAAAGCGCGGCAATCAGGTCGACATGACCTACCACGGTCGCCAGGTGCAACTCGTGTATGAGATGCCAATGGCTGAAGTGGTCATGGATTTCTTCGACCGCCTGAAGTCTGTCTCGCGCGGCTACGCTTCGCTCGATTACGACTTCAAGGAATACCGCGCCGCCGACGTCGTCAAGCTGGACGTGCTGATCAACGGCGAGCGCGTCGACGCCCTTTCGGTCATCCTGCATCGCGCCAACTCGGTCTATCGCGGACGCGAACTGGCTGCCAAGATGCGTGAGCTGATTCCGCGTCAGATGTACGATGTCGCCATCCAGGCAGCGATCGGCGCCAACATCATCGCCCGCGAAAACGTCAAGGCCATGCGCAAGGATGTGCTCGCCAAGTGTTACGGGGGCGACATCACGCGCAAGAAGAAACTGCTCGAAAAGCAGAAGGCAGGAAAGAAACGCATGAAACAGGTCGGGTCTGTCGAGATTCCACAGGAGGCTTTCCTTGCTGTGTTGCGTGTCGGCAAGTAAAGGAGAGCGAGCCAGTGAATTTTGCATTGATCCTGTTGATCCTGCTGCTGGTCAGTGGCGCGATCTGGGCGGCAGACGCCCTTGTCCTGCGCCAGCGGCGTCCGGCCGGCGCCAAGGACCCGTGGTGGGTAGAATACGGGGCCAGTTTCTTCCCGGTCATTCTGGTCGTTTTCATGCTCCGCTCGTTTCTCGTCGAGCCGTTCAAGATTCCCTCGGGCTCGATGATTCCCACCTTGCAGGTCGGCGATTTCATTCTGGTCAACAAGTACACCTATGGCATCCGTTTGCCGGTAGTGAACTGGAAGATTCTCGACATCAACAGCCCGCAACGTGGCGATGTGATGGTCTTTCGCTATCCCGAGGATCCCTCTCTCGACTACATCAAGCGGGTCATCGGTGTCCCCGGCGACACCGTTGCCTACCAGAACAAGCGACTGACCATCAACGGCCAGCCGGTACCGACCAAAAGAGTGGAAGACTACCTGCACCCCGAACGATTGTACTATTCGCGACAGTTCGTCGAGAAGCTTGAGGAAACGGAGTACCGGGCGCTCAATGATGCCGACGCGCCAGCGTATGTACCCGGCCCGGCGCAGTTCCCCAACCGCCAGGATTGTTCCTACAATGCGCTCGGCGTGATCTGCAAGGTACCACCCGGACACTACTTCATGATGGGAGACAATCGCGACAACAGCCGCGACAGTCGCTTCTGGGGCTTCGTTCCGGAAGCGAACATTGTTGGCAAGGCCTTCTTCATCTGGTTGAACTTCGGGGACTTCAAACGGATTGGTTCGTTCAAGTAAGGAGCGGAAGCTATGAATCGTCAGCGCGGTCTGGCACTTTCGGCCCTGCTGGTCTGGGGCGTGGTGATTACCCTGGTGGCCATTCTCGTGATCAGGGTCCTGCCCGAGGTCATGGATTACTACAAGATCAGACAGGCGGTCAAGGCGGTGGCCGCAGATTCCGGCGGCAAGACGGTGGCCGAACTTCGGCAGGCGTTTGGCAAATATGCCGAGGTCGAGCACATCAAGACCCTCGCGCCAGCGGAACTGGATATATTCAAGGAAGAGAATCAGGTGGTCATTGCTTTTGCCTACGAGAAGCGCATTCCCCTGGCCGGAAATGTCAGCCTGCTGATCGACTTTCGCGGCTCCTCGTCGGGGCGAAACTACGGCCAATGACCCCTTCCCGACTTGAACAGTCGCTCGGTTATACGTTCCACGATCGTGCACTGCTGCTCACGGCGCTGACGCACCGCAGTTATAGTTCCCCCCACAACGAGCGACTCGAGTTCCTCGGTGACGCGATTCTCAATGCGGTCATTGCGCGCTGCCTGTTCGAGCGCTACCCGATGCTTCCCGAAGGCGACCTGTCGCGACTGCGGGCCAACCTGGTGCGCCAGGACAGCCTGCACCAGCAGGCTTTGGCACTGGCACTCGGCGACTATCTGCGCCTTGGCGAGGGTGAGCAAAAAAGCGGCGGACAGCAACGGCCGTCGATTCTCGCCGACGCCCTTGAGGCGTTGTTCGGCGCGTTGTGGCTGGATGCGGGTTTCGACGCGGCCGAAGCAGTCGTCATGCGGGTGTACCAAAGTGTAATAAAGCAACTTACGCCCGGCCAGGGTATCAAGGACGCCAAGACGCGTTTGCAGGAGCATCTCCAGGGTATGCGACTGGCCCTGCCAAAATATACCTTGGCCGCCACCGAGGGCGAGGCGCATGCGCAGCAGTTCACAGTCGTCTGTGTGATCGAAGCCCTCAAGATCCACTCCGAGGGCAGCGGTACGAACCGCCGGGCTGCCGAGCAGATCGCCGCCGAACGAGCACTGGAAACTCTGGAGAAGCGATGAGCGAGCTACGATCAGGACAAATCGCCATCGTCGGCCGCCCGAACGTCGGCAAGTCGACGCTATTGAACCAACTGGTAGGCGAGAAAGTCAGCATTGTCTCGCAACGCGCGCAGACGACCCGGCACCGCATCATGGGCATCCTCACCAAGCCGGATGCCCAATACGTCTTTGTCGATACGCCGGGTTTTCAGACCCGCCATGGCAATGCACTGAATCGGGTGATGAACCGTGGCGTCAGGCAGGCGCTCGCGGAGGTGGATGTCGTCCTGTTCGTGGTGGAGGCCGGCCGCTTTGACGATCGCGACCGGGCCGTGCGTCAACTCGTGCCGGTCGACTCTCCCGTGATCATCGTGGTCAACAAGATCGACCAGGTAAAGGACAAGACCCAACTGCTGCCGTATCTCGCTCAACTAGCCACCGAGGGTGATTTTGCGGCGATCGTGCCGGTCAGCGCCATGCGCGGCGCACAACTCGACGCCTTGCTCGCCGAGACGCGCAAGCACCTGCCGAATCAGGAATTCCTCTTTGCGGAGGACGAGATCACCGATCGCAGCGAGAGATTCCTGGCCGCCGAATACATTCGCGAGAAGCTGTTTCGCCTGATCGGCGACGAGTTGCCTTATGGGGCGGCCGTCGAGGTGGAGAAGTTCGTCGTCGACGGGGCGCTGCGGCGCATCAGCGCTGCGATCCTCGTCGACCGCGAGGGACACAAGTCGATCATCATCGGCAAGGGTGGCGAGATCGTCAAACGAATTTCCTCCGAGGCCAGGCAGGACATGGAGCGGATGTTTGACGGTGCAGTTTTTCTCGAAGTCTTTGTCAAGGTCAAGTCAGGCTGGGCCGACGATGAGCGCATGCTCAAGACGCTTGGCTACGATTAGAGTGTGGACTCGCTGATGGCTGGCGAACGAGTCGGGCAGTGAATCAGCGGCACAAGGTCGACGGTCAGCCGGCTTTCGTTCTGCACGCCTACCCCTACAGCGAGACCAGCCTGATCGTCGACGTCTTCTCGCGCGACCATGGTCGTCTCGCGCTACTGGCACGGGGTGCCCGGCGCCCACGCTCGGTCATGCGCGGCGTATTACTTGCCTTTCAGCCGCTCGAACTGGGATGGGCAGGCCGCGGTGAGGTTCACACACTGATGAAAGCCGAGTGGCAGGGAGGGCAGCCGCTGCTGGCGGGCAAGTCCCTGTTCTGTGGCTACTATCTCAACGAGTTGCTGATGCACCTGCTGCCTCGTGAAGACGCGCACACCCGACTTTTCTCGGTCTACGCCGACACCCTGCGTCGTATTGCCGATGGCGCACAGGAATCGGCCTTGCGCTGCTTCGAGCGAGCGCTGTTGCAGGAACTTGGCTACGGTCTGACGCTGGAAAGCGACGCCGCCGGAACCGCGGTCGACGCTGACGCGCACTACGCGTACGAGATCGAACGCGGTCCGGTGCGACTCTCCAGTCCCGGCAGTTCGACACTCGCGGTCAGCGGCAGAACGCTGATCGATCTCGCGCGCGAGGATTTCTCCGATCCCCGCTCGCTGGTCGAAGCCAAGCAACTGATGCGCACGCTGATCGGCCACTACACAGGCGGCAAGACGCTCGCCAGCCGCAGGATTTTCAGGGAGCTACAGGAGCTATGATCGAACTTGGAGTCAATATCGACCATGTCGCGACGATCCGCGAGGCGCGCTGCACCTACGAGCCGGATCCGGTCTGGGCCGCAGTCGAAGCGCACCTCGGCGGTGCCGATGGCATCACCATCCACCTGCGCGAGGACCGACGGCATATCCAGGATGCCGACGTCGAAAGGCTGCGCGATCTGGCGCAGATCAAACTCAATCTCGAAATGGCAGCCACCGACGAGATGATCGCCATAGCCTGCCGTATCAAGCCACAGATGGCCATGCTGGTGCCCGAAGGCCGCCATGAGGTGACGACCGAAGGGGGGCTCGACATCGTGGCCCAGGAAACTCGCCTGCGCCAGTCCGTCGACCGCCTCGCCGACGCCGGCATCGTCAGCAGCGTATTCATCAACGCCGAGCCCGCCCAAGTAGAAGCTGCTGCGCGCATCGGCGCACGGGTATGCGAAATCCACACCGGACCCTATGCGCATGCGTTTTACACCCAGGGAAGGGATGCCGAAAGCCGGGCTGTGCTCGCCGAACTCGATAAAGTCCGCAGCGCAGGCAGCCTCGTTCGTGATCTGGGAATGCGTTTCAATGCCGGGCACGCGCTCAACTACTTCAATGTGCAGCCGATCGCCCAGCTCACGGGTATCCGCGAACTGCACATCGGGCACGCGATCATCAGTCGGGCGGTCTTTGTCGGCCTGCGCGAGGCCGTGCGCGAAATGAAGCGCCTGCTGCGCGAGGCGCAGGCGCGCGCCATGCGGCCATGACCCTGCCGGCTTGCAGATGATCCGCGTCATGCGCGTTGCCATGCACCGCCGTCCGTCTTCCGCAAACCGACGCGGGGCGTTTGGCGAGTCGTCGGTGCGATGGTCACGGCCATGATTGCCGGTATCGGCACCGACATTGTCGCCGTGGCCCGCCTCGGCAGTTTCTACCAGCGGCACGGGCAACGCGCGCTGGAAAAGCTACTGTCGCCCAGGGAGTGCACCGAGTTTGTCGGCGTCAGGGATCCGGCGCGCTTCCTGGCCAAGCGTTTTGCGGCCAAGGAAGCGTTCGGCAAGGCGCTCGGCATCGGCCTCGTCGCACCCGCCACCTTGCCGAGCATCGGCATCACCCACGATGCGCTGGGCAGGCCGTTGTTCGAATACGCTACCGCGCTCGCCGCACACCTCGCGCAGCGGCGGCTCATCGCCCACCTTTCGATCAGCGACGAGCGCGACTATGCGATCGCTTTTGTCATCATGGAACAGTCATGAACCTTCCTCTCGGCCCGCTGATGATCGATCTGGCAGGGCCCCAGCTGTCCGACCTAGAATCCGAACGCTTATGTCACCCGCTGGTGGGTGGCCTGATTCTGTTCTCGCGAAACTACGAATCGCCGCAGCAGCTTGCGCAACTGACGGCTGCAGTGCATGCCTTGCGCTCCCCTGCCCTGCCGATTGGCATCGACCACGAGGGCGGCAGGGTGCAACGCTGCCGGACCGGCTTCACCCGCCTGCCGGCGATGCGCCGTCTCGGAGAACTGTGGGACCAGGATCGGCAGGCAGCGCTGCTTGCGGCGCGCAGGGTTGCCTATGTGCTCGCCGCCGAGCTACGCGCGTGCGGCGTCGATCTGTCGTTTACGCCGGTACTCGACCTCGATTGGGGCCGCAGCAGCGTCATCGGTGATCGTTCGTTTCACTCTGACCCGACCGCTGTCGTCGAACTGGCAAGCGCACTGATCGAGGGCCTGCACCGCGCCGGCATGATCGCCTGCGGCAAGCATTTCCCCGGCCATGGCTGGGTCGAGGCGGACTCGCATGTGGCACTGCCGATCGACGAGCGCCGGCTGGACGAACTGACTCCTGACCTCGAGCCCTACCGCCGCCTCGGGCTCGACGCCGTCATGCCGGCGCACGTCATCTATCGGCAGGTGGACCACCGGCCGGCTGGCTTCTCGCCGATCTGGATACGCCTGCTGCGCGACGAAGTGGGCTTCGATGGCGTCATCTTCAGCGACGATCTGTCGATGGCCGGCGCCAGTGTTGCCGGCGGCATCGTCGAGCGCTGCACGGCGGCATGCAACGCCGGCTGCGACCTGCTGCTGGTATGCAACTCGCCGGATGCGGTCGGCGAACTCCTGACCAACTGGCAACCACGCCTCGATCCGGTGCGCGCACAACGCGTCCAACGCCTGCTGCCGAGCACGCCGGCACTCGACTGGGCAGGCCTGCAGCAGGACTTGACTTACTTGGCCGGCGT
Organism: Pseudomonadota bacterium; assembly: GCA_029780075.1. Classification (GTDB taxonomy): domain Bacteria; phylum Pseudomonadota; class Gammaproteobacteria; order Burkholderiales; family Rhodocyclaceae; genus Accumulibacter. The sequence goes on from JAKOZI010000020.1 coordinate 13,526, forward strand.
GGCTGAGGCCACGCAGCTGCTATCGACTTGATGCGGCGATGTCCTCGACGGCTGCCTGGAGGATGGCCACATCGTCCAGCGTGGTCAGCCAGTTGTCGAAGGCGGCACGCATCGCGGCGCGGCCATTCCAGACGGTTCCGGTGACGAATGCGCGGCCATCGCGCTGGATTGCGCCAACCGCCGCACGGTTGAGTTGATCGGCCGAGGCGTCGTCCAGCCCCGCGCGCACAATGCGAAAACAGACGATGTTGAGCGGGGCGGAATTCATCAGTTCAAGGCCGGGCTTCGCCTCGATCCAGCGCGCAAAAACCGCGGCGTTGTCCACGCAGCGCTCGACGATCGCGCGATAGCCTTCGCGGCCGAAGGCCTTGAGCGTACACCAGGCAGCCAGCGCACGGAAGCGGCGCGACATCTCCGGCACGTGCGTGTACGGATCCCAGCCCGCACTGCCGGCGACATAGGCGCCGCCGGCCAGGAACGCTTCGCGGAGGATGTCGGCATCGCGAACGAAGGCAAAGCCGCTGTCGTAGGGCACGTTCAGCCACTTGTGTGCGTCCGCGGCCAGCGAGTCAGCCCGCTCGATTCCGCGCGTCAGGTGCTCGAGCCGTGGCAACAAACGAGCGAAGAGTCCGAAGGCGCCGTCCACATGCAACCAGGCGCCGGCCGGATGGGCATCGCGCAGGTCGGCGAGCGCAGCTATGTCGTCGAAGTGGCCGCTGTTAACTTCACCAGCATTGCCGATGAGGATCACCGGGGCATCGATCGCGCGCAGCAGCGCCGCCATCGCCGCAATATCGACGGAGCCGCCCGGGGCGGCGACCGTGTGCACCTGATTGCGGCCCAGGCCCAGGGTACCCAGACACTTCAGGGCGCTGAGGTGAAGCTCTGTGCTTGAGACGACGATGACAGGCGGCTGCCCGGCCAGCCCATCCGCCGCCGCGTCGAAGCCGAGTTTCCGCCCCACCCATTGTCGCGCGGTGGTCAAGCCGACAAGGTTGGCCATCGTGGCACCGCTGGTCAGGGCACCGGACCATGCTGGCGGCAATCCGAACAGTGCCTTCAGCCAGCGCAAGACGACGAGTTCGGTCTGCGCTGCCGCGGGGCTGCTCGCCCACAGGCCCGCGTTCTGGTCGATCGCCGAGGCGAGCCAATCGCCAGCGAGAGCGGCCGGCGTCACGCCGCCGGTCACGAAACCAAAGAAGCGGGGGCCCGGCGAAGCGGTAATACCGCGCTCGGCGCGTGTGACCCACTCCTCGAGCACGGCGGCCGGATCACTCCCGGTTTCGGGCAGCGTTTCGTCGAGCGCAGCCGCCATTTCCTCCGCAGAGGGAACAAGACTGACCGGGCGCTCCGGCAGCGAAGCCAGAAAAGCGCACGCCAGTTCGTGTGCCTTGGCAAGAGCGCGTTCAGTCGCAGTCGCAACAGTGAAATCGGTACCGATGGTCATGCGCCGAACTCCTCGGAGGGTGATCGAAGGGATTTTGGCGTTAACGAGATCCGGCAGGCCTCAAGCCTTGTTCAGCGTCATCGGGGCGAGCGAGAAACAACTGGCCTTGTAGGCTGGGGTCATTTCGCCAACCCGTCGAAAGCGTAGTGCGGCACGATCATACCCTGGCCGCACCTTCCTGAAAAAGCGGCGCCAGCGCGTCGCCGCGTACTTCGGCGTCCGTGTTTCCACAAGCTCAAAGCCGCACATCGCAGCCACTTTTTGAAGGTACCCCGTGCTCAGTGCATAGATGTTCGTCGGGTCGTCATGAAACTCTCTGGGCGCCAGGAGAAAAAGCGTTGGCTCACGACTCTCATAGAACACCCCTTCAAACACTACCTCCTGGAGCGTCGCATGAAAGCAATTGATCATTGCCGTGAGCGGGTCATTGATGTGGTAAAGGACGCCGTAGCACAGCACGATGTCGAACCGCTCGCGAGGAAGGGCAAATATCGAACCCTTACACCATTCGGCCCGACTCTGGAAATGTCTGTGCAAAAACTTGTATCCGTCCAGGCCACCCCAGCGAAACTCGGGGTCGTCCAGACTCACTACCCGCTTGGCACCCCGTTGCTCGGCCATGAAGCTGAAGTAGCCATCCCAGCAACCAATGTCGAGCACTGACTTGCCCTTAAAATCGAGCCGGTCAAATAAATAAAGGCCTTCATGTCGGGCAACATCGACGACGCCGGCGGTAACTCGCCCGTCCTGCAGGGTGACGCGATGAAACCATTGAATGCCGTCAATGTTCTCGGATGTGGTGCGCATATTGTTTTCTGACTCCTCCAACGCTGAAACTTGGCCCGTCTCGGGATTCCGTTCTGTCCCATGATTTATCAGCGAAAATGACTTGCACGGCTTACTGACGACAACCTTACCTGACGCGTGTACGGTATTCATTGCTGCGCGTGTCGATTTCGATCCTGTCGCCGATTTCAATGAACGCCGGTACGGGCAACTCGAAACCGGTGGATACCCGCGCTGCTTTCATCACCTTGCCCGAGGTGTCGCCCTTCACGGCAGGCTCGGTGTAAACCACCTCGCGAACCACACTCGGCGGCAACTCGACCGAGATCGGCTTGCCGTTGTAAAACACGGCTTCGCAGGGCATACCGTCCTCAAGGTAGTTGAGGACCTCACCCATGCAGTCGGCTTCAATCTCGTACGGGTTGTAATCAGCATCCATGAACACGTAGAGGGGATCAGCGAAGTAGGAGTAGCTGACCTCCTTGCGTTCGAGTTGTACGACATCAAACTTGTCGTCGGCGCGGAAGACCACTTCACTTGGCGATTCGCTCAGCAGGCTCTTCAGCTTCATCTTCACAACCGAGGCGTTGCGCCCGGATTTGACGTATTCCGACTTGAGAACCACCATCGGGTTGTTGCCGACCAGGAAAACATTGCCTGGGCGCAGTTCATGTGCGGTCTTCATCGTGCGATCCAGCAGACTTGTGGTGGTAAGCGTTTGATTATAACTTGGAACAACTGAAGCGTACCAACCGGCTGAGGAGATCCTCCTGCAGCGACAACTCGGCATCCCAGCGCAGCGCGTGCTCGCGCAACTGCGGCAACGCGGTTGCGAGCTTGCACCAGGCCTTGGTTTCGAGTCGTCCAGCATTCCAGGCGTGCCAGAAATCACGCAGCACAACGCTGCTGGCCTGTGGCAGCTGGGCACAATAATGCGCCAGGAAGGCGTCGAGCTTGATCAGATGGGCCGCAGCCTGCTGCGGGTAGATGTGCCAGACCATCGGCCGGGCTGCCCACTGGGCACGCACAAAGGAATCCTCACCGCGAACGAAATTGAGGTCGCAGAGCCACAACAGGCAGTCGTAACGGTCCTGATCGACGAACGGCAGAACACGGACCTCTAGACTACCGCGACGGACGATGTCGCCCGACCCGAGCACACGTCCGGCGAAGGCTTCGAGCACCGGCTGCGTGCGCGACAAGGGCATCAGACAGCAGATGGGCCGCTCCGAGATTTCCCAAGCGCGCAACAGATCGCCGAGCGCCGGATTGTCGTAGCTGAACACGGAAACCAGCAGCGCGCTGGCGGGCGGCGCGCTGCTGCCCAGTTCACGCCACCACACGGCCCGAAGATCGGTGCTGCCGGTAAATTGCAGGCGCCGCGCACGCAAGGTGCTCTCGCGCAACAGGCCGCCGGTACCAACCACGAAACCGGGAAAGAAGAAATACTTGATCAGCGGCAGGTGTGGATGCGGCGAAGGCAGCAGATGCCAGCCGGACACCCATTCCTCCGCGCTCAGGTGGTCGAGATTGATCCAGACCGGGTGCGGCGACAGATGCGCCATGTGTTCGACGAAGGATTCCGGAAGATGGCAGGCGAAGCCTTCCACGACGACCCGCGCGGGGACGACGGGGGTGAAACAGTTCTCCCAGCGGCGAATCTCGACCCCCTGACGAACCTGGATCGACAGCCCTGGGTCCAATTCCGGGTACAGCAGCCGAAAGCTGTCGAAGTCATCGACCCACAACCGCACATGCAACGCGTGTTCACCCGCCAGTTGTCGCGCCAGGCGCCAGCAGACGCCGATATCGCCGAAGTTGTCGATGACCCTGCAGAACACATCCCAGTCGGGACGGGCGGCACTGGTGGTTACGGACGGCACGGGCGGGCGTGATAACATCGAAGTCGCTATCCTACGTCAGCCTTGAGTTGACGCGAATGATCATGACCGAACCTTTCGACGCCAAATCGCTGCTTGCCACCCTGACCGAGTTGCCGGGCGTTTATCGGATGCTCGATGACGCAGGCAATGTCCTCTACGTCGGGAAGGCAAAAAACCTCAGAAAGCGGCTGGCCTCTTATTTTCGTGACCATCATCCCAGCCCGCGAATCGCGCTGATGGTTGCGCAGATCGCCCAAGTCGAAACAACAGTGACGCGCTCCGAGGCCGAGGCACTGCTGCTCGAAAACAATCTGATCAAGAGTCTGTCACCACGTTACAACATCCTGTTTCGCGATGACAAGTCCTACCCTTACATCGTCCTGACGCACGACAATTACCCGCGGCTGGGCTTCTTTCGCGGTTCCACGGACAAGCGCGCCGACTACTTCGGCCCTTTTCCCTCGTCACCGGCGGTGCGCGCGAGTATCCATCTGCTACAGAAGATGTTTCGTCTGCGCACTTGCGAGAATCCGGTGTTCAACAACCGCACGCGGCCGTGTCTGCTCTACCAGATCAAACGCTGCTCCGCACCCTGCGTCGGTCTGATCGACCCTGTGCGTTATGCCCAGGACTTGCAGATGGCGACGCTGTTCCTGCAGGGTCGACAACAGGATGTGATCGGCGGTCTGACGGCGGCAATGGATCAGGCGGCAGCGAAACTCGCCTTTGAACAGGCGGCAGTCTATCGAGACCAAATCCAGTCCTTGCGACAGGTACAGGAAAAGCAGTACGTCGAGAGTGGCAAGGACGGAGACGTGGATATCGTCGCCGCAGTTTACGACGGCGGCGTGTCCTGTGTGAATCTGGCCATGGTTCGCGGTGGCCGACACCTCGGCGACAGACCGCAGTTTCCTGCCCATGCCGCCGATTCGACGGCACTCGAAGCACTTACCGCGTTCCTCTACCAGCACTATCTTGCGCACCCGATTCCGGGTCGCATTCTTGTCAACCTGGCTCTGAGTGATGGTGAGGTCACCGACTGGCTCAGCGCAACGGCCGCACAGACAGTCAGGGTTGGCGAGGCAAGGTCTACCATGCAGCGCATCTGGGTAGAGATGGCCGAACAGAATGCGCGGCTGGCGATAACCGCCCGACGCAGTGTGTTGTCGCGTCAGGAGGCGCGACTCGAAGCGCTCTGCACGACTCTGGGCCTTGATCTCGAAGATGGCAAGGAGGCACGCATCGAATGTTTCGACGTCAGCCACACGCAAGGCGAGTTGACCGTCGCCGCCTGTGTGGTCTATCAGGGTAACGGCATGCGCAAGTCTGAATACCGGCGCTTCAACATCCAGAACATCCAGCCTGGTGACGACTACGCTGCGATACAACAGGTGGTCCAGCGCCGCTACGAGAAACTGCCCAACGGCGAGGGCGTGGCGCCGACCCTGATCCTGATCGACGGTGGGAGCGGCCAGGTCGGGATTGCGGCCGCGGCGCTCGAGGAACTTGGTCTCGCTGAACTGCCGCTCGTCGGCGTCGCCAAGGGCGAAGCACGCAAGCCGGGCCTGGAAACCTTGATTTTCGCGGACGGCCGCGAGCCGTTACAATTGCCTCCTGAACATCCGGCACTGCACCTGATTCAGGAAGTCCGTGACGAGGCGCATCGCTTTGCGGTTTCCGGGCATCGCGCCAGGCGCAACAAGGCCGGGCGGAGTTCAAGCCTGGAAGAGATCAGCGGCATCGGACCCAAGCGGCGCAAGGCGCTGATTTCACGTTTTGGCGGCCTGCAAGGAATTTCGGATGCCGGCGTTGACCAACTGACTGCGGTTCCTGGGATCAGTCGGGAACTCGCCGAAAAAATTTACGCGGCTATGCACTGATGCCATTGAACATACCCATCCTGCTGACCTGGCTGCGAATCATCCTGATTCCGCTGCTGATCGCCGTGTACTACGTTCCCGAGCCATGGTTCCAGACGGTCGGCCGCGACATGGCGGCGACATTGATTTTTGTGGTGGCGGCGGTGACGGACTGGCTGGACGGCTATCTCGCACGTCGCTGGCAACAGACTTCGGCCTTTGGAGCCTTTCTTGACCCGGTCGCGGACAAACTGATGGTCGCTGCAGCACTGATCGTCCTCGTTCAACTCGGAAGGCTTGATGCCATCCTGGCAATGATCATCATCGGCCGGGAGATCACGATTTCCGCCTTGCGCGAATGGATGGCGCGGATTGGCGCGCACAAGAGCGTTGCCGTATCGATGATCGGCAAGATCAAGACGACAGCGCAGATGATTGCCATCCCGATGCTGCTCTATTTTTCGCCGCTGCGGGGGATCGATGTGTTTCAGGTCGGAACCTGGCTGATCTACGTCGCCGCCGTGCTGACCCTCTGGTCCATGGGTTACTACATGCGCATGGCGTGGCCACACCTGATTGAAGAAGACCGTAAGCGATAGCCGACACACCTCCTGCGTAACCGAAAAAAAGCGCGTAGCGGGGAAGAATCCGTTGACAGCAAGAAGCAGGCCTTTATAATGCGCACTCGCTTGACGCGGGAGTAGCTCAGTTGGTAGAGCGATACCTTGCCAAGGTATAGGTCGAGAGTTCGAGACTCTTCTCCCGCTCCAGATTTTCTGGCAAGCAGTCTGTACGGCTCACAGCAATTTGAAATACCTACCATCCCCAGGTGGGCGCGGCGCGATAGCAAAGCGGTTATGCACCGGATTGCAAATCCGTGTAGGTGGGTTCGACTCCCGCTCGCGCCTCCAGGAATTCCAAGACTGACCGCAACGAGAAAATCGCATCTCTGCCAGAAATTTTTGGCGTGCGCTCGCAACCCGGCACACAAACGGTCAAGGAACGCTGCGAATGGTCTCAGCCAAAGTTACCCGTATCGACCCACGACTGTTTGATCAGCGCCCACCAGTCGACCGCCAGTCCGTTGAGAACATAGGCATAGGGCAGCCAGCCATAGCCGGCCGCCCCCCATCCTGTTCCCCAGGAATTCCTGATCAGCAAGGCACCTTTGGTTTCGCTGGCGCCAGGGTTTGCATTCTTGATCTTCATGTTGTCATCGTAGCCGACAGCGACGATCGCATGCCCGCCAATGATCTTTTCACCGGCCGTCGGATAGGGAAATTTACCGGTGGTGCTGGCCTGGCCGTACGAGTTGTACACTGTGAACCCGAACATTGACGGCAACCCCGCAGCCAGGTTGGACTTGATACGATCAAGCAGCAGCGCAGACGATGTTCCCGGAGGATCGAGACGATAGTAGTTGATGGCCTGGTAGTTCTGCCCGAAGGCATAACAGAACGCTGATGGCTCCTTGTCAAAAGCTGTGGCTGCCGTGCTGTAGGGCCAGTATTCCTCGGGGGGAACGCCGAACAGCACCATCGCCTCCATGGTGCTGCGCAGGAACGCGCCGGTGTCGCCGGTCCATTTGAGCAGGTTTCTCGTCGTTTTATATAGAAACAGGCGTGAAGCGTCGATGTGCTTGCCAAATGCCCGACGCTCGTAGTACTCGATCATCGCCACGCCTGCATTCGCGGTGCACGAACCCAGGGCGCCCTGGTTCTCGATCGGCGGACACCAGTCGCGCAAATCCGCGGTGGTCGGCAACTTTGCCGGCACAGCCGCAGCATTTACGCTCGCCAGCAAGCTCTTGATGGGCTGTGTCTGACCCAGTTCCTTGAGTCTTGCCGACACCACATCATGGTTCACCGTATGGTCGCGCAAACTCGGATAGTCCGGCAGCCAGCCCATACCCAGCGCTTGAATTGCATCTGACATGATCTTGTCCTCCAGTACATTCTGCCCCACTTGCAACGTTTACGGTCCAGCCGTCCGGTACCGCCCGACGGTTGGCTCGCGCCCCTTCAGATGCCGGTCATCCCATCAGGACCAGCTTCGCATCTCAGCGATATGGTAATCAACTGTTTTTTTGACTTCCCGGCTTGATCCGAGCCTCCGTCGGGAGCTGCGGTCGGACACTTCGCGAGCGTCAATTGCATCCGTTGCCGGACTTCTCCCGTATGAGGGAGGGACAGGCGCGTAGTGTGCGCGCCTGCGGCCAATCTGACTACTGGAGGCATCACATGCGACGCACCTTTCCTTCCATGGCACACTCTCTCGTAATTGCTGGCGCACTGGCGGGCGCTGCGCACGGCGCAACCATCCTGCAACCCGACGAAGCGACGAGCGAGGATGTGTTTGTCTATGAATTCGGTATTCCCGGCGCATTCCGTATCGCCACCGCCGCGCGCGTGACCAACCTCGACAGCCAGACGCTGAACGCGCTGAGCCCCCTACCCGCCGTACCCTTCGGGAATTTTCTGGGTAGCAGCAACACCATACCGCTGATCGGCGACCTGGGTGAGACGCGCGCGCATGACACCAGATCGCTGTTGCGTTTCGAACTCGGAGCGCTGGCGCTCACTGCCGACCGGGTCAGGAACGCGAAGTTCAACCTCTTTGCCCTCCCTGGTCTGCCACCGTTCGCCGACCCGACAGCAGCCAAACCAGTCACCACCGAGTTGCATCGCGTAACCGAAGCCTGGAGCGAAACTGCCGTTACCTGGGAGACGCAGCCTGCCGTCGCCGGGACGTTCACCTCGACCGTGCAAAGCGGAGTGAATCAATGGGTGTCGTTCGATGTTACCGCGCTGGTTCAGGACTGGCTTACGGATCCGTCTACGAACTTCGGTTTCGAACTGTTGCAGCCGGACATCGTCATTGCCGACTCCGGCAAACCGATCGCTTCGCTGTACGCGTCTTCCGCGTCAGCCAATGCGGCGCTGCGTCCCTTCCTGGAAATCACGGCAATCCCCGAGCCACCCACACCAACGTTGCTGCTCGGCGCACTCGGCCTCGTCGGCGCCATTTCGCGGTGGCGCAAGGCAGTCTGAGTCAGAGTGGTGTGGCCCGGGGACTCCGTCGGCAAAATACCCCGATCGCGCAAAAATAGGCGACAGGAGATTGCACCAAGCCTGCGGCGCGGGATTTCTTGCAAGCCTCCGCGCTACCTGGTCAGGGCCAGGAACAACTCCGGCAATCTCTCCGGCAGCCGCTCGACATTGTCGATCACCGCGTACCTCCGCCCGAAGATATCGCCGACATACACATCGGCTTTGCGGTCAAGGCTGATGCAGTAGGTGAAGATACCCTTCTGGTCAAGTTCTCCGACCGCTTGACGAGCGTCTTCGATGAGCAGGCGCTCGTCGGGCACATCCACATCGGCCGGCTGGCCGTCGGTGAGGACCAGCAGCAGCCTCTTCTCGGCCTTGCGGGCAGCGAGGTAGTGTGCGGCGTGACGCATGGCTGCGCCCATGCGTGTCGAATAGCCGGCCTGCATCGCCGCGAGGCGTGCCTTGACCAGGTCGCCCCAGCTTTCGCTGTAGCCCTTGAGGTGCAGGTAACGGACATCATGGCGGGTGTCGGAATGAAAACCGGCGATGGCGAAGGGGTCGCCGAGTTGCTCGATCGACCAGGCGAGCAACGACACCGCTTCCTGACTCAGTTCGAGAATACTCTGCCCGGGGACACCGTTTCCGACATCGACCTGCTCGGCAAGCGACTTCGACAGATCGAGCAGCAGCAGCACGGCGAGATTGCGACCGTTGGTGCGATGGCTCATGTTGATCCGCGGTTCAGGGTTGGCGCCGCTCCTGAAATCGATCAGCGAACGAATGGCGATGTCGAGATCGAGTTCGCTGCCATCCTCCTGGTAGCGTATGCGCGTTCTCTCCTGCGGCCTGAGGAGGTCGAGCAGGCGCTTCAGACGCCTCGCCAACGGCGCGTGTTTTTCCAGCAGGCGGTCGATGTGACCGGCGTCACCACTCGGATGCAGCGATTCGTAAAGGCTCACCCAGTCGGGCCGGTGGCTCTGGGTCTGGTAATCCCACTCCGGATAGTGGCGTGGCAGCAGACGGTCGAGTTCGGTCCCCGCGGACGCCGGGCGCACCTGATCGAACATCTCCTCGTCGTCGCTCAACTCGTGGAATCGCCACAGGTGGCGATTGTCGTCGCGGTAGGCCAGCTCGGTATCCGCGAAATACACGCTCGCCAGTTGATCGCTCTGTCGACGGGTGCGCGCGACGTAGGCCAGCGCGAGAGCAGCCATTTCTTCGCTGCCGGATTCGCCGCGGGCCATCGTTTCCCGGAAGCGATCCACGAACTCCAGCAACGGCACGTCCTGATAGCCATGTTCGGGGTCGAGAAGAGCGCGCGACAGCATGGTCAGCCGGTGGCGAAGACAGGAACTGGTTTCCGGGTCGCAAGCGCCTTCCAGCGGTATCGGGTGCAGGGCGAGAAAGATGTGGCGCAGACCGGGATATGCACGCAGGATCAGCTCTTCGATGCGACTGTCCTCGAAGACCTCGATCGCCAGACGCTGCATCGGGCTGAAGTTGTCGGCAAATATCGGGCGACTCCAGCGCCGATGGCCCGCGATGTGCGCCAGCAGAGCGCGGTAGCGGTCAATGCCGGAGACGCCATGCGCATCGTCGAAGACATCTGGCAGACGTATTCCAGAAGCGTCGTAGTACGGAACAGCTTGCGGCGATTGCTCCAGGTTTGTCGCATAGGGCACCAGGAGGGCGCTATCACCCCATAGACCTCGCAGGTAAAGATCGAGCTGGCGCTGATGGTCGACCAGCAGCGTGCCGTGGCGCTCACGCTGCAGGACCGCGCGACTGTCCGGCGACTGCAGGCTGAAGTAGGCACACTGTCGTTCCGGATGGTTGTGGTAATTGCGAATCCCGTATTCAACCCATTTGCTCAGCCCGGCGAGACTTAGCGCATGCAGCAGCCGCGGCGCCTGGCCGAAGAACTCGGGCAGCGCCGGACTGGCGAAGGTCTGGTGAATGCCGTGGATCGACCCGCTGGTACGTTGCATGAGATCAAGCGCCAGATCCAGATAGTGCTGCATCTGTGCCGCTGCCGGCAGACGCCGCGCGACTGCGGCAAGCGTCTGCAGAAAGGGGAAAATCGCTTTTGCATTCGGCGATTTGCCAAGCGCGTCAATGGTCCGGGCGATCGACGGCAAGGCCTGTTCACCGAGGATTGCGGCGATCGACGGCCACTCCTCGAGAAACACCAGCACCGGCTCGACACCGCGCCCCATGCGGCTGAGCACGCGCGCATGGTCGAGGTAGGCATCGACCCCTTCTGTCGAGAGCACGGCAAGCGCCTCGATCAGGCATCGCTCGAACACCTCGGCGACTTGCGGAAAGCGACAGTCGAGTTGCGCACGGTAGCCTTGCAGGCGCTCATCCCAGGTTGCGGGATCCCTGCTGTCAGTGACGTTCGCGGACATGGCTGGGAGCTTCGCCCTGGCCTAGGCGAAGGTCGCGTCGATGGCGTGATCCAGGGTGTCGCGAATGTCACGGTCGTCGGTGATTGGCCGCACCAGGGCCATGCGACAAGCCTCACGCGGCGAAACTCCTGCCCGGATCAGGGTCGCGGCATAGACCAGCAAACGCGTCGAGATGCCCTCGTCAAGCCCGTGCCCCTTGAGCCGGCGGGCGGCCGCGCCGACATTCACCAGTTGTGTGGCGGTGACGGCATCGATACCGCTTTCGCCGGCAAGAATGGCGATCTCCAGTGCTGCCGCAGGATAGTCAAATTCGAAGGCGGTAAAACGCTGCTTGGTCGACTGCTTCAAGTCCTTCATCAGGCTTTGGTAGCCGGGGTTGTACGAAATGGCCAACTGAAAATCGGGGTGGGCGCGCAGCAGTTCTCCCTTCTTGTCGAGCGGCAGCGTACGCCGATGGTCGGTCAGCGGATGAATGACGACCGTGGTGTCCTGACGCGCCTCGACAATTTCATCGAGGTAACAGATGGCCCCGATACGGGCAGCGGTGGTCAGCGGACCGTCGAGCCAGCGCGTGCCGTTGGCTTCGAGCAGGTAGCGCCCGACCAGATCGGAGGCGGTCATGTCCTCGTTGCAGGCGATGGTGATCAAGGGCTTGCCCAGCCGCCAGGCCATGTATTCGATGAAGCGCGACTTGCCGCAACCTGTCGGTCCCTTGACCATCACCGGCAGACGCGCCGCATAGGCCGCTTCGTAGAGCGCCACTTCATTGCCTTGTGGCTGATAGTACGGTTCGTCGAGAACCCTGAATTGCCCCTTGTCGGTCATTGCCCATCTCCCGAAATGTCGTCGGCGCTCAACCCGTAGTCGGGGCGACGCTCCGGCAACACGTCACCCTTACCCCAGCCCCTTGCCTCTAGCGATGAACACCGAGCTTTTCGCGCCAGCCCGGATAGAGTTTGTCGGCATCCCCGGGGAAGGACTCAAAAGCACGCGCGAATTCCGGGTGCTGCCTGGCCCATTCGATCGGGTCGGCCCCGGCTTTCCAACACTCGTAAGCCTGTCGTAGCGAAATGGCACCAGCGGCCGGGCTGTCGATGTGGCCATAGGAACCGCCACCGGAAGTGTTGATGACGTTGCCGTGTCCCAGATTGGCGAAGAAACCCGGCAGCCGCAAGGCGTTCATGCCGCCGGAAATGATTGGCGTGGTCGGCTTCATGCCATACCACTTCTGGTGATAAGCCGGCCCCTGATACTCGTCGCGCTCGATGACGTAGGCGATCGCCCGATCGTCGGCACTGCCCTCCATCTTGCCGTAGCCCATGGTGCCGACGTGAATTCCCGAAGCACCCTGCAGACGCGACATCTTGGCCAGCACATAGGCATCGTAGCCACGCTTGGAACTCGGCGAAGTGACGGCGCCGTGACCGGCACGGTGGTAGTGCAGGTACTGGTTGGGATACTGCCGGCGAGCAGTGGTGACCATGCCCGGACCGCCGACGTAGCCATCAACGAGAAAGGCGACCTTGTCGGCATCAGGCCCGAAAGTCTCCAGGATGTAATCGGCGCGCGCGCACATTTCATAGTGGTCGTCAGCGGTGATGTTGGCCGAGAACAGCTTGGCTTGACCAGTCTCGTCCTGCGCGCGCTTCATGGCATCGTACACCAGTGGCATCACCTTCTTCATTGGTGCAAAAACCTGGTTGCCTTGCGGTTCGTCATTCTTGATGAAGTCCCCGCCCAGCCAGAACTGGTAAGCCGCCTTGGCAAACGGCTCCGGACGCAAACCGAGTTTCGGCTTGATGATCGTACCGGCAATATAGCCGCCATCCTTGACCGGGCGACCCAGGATCCGCCACAGGTCGGAAATATCCTTGGCCGGCCCGTCAAAAAGCTGAATGGCACGCTCGGGCATGTAGAAGTCGTAGATCTTGGCGTGCTCAATGTCGCCCATACCCTGGTTATTGCCGATCACCAGCGTCAGGAACGATACGATCATCATCCGCCCGTCGGTGACGTTGCGGTCGAACAGGTCCAGCGGATAGGCGATGCGCATCTCTTCGCCGGCTTCATCGATCAGGTAGACCAGGGCATCGACGCCGCGGGTAAACTCGTCGGTAGTGCACACTTCGACATTGGTACCGGTGGACGACTCGGCGGCGAAGTGGGCTGCCGCCTGCAGATAATCGTAGCCCGCTTTCGGCTTCATCTTGTAAGCCACGAGTATGTGCCTGCCGCCCTTGATCAAGTCCTCTTCCCTGAGGCTGAGGTCGGCGTAACGATTCGATTGGTCCATGTTGGTCTCCGTGTAGATATGGGTGAAGAGAGGCGTTCGTCGTTGGTTGCGAAGCAGTGTAGGACGCGCGATAGATTATTAAAAGTTAAACTTTTTGTGATTTATGTTTAGTTTTTACTTTCAATAAATCACTTGACAATGAACCGAGCAAGTCGATGAGCAATGCCCGGCAGCAATTCCGAAACCGGCGTCGCTACGGAAATTGGCAAAGCCTCCCGTTTTGGCGGATAATTTGCACATGCGACTAAAACCCATTTCCTGGATCGGCGAGTCATCGTGCCCACTGCTTTTGCCCCCCTGACCCGCGCCATCCGCGCCCTGGCCATGGACGCGGTCCAGCAAGTCAACTTCGTTCACCCTGGCGTGCCGATGGGCATGCCCGATATCGCAGAAGTCCACTGGCGTCGCCACTTGCGCCACAACCCGGCCAATCCAGACTGGCCTGAACTCGACCGATCCGTGCCCTCACACAATCACGGATTGATGCCGGTCTTCACGCTGCTGCACCTCGGCAGCAACGACGTGTCGATCGATGAACCGCAGAATTTTCATCAGTTTGTCTCGAAGACTCCGGTGCACCCGGAAGTCGATCATCCCCCCGGAGTCGAAACCACCACCGGGCAGGACGCCTCCTGTCGGGAGACGTCCTGCCCCACGCCGTGCCGCGTCTGGCCATCGGAGCGAGCGTCGGCAACTTCTGGTGCAAGTATGTTGGACTCGTACCGTGATCGGTATCGATCGTTTTGGAGAGTCGGCTCCTGCCGGCCCGTTGTTTGACTTTATCGGTTTCACGGTGAACAACGTGGTTAACACCGTGAAATCACTGTTGTAATTTCTCAAGGAGACCGTTTCATGACAATCAAGGTAGGAATCAACGGCTTTGGCCGTATCGGACGGATGGTGTTTCGCGCAGCGGTACAGCACTTTGACGATATCGAGGTGGTCGGCATCAACGATCTGCTCGAACCCGACTATCTCGCTTACATGCTCAAGTATGACTCGGTGCATGGCCGCTTCAAGGGCACCATCGCCGTCGAGGGCAACACGCTGATCGTCAATGGCAAGAAGATCCGCCTGACCGCCGTCAAGGATCCGGCGGAACTCAAGTGGAATGAAGTCGGCGCCGACATCGTCGTGGACTCAACCGGCCTCTTCCTGACCACCGAATCGTGCCAGAAGCATATCGCCGCAGGCGCCCGGAAAGTCATCCAGAGCGCTCCGAGCAAGGACGACACACCGATGTTCGTATTCGGTGTGAATGATCACACCTACGCTGGCCAGACGATCATCTCGAACGCCTCGTGCACCACCAACTGTCTGGCACCGGTGGCCAAGGTCCTGCATGACAATTGGGGAATCAAGCGCGGGCTGATGACCACGGTGCATGCCGCAACGGCCACCCAGAAGACTGTCGACGGTCCATCCAACAAGGACTGGCGTGGCGGCCGAGGCATTCTCGAGAACATCATTCCGTCCTCGACCGGTGCCGCCAAGGCTGTCGGCAAGGTCATTCCGGAATTGAACAAGAAGCTCACCGGCATGGCCTTCCGCGTCCCCACTTCCGACGTGTCAGTCGTCGACCTTACCGTCGAACTGAACAAGGATGCCACCTACGAGGACATCTGCGCAGCCATGAAGGCCGCTTCCGAAGGTCCAATGAAGGGCGTCCTCGGATATACGGAAGAGAAGGTGGTCGCCACCGATTTCCGTGACGAAGTCTGCACTTCCGTTTTTGACGCAGAAGCCGGGATGGCCCTCGACAGCACGTTCGTCAAGGTTGTCTCGTGGTACGACAACGAGTGGGGCTACTCCTGCAAGGTGCTGGAAATGGTCCGCGTAATGGCCCGCTAGACGGCCACAGAGGGGCGCTTACGGGCGCCCCTCGTGTTCTTGCATAGGAAATTCATGTCACGAGATACCAAGATCGTCGCCACCCTCGGGCCGGCGTCATCGGACGCCGAGGTGCTGGAACGCATGATTCGCGCTGGCGTCGATGTCGTGCGGCTCAACTTCTCCCATGGCAAACCGCAGGACCACGTCGACAGGGCACGACTGGTGCGCGAGGTGGCTGCCCGCGTCGGGCGCCCGGTAGGCATTCTCGCCGATCTCCAGGGCCCGAAAATCCGCGTCGGGAAATTCGCCGACGGCAAGGTTCGACTTGAAACCGGCGAGCGCTTCATCCTCGATGCCCGCTGCGAACTGGGCAACAACGAACGTGTCGGACTCGACTACAAGGATCTGACCCGGGACGTCTCCGCCGGCAGTGTCCTGCTGCTCGACGACGGTCGCATCGTGCTTGACGTGCAACGGGTCGTGGCGTCGGAAATCTTTACCGTCGTTCGCCACGGTGGCGATCTGTCGGACAACAAGGGCATCAACCGCCAGGGCGGCGGGCTTTCGGCACCGGCGCTGACCGCCAAGGACATGGAAGATATCCGGACCGCGGCCAGCATCGACGCCGATTTTCTTGCCGTTTCCTTCCCCAAGAGCGCGGCCGACATGTACATGGCCAAACAACTGATCCACGCTGCGGGGGGACAGGCGCAGACCATCGCCAAGATCGAACGCGTCGAGGCCGTGGCCGCCCTCGAAGAGATCATCTCCGCTTCCGACGGCATCATGGTCGCGCGCGGCGACCTGGCTGTCGAGGTCGGCGATGCCGCCGTACCAGCGTTGCAGAAGCGGATGATCCGCCTGGCGCGTGAGAAAAACAAACTGGCGATCACCGCCACGCAGATGATGGAATCGATGATTCTCTCACCGGCACCAACGCGCGCCGAAGTCTCCGACGTGGCCAACGCGGTGCTCGACGGTACCGACGCCGTGATGCTGTCGGCCGAAACCGCCTCCGGCAGGTATCCGGTCGAAACCGTCGAGGCAATGGCAAGGATCTGCGAGGAAGCCGAAAAATCGGCGGCGGTAACGCTCGACCACGAGTTCCTCAATCAGGTCTTCACGCGCATCGATCAGACCATCTCGCTGGCTGCGATCTGGACGGCGCACCACCTCAAGGTCAAGGCCATCGCGGCACTCACCGAATCAGGGGCGACCGCCCTGTGGATGAGCCGCCTCAACTGCGGCGTTCCGGTGTACGCGCTGACGCCGCAGGCCGAAGCGGTGACCAAGATGAGCCTCTACCGGGCGGTGTTCCCGCTGTTCATGAAACAGCGCCCGACCACCCGCGACGAACTGCTCTACGACGCTGAACAGTTGCTGATGAACGAGGGAATCGTCGTCAAGGGAGATTTCATCGTGCTCACCGCCGGCGACCCGATGGGCACCAGCGGCGGCACCAATACGCTGAAGATCGTGCGTGTCGGAGATCAGCAGCCCTGCTGACGGTCATCGACGTTCGAGCCCTCAGTTCAAGCTAGCAGCCTGTCGGACTTGGAGTAGGGGAAACTGCCAGATTTCACGATGCGGAATGAGCGGGCGGCATTTCGTCGTTTTTCCGGCCTTTTGTACGGTTTCCCCTCGTTTTTCCCTACTGCGGGCGCAATTTGGCCATCCGCTTCAAGTTCCACGCCAGGCAGACCAGCGTCCACTCCCCCGTGACGTTCCTCAAGCC
>JAKOZI010000187.1 GCA_029780075.1 Pseudomonadota bacterium
CGCAGGTCGATGAAGCGCGCCATGTCGGCGTTGGCCTGCAGCGACAGTTCCTGCATGGCTTCCTGAAAAATTTGCTCGACTTCCGGATCATGCGCCAGGCGTTCATAAAGTGTCGCTTCCTCGCCGGCAAATTCCTTGATCCCCACGTTGCGGTACTCGCGAACGGCCTCCAGCATCCAGTACAGCCCCTTGTACATGGCCCGGTGCTGCAACTCGACGTAGGCCGTGATCTTGCGCGGACTATCCTTGACGAGCAAGGTTCCCGCCAGGCGACTGTTGGTGTACTTTGCACCGCTCTTGCGGAGCAGCCCGACCACCGTCAGCCCCAGGATCATGACCCTTGCCGGCTGTTCGGCAACGCCAAGACGCTTGGCAATCTCCTGGCGAGTGAGCGGCCCCTCCCTGGACAGCAGCGTAAAGAGGTCGAGTTGCACGGCCGTACGCAAGGTTTGAAAGAAGATGTGGCCACCGAAGACCAGATAAAGGCGCTCGATGTCTCGCCGGAGCAGAACGCCCTCGACAAATCGTGTGGCGGGCAACGCCACGTATTGATCCCAGAGCCTACCTACTGCGCTTTGCGGGCCAGAGCCGTGTGAATTTGCCATTTGAAATGTGCCCCTATATCGAGGTTGAAGATTGCGTTGGCACGCCCTTATGCTTTGGACTTGAGCCGCTGCCTGATGTAGTTGACCAACCAGCGACGCTTGATCCTCTGCAGCGGGTTGCGATTCCCACCGAACAGGCGTTTGCGGACAAAACGACCGAGATACGCATCAAATTGATGGTATACCGGTGCCGTGTAAACTCGGCCGCGCGCCAGGAGGATTTTCAGAACCTCGGCGGCAATGACCCCCGACGCCAGATGGCAGGCCAGGCCTGCCGAGGGTCCGGTGTGCCCCTCGAAGTTGAGGTACGACAGATCCATGTAGCCGCGCTGCAGAGACGAGGGAGCCATTCCTGTGACGTAAGCGACAAAGGTTTCAACCCCGTCCATCTGGTCGGCAAGATCGAAGTAGCGATCGAAACTCATGCCCTGGGGCCCGAATATCACCCATACCGTACTGAAGCCGACAGGCCCCGCGCCTAGCGCATGGATGCCGCGTTCGCGGGCCTTGCGGAACAACAGGCGACGCAGATCAATCTCGAAGGCGTCTATCCCATCCACCAGTACGTCAGCGCCTTCGAGAAAGGCGTCCGCGTTCAACGGCCCGATGGGCTCGCGAAAAACGCGGACATCCGCCTCGGGATTGATGTCTCGCACGATCTGGCACATGACGTCGGCCTTGTAGCGGCCTTCCGCCGAACGTGTTGCGCCATATTGCCGGTTGGTGTTGCGCATTTCAAAGATGTCGGGATCGGCAATGCTGAATTTGCCGATCCCGAGTCGGGCCAGGGCGACCAGATCGACGCCGCCGACCCCTCCCAAACCGACAACCGCCACACGACTCGCCCGCAGGCGCTCCTGCTCGGCAGCACTGACCAGTCCGAGGTTGCGTGAGAA
>JAKOZI010000024.1 GCA_029780075.1 Pseudomonadota bacterium
ACCACGCAGGCGGCGCGCAATTTCGGTTGCAAGGCGACCGAGCACCTTGTCCGTGGCATCAACCAGAAGCCATTCGCGCTGCACTTCGTGCGATTTGGCAGAGAAAGTCTTCATCAAAAACGCCGTCCTTTTTTGCCTGATAACGGAAAGCCCAGCATCTTATTGCAAGTTCGCAAGACCTGTCAATCGCTGATTTGCTGATTTGACAGACTGCACCGGCTTCTGCGCGTCGGGAGAAACCCGGATCAAGCGACCAGGGCCGCGTTGCATGCCATGCAGGTCAGCCGCTCAAGTGCCTTGCGCAGCCCAATCCTGCGCAACAGGCGGTGATGCCGGGCGACAGCGTGGTTCAAAGCTGTGCGCCACGATTGCAAAAAAAAGCCCGGCTCGTTGGAGCCGCGCTAAATCCACACCAAAGGAGGAGGGTGGAGGAGACAAGGGAAGCTGGCCGGAAAGGCCTGAAGCAAAGTCGTTACGTTGAAGAGATTATGGATCTTCCCAGGCTGATGGTCAAGTATTTTTTGTGCATTGCGCCATATTTTTTTTGCACCGGTGTATGTCAAGCGATGTCTGCCCTATAAATAAATAATGTTCAACAAGTTGCATACAAAAAATGATATGACTTGCATGATACGTAATCAAAATTGACGATATCCATGGCGGTTTTCTGACTTTTGATGTTGCGCCGCAGCATTCGTGACTCTGGCGTATCAAGCGGTACTTGGCGCTACAATCACGGCTTGGGGCGAAGGCTGGGTGGTCGCTTGTCGTTGCCCCTGTCGGGGCCGTGAGGGGAGCGTTCAGTCAAGTACCGCGGGCTGGCGGCGCAGCCGGCCTACGCAGGTTTGGCTGATAAATGTCCGACGTCCCCTCACAACGGTCTTTGGAAAAGGAGTAGCACATGGAATGCAAGGTGAGGTGGACCGGGGACGGGGCGTCGTTCATCGCTGAAACGGAGAGCAATCACGCGCTGGTGATGGATGGCGCGCCAGAGGCCGGTGGGCGCAATCTGGCGCCTCGACCGATGGAACTGCTACTTGCCGGGACCGGCGGGTGCACCGCCTTCGACGTTGTCCTGATTCTGAAGAAGGGGCGTCATGCGGTGACCGGATGCGAAGTCAGCCTGCAGGCCGAGCGTGCCGACGTCGAGCCGCGAGTGTTTACCCGCATCCATTTCCACTTTCGCGTTACCGGCAGGCAACTCAAGCCGGAAGCGGTGGCGCGTGCCATCGAGCTCTCAAAGGACAAGTACTGCTCGGCGTCGATCATGCTGGGCAAGACCGCCGAGATCACCCACGACTTCGAGATCGTCGAGGCCTGACCCACACCCAGCACAGGCCAGCGCCTTGAGAGTCAGAGGTAATACGCGGTATGCGTCATGGTCTGAGACGCCAGACGCATGGCCTTGATTGCGGGTGCGGGCAATTGCCGCGCGCCAAGACGCATGGCCGTTTCGGCGTGCGCGATTTCGTCGAGGCGCATCTGCGCCACGATCGCCCGCGACCGGTTGTCCTGGCTCGGCAGTTCCTTGAGATGATGGTCGAGGTGCGCCTCAACCTGCCTTTCGGTTTCGGCGAGAAATCCGAGGCTCCAGGGATCGCCGAGTTTGCCGGCGGCAATTCCGATGCCGAGCGCGCCGAGGTACCAGACGGGATTCAGCAGGCTGGTGCGCCCGCCGAGTTCGGCGAGGCGGTGCTCGATCCAGGCTAGGTGTTCGGTTTCCTCATTGGCGGCCTTCTCCAGCGTTTGTCGTACCTGCGGATCACGGCAGGTCAGGGCCTGTCCCTGGTAGAGGGCCTGCGCGCAGACCTCGCCAACGTGATTGATCCGCATCAGAGCCCCGGCATGCGCCCGTTCATGATCGGAAAATGATGCCTCCGGTTCGGCGCTTCCGGGTATCTGGCGAAGGCTCGTGGCGGGTGCGAAAAGCGTACGCAGGGCCTTGTCGAACTCGATGAGGAAGCGGTCGGTAAGCATGTATTGCTCTTGGCGTTGCGCTTTCAAAGCCCCTGGGCAGGGCCCTAGCGCTGCATGGTCGATGAATGTCCGCCGTAACGAAGTGCCCGCCGAGCGTCATCGGCATCGCGAAGCGTCACCCCAACGGGGCAGAAATACTCGGTAAAGAGCGCCGCATGGTGGCGATTGAGCGTGTTTTCAGCGATCCGCGTCCACTGGTCGTTGCGCGCTTTCGACCAAGTGCCGTCCGGGCGGCCAAATGCATAAAGCCGGCGCTCCCCGGTGGAGCAGTTCATGCCCTCGTAACTCACGTTGCGCGCGCCGGAGGGGCTGACAATCACCAGCGTAAAGCGCAGCACGCCGTTGCCGCTCACATTGAGCGACTCTCCGTCGATCATGAACTGGTTGTCGGTTGTCGCGCTGACTATAAACGGGATCAGGTTTTCCGCCTGTGGAGACGCCGGGAATTTCACCTCGATCTCCTCGGCGGGCTTCTCGTTCGTTTCACGGGGGCCTGCCGCCGCCGTACCCGCAGCATAAACCGCCATCAACAAGGGCCAAACGCAGCGTGCCAGTGTCGGCAACGGCAAGCGCCACCAGGGTGCAGTGCGAAACGGCAGCGAATTCGGAGGTCGAATCATTCCTTGTCTGCGATATCAGGAATTGCGGAGAACTGCTCGTGGGCTGGTGGGCTGCGCCCGCGACGCTGATCGGCATTGAGAAAACGGGCCAACTCATTCAAGGCTTGCTCGTAGACCCGCCGCTTGAACTCGATGACCGCGTCAAGCGATACCCAGTAGTTGTTCCAGCGCCAGGCGTCAAACTCAGGATGGTCGCAGGCGCGCAACGAGACGTCACAGTCACGCCCGACAAGCCGCAGCAGAAACCAGATCTGCTTCTGCCCTCGGTAGCTGCCACGCCATTCGCGTCTTACCCAGTGCGTTGGCACGTCGTAACGCAACCAGTCTTTCGTTCGGCCGAGAACGAATACGTGCTCGGGTAGCAGACCGATTTCTTCATGTAACTCCCGGTACATCGCCTGCTCGGGCGTTTCGCCCCGCTTGATGCCACCCTGCGGAAACTGCCATGAATGCTCTCGGATTCGCTTGCCCCAGAAGACCTCGTTTCTGGCGTTACAAAGAATGATGCCGACGTTCGGGCGATAGCCTTCACGGTCAAGCATTGTTTAGAACCTGCAAATTGATTGATTGGACGCATTTTTCCACATTTCGACAGCCTTGGAAAGCAAACCGTGACCGGGGCGCGGGTGTTGATTCGCTCCACTTGCCGGGGCCGTTTTTCCACGGCTGCATCCGCTGCGCCGACGAGGGTTGGTTCGGTGTGCTATTGGGGGTCGCAGTTTGACCCTCTGTCTAGTAAGATTGTGCCTTCGCCGTCCGTCAGTCCATTCCCATGCGCACCTCCAGGTTTTTCATTTCCACACTCAAAGAAGCGCCGTCTGAGGCTGAGGTGGTCAGTCACCAACTCATGCTCCGCGCCGGGATGATCAAACGGCTGGCTGGCGGAATCTACACCTGGATGCCGATCGGGCTGCGGGTGCTGCGCAAGGTCGAGCATATCGTCCGCGAGGAGATGAATCGGGCCGGGGCCATCGAGTTGTCCATGCCGGCCGTGCAGCCGGCGGAACTATGGCAGGAGTCCGGCCGCTGGGACAAGTATGGTCCCGAGTTGTTGCGGTGCAAGGATCGGCATCAGCGCGATTTCGTGATCGGTCCGACGCACGAGGAGGTGATTACCGATGTCGTGCGCCGGGAGGTCAGGAGCTACCGTCAGTTGCCGCTGCATTTTTACCAGGTGCAGGTGAAGTTCCGTGACGAGATCCGACCCCGTTTCGGCATCATGCGCGGCCGTGAATTCCTGATGAAGGACGGCTACTCGTTTCACAGCAGCTTCGAAGACCTGCAACGCGAATACCGCAACATGTTCGACACGTATACGCGAATCTTCAATCGTCTCGGTCTGAAATTCCGTGCCGTCGCCGCCGATACCGGTTCGATTGGCGGAACGGGATCGCATGAGTTCCATGTTCTGGCGGATTCCGGCGAGGATGCCCTGGCCTATTGCCCCGATTCCGGCTTCGCGGCCAACGTCGAACTCGCGGAGGCCCTGGCCCCATCATCAGGGCGCGCGACCGCGACCACCTTCCTGCAGAAGGTGGCCACACCCGGGCGGGTCAAGTGCGAGGATGTCGCCGAACTCCTCGGCATCGAACTCACCCGGATGGTGAAGGCGATCGCCATCGTTGCAAGTTCCCCCGCGGGTACCCTTGACCGGTTTGCCTTGATCCTGCTGCGCGGCGACCACAACCTCAACGAACTCAAGGCGCAGAAGGCGGTCGGCGAGTTCCGCTTCGCGCGCGACGACGAGATCGTCGCGGCACTGGGTTGCCCGCCCGGCTATATCGGTCCGGTTGGAGTCGCCGATGTGCCGGTTTTCGCCGACCGCAGCGTGGCGGTGATGAGCGACTTCGTGTGTGGAGCCAATGCGGTGGGTTTTCACCTGACTGGCGTCAACTTCGGTCGTGACCTGGTGGAGCCGACGCTGGTCAGCGATTTGCGGAATGTCGTCGCCGGTGATCGTTCTCCCGATGGTCGCGGTACGCTCGAACTCTGCCGTGGCATCGAGGTGGGCCATATCTTTCAACTGCGCAGCAAGTACGCCGAAGCACTGAAATGCAGTTTTCTCGACGAAGCCGGGCAGAGCCGCCTGATGGAAATGGGGTGTTATGGTATTGGTGTCACCCGTATCGTCGGGGCAGCCATCGAGCAAGGTCATGATGGCCGAGGGATCATTTTCCCGGCGGCGATTGCTCCGTTCGAGGTGTGCATCGTTCCCATGGCTTATGCCAAGAGCGAGGCGGTGAGGGTAGCCGCTGACGCCCTTTACGCCGATCTGACGCGTGCCGGGATCGACGTTCTGCTCGATGACCGAAACGAACGTCCGGGCATCGCGTTCGCCGAAATGGAGCTGATCGGCATCCCGCACCGGGTGGTCGTCGGCGAGCGCGGCCTCGCGGAGGGAAATCTCGAGTACAAGGGCCGGGTCGGCAGTGAACTGCAAATGGTGCCGATGGCCGAGATGGTCGAATTTCTGAAGGCTCGTCTGTGCGCGGCCTGATCGCGCTTTGCGCCTTTCTGCTACCGCTGGCTGCGCACGCCGGTGCCCAGAAGTACGAGCCCCTTTCGGCAAGTGTGCAGGCGGCGCTGTCGCGATCGGTTTCGGATCGGGCACCACCGCGGAGTTCCTTTCAGGATTCGATGGACGCGATCGACTGGTTGACCGAGATGTCGCGCCGCCTGGAAAAGCGCATACCCGACCGCGAAGCACGCTTTGAATTCCTGCGTTCGGTGCACTACGAGGCGACGCGCGCGGGTCTCGACCCGCAGCTGGTGCTCGGCCTGATCCAGGTCGAGAGCGGCTTCAAGAAGTATGCCGTGTCAACCGCAGGCGCGCGCGGTTTCATGCAGGTCATGCCCTTCTGGATCAAGGTTGTCGGCTTGAGCGACGACAACCTCTTCCACTTGCGTACCAATCTGCGCTACGGGTGTACGATTCTTCGCCACTACCTCGACATCGAACGGGGTGATCTCTTCCGTGCACTGGGTCGCTACAACGGCAGCCTTGGCCAGGCCGAATACCCCAACATCGTGCGCATGGCGTGGCAGAACCAGTGGTCGTATTCGAAGAGCAAGCTGGCGCTGCGCTGACCCTGAATTGAATGCCGGGACTTTAGCGCATGCCCGGCAACATGCCTTTGATGCCACGCATAAGCTGCCCGATGCCGCCGCGGGAAAACTGCTTCATCATCTTTTGCGTCTGTTCGAACTGCTTGAGCAGCCGATTCACTTCCTGCACCTGAACCCCGGCACCCAGGGCGATGCGTCGCTTGCGCGCGGCCTTGAGCAGTTCCGGTCGCGTGCGCTCGGTCGGGGTCATCGAGTTGATGATGCCTTCGATGCGTGCGACCGCCTTCTCCTCGCCGCCGACGGGCAACTGGCCGGCGGCCTGCGAGAACTGTGCGGGCAGTTTGTCGATCATCGACGACAGGCCGCCCATCTTGCGCATCTGGCCGATCTGGTCCTTGAAGTCGTTGAGGTCGAAGCCCTTGCCTGACTTGAGTTTCCTGGCGAATTCGACTGCCTTTTCTTCGTCGATCCCTTTCTGCGCATCCTCGATCAGCGACAGCACGTCGCCCATGCCGAGGATTCGCGAAGCCATGCGCTCCGGGTGGAAGGCTTCGAGGCCGGTCAGTTTTTCGCCTATCCCCGCGTACTTGATCGGTCGGCCGGTGACGTGACGAACCGACAGGGCGGCACCGCCGCGCGCGTCACCATCGAGCTTGGTCAGCACGATCCCGGTCAGGGGCAGGGCCTCGCTGAAGGCGCGGGCGGTATTGATCGCATCCTGACCCAGCATCGCATCGACGACGAACAAAGTCTCGATCGGTCTGATCGCGGCGTGTATTTCGGCGATTTCCTTCATCATCGCGGTATCGATGGCCAGGCGGCCTGCGGTGTCCACCAGCAGGACATCGTGGTAGTGTCGCCTGGCCCAATCGACCGCACTGCGCGCGATATCGACCGGTTTCTCGGTGGTTGTGGAAGGAAAGAAGTCAGCCCCGGCCTGCGCGGCGACGGTTTTCAACTGTTCGATGGCCGCCGGGCGGTAGACGTCGCAGGACACCACCAGGACCTTTTTCCGCTGCGTCTCGCGCAACATCTTGGCCAGCTTGCCGACGGTGGTGGTCTTGCCCGAACCCTGCAGGCCGGCCATCAGGACGACTGCCGGCGGTTGTGTCGCCAGATTCAGTCCGCTGTGGGCGTCGCCCATCAGTCTGGTGAGTTCGCGGTGAACAACACCGACCAGAGCCTGTCCCGGGCTCAGCGATCCGATCACCTCTTCACCGATGGCCTTTTCCTTGACGGCGGCGATCAGTTCCTTGATTGCCGGCAAGGCGACGTCCGCCTCCAGCAAGGCCAGGCGAACCTCGCGCAGGGCATCGGCGATGTTGGCTTCGGTCAGGCGTGCTTCACCGCGCAGAGTCTTCATGACGCGGGCAAGGCGTTGGGTCAGGTTGTCGAGCATTTGGATTCCGGCTTGGTGTAAACTCAAAAAATGCCAGACATTCTACTGCACCTTCTGCCGCACGTCGTTTCATCGCTGCTCTACGGTGCGCTGGGCCTGCATTTCTGGCATACGCGCTGGCGCGAAACCGACCGCCCTCTGGTCACGCTGCCGATGCAGCCGTGGGAGCGGGCGGCCATCTTCGCGGTCCTGGTGGTGCAGGGGATAGGGCTTTACCAGGGGCTGTTCAGTGCTGGTGGCATGCGCTTTTCTTTCAGTTTTGCGTTGTCGTTGATGCTCTGGCTGGCGGTACTGATCTACTGGCTGGAGAGTTTTCATGCGCGCATGGACGGCCTGCAGCCGATGGTCCTGCCGCTTGCGGCGTTGAGCGCACTGGCGCCGGCACTGTTTCCCCAGTTGCGCGTCGTTGCCAACGCCGGCGCCTGGGGCTTTCAGCTCCATTTTCTGACGGCCATGCTCGCCTACAGCCTGTTCACGCTCTCTGCGCTGCACGCGGTGTTCATGGGTTTCGCCGAACGCAAGCTGCATCAGCGGGCGGTCACCAAGAGCCTCACCAGCCTGCCGCCGATCCTGACCATGGAAGCCCTGCTGTTTCGCATGATCCTGGTCGCCTTCTGCCTGCTGACGGTGGCGCTGCTCAGTGGCGTCATGTTCGCCGAAGCGATTTTTGGCAAGGCCGTGGCACTGGATCACAAGACCTTGTTTGCCTTTGCCTCGTGGGGAATCTTCGCCGCCCTGCTGCTGGGGCGTCGCGTCTACGGCTGGCGTGGCCGCATCGCGCTGCGCTGGACCCTGGCTGGATTCATGGTGCTGCTGCTGGCGTACATCGGCAGCCGATTTGTTGCCGAGGTCCTGCTGGGTCGTCTCTGACCCGCGTGCGCCGGCGGGCGTTCTGTGCCGACTTGTCGATCGGCAGGTCGTTGACTCGATTTTGCAGCGAATCGATACTTTTGCCCGTGGTAACGGGCGAAAGGTCCAGCCACAAATCCCAACTGCAGAAGAAATGGAGAGACAGCATGGCAATTACGATCTCGGCAACAAAAGCTGGTCCGTGCTCCGGCAAACCGGCCGTTGAAATCGCCTACGATGCGGACAGCACTCTGGATCAGATTCTCGAGGCTCAAAAACTCGTTTTAAGTGACAAAAAGCTGGCCAAGGCGATCGGGTTCAAGTTCTGCGCAGGGTGCTACTCGGGCCTGGACCTGAACATCAAGCAGAAATTCGAATACGTCGTCCGGCAGGGCTGAGGCAGGTTCCGACGATGCGGTCTTCCTGCTGCTTGATCCCGTCGCGGCGGCCGCCTTGCTGGGCTCCTGAAATGCGTTGTAACAGAAGGCTCGGCCTGTTGCGGCGCGAGGCCCGGCCGCTGGATCTGGGCTGCGGCCGGGCTGCTTTGGAGGGCTTGAACCATACACGACCGCTGCTGTCAGCAGGGTGGTGGATGGCGGCGAGACTTCCGGGTCGGCATCCGCGCCGCGCGCCGCCGTTTGGCGGCCTGCCGGTCGGCAACGATGTTGAGCCGTGCCTGGCACGAAATTCGCAGCCGGTATTTCACAATGCATTTTCCACAACAATCCAAGGAGCATGAGCATGGACAAGGCAGGTAACCCGGTTGGATGGTTCGAGATCTACGTTTCCGACATGGCTCGCGCGAGAACCTTCTACACCGCGGTCTTCGGCCGCGAGTTGACCTCGCTACCCGAAATCGGTGAGGGTGGGGAAATGTACGCCTTTCCCTGGGTCGAGGGCGCGGCCGGCGCAGCCGGTGCGCTCGTCAAGCATCCGATGGCTTGCTCCGGCAAGGGCGGGACGATGGTGTATTTCTCCTGTGATGATGTCAGCAACGAAGCGAATCGGGCGGTCGAGGCCGGTGGCAGGATCATGCAGCCGAAGATGGCGATCGGGCAATACGGCCATATTGCGCTGGTGGAAGACACCGAGGGCAACCTGATCGGCCTGCATTCCATGCAGTAGTCGCCGTCCCCGGGCGCCGGACAGGGCCGGATGACGTGTTGACTGCTTGCCCGTGGTCGTAGTGGGTCGGGAGCCAGCGTGGCGCGTCGTCCTTGCCATCCCGGCCCCTTGTCATCAGACGTGGTGTGCGTTTATCGCGCGTCAGACCGCCAGGGGCGGAACGATCGATTTTCGTCTGCCACGCAGGCATGCCCGCGAAACTTTCGAGGTCTCTACCCACCCTCGGTCTGGCGGTGCGCCGCGCCGCGGAGTTGGCACTCAGGCTTCTGACGGCCCGAAAACCGGTTCGCAGTGAACCTCGGTCCTGACCGAATTGGCGATGAAGCACGCCGTGTGCGCCAGCTGGTGAAGCTGCAGGACTTCCTCGCGGGTCGGCAGACGAACCCCCGAGAAACCGACTTCGGGCCTGAGCGTGACGACACTCATCGCCATCCTGCCCTCGGCATTTCTTGCCATGCTGCCGGTCGGGCGGTCGGCATAGTGATCGACGCAGAAGCCTCGGCGGGCAGCAATCGCAAGAAACCACAACAGGTGACAACTGGCCAGCGAGGCAATGTAAGCCTCTTCCGGATCGACCGCGGCCGGATCGGACCAGGGGAGCGGTACGACATGTGGCGATGACGATGCGGCGACCTCGGCGCCGCCGTCAAAGCGCAGCAAGTGCCTGCGGCTGTAACGGTTATCGAGAAAGTCCTGCCCGTTGCGGACCCAGACGAGGTCGGCGGTATATTCAGCCATGGTCACTCTCCGATAAGGCTTGGTTGATCGGGTGCTGCGATCGACAGCATACCCGGCAGTGAGGCCCGAGTCATGGGCTGCGGAAGCGCGCAGCCCGGTCGCCTGACCGGCAAAGCCTTCCACATGCACGGTCTCTGACCTTGACGATTGACCGCGGCTGCTCTTCCCAACATACTGCTGCCGATTCGCGCCCTGGACTTCTCCCGAGCATGCCCCGTCGCCATTTGCCGATTCCCCTGATGCCCAACCGTGGGTTGCTGGTCGCCAAGATACTGCTGCTCTCGTTGCCCGTGCATGCCGAGACGCTGCACTGCCAGGTGACCTACGGCGGGGAAACCAGGGATCTGGAAGCGCTGCCGGTGAGTTCACCGTATTCGGTGCCGGTCCAGGCGGTCGGCTCGTACTTCCTTTTCCGCATGGTTTTTCAGAAGGAACCTGCGGATCTGGCCGCGATCAGGCTCTACGTTTTCGCTGACCGGAGTACCGGGCCGGTTCCGATCCAGCAGGTCACACATCCTTATCCGCCGCCAGCGGCCGATGGTGCAACCTACGGCTTCACCGGCCTCAATCGAATCTATGAGCCGATCCGCGATGGCGAACTGCAGTACTGGTGCGAATTGTCTTTCGCCAGGGGGCTGCGCGGATGACCCGGGTAGTCAGATGGCGCTTGCTGCTCGGCGTCCTCGGTATGCTCGGCATGCTGGTGGCGGCCTCGGCCTGCGCCACTGGTCCGGAAGCCGTCCACCTGGTTTTTGTCGGGGACATCATGCTCGACGACGGGCCGGGTCGCTTGGTCAGTCGCGGCGGTGATCCCCTGGCTCCTTTCGCCGCGCAGTTGCAGAACGCCGACTATCGCATCGGCAACCTGGAATGTCCGATCGCTACCGTGGGGCAGCCCCTCGATAACAAGATTTTCAGCTTCCGCGCCGATCCAGCCGTGCTCCGCGTTCTGCGTGGGCGATTCGATGCGCTCGCGGTAGCCAACAACCACTCCGGCGACTACGGTCAGGCGGCGTTTCTGGAAACTCTGAAGCACCTCGCCGGCCAGGGTATTGCCGCCATCGGTGGGGGGCGCCAGCTTGCCGAGGCGCATCGTCCGCTGTGGATCGAACGTCGCGGCTTGCGCATCGCGGTCCTGGCTTACAACGAATTCAAGCCGCGCTCGTTCGAAGCCGGTGCAGACTGGCCAGGAATCGCCTGGAGCGAGGACAGCGAAGTGATCTCCGACATCCGTGCCGCGCGCGTCGCCGGTGCCGACGTGGTGATCCCCTTCATGCACTGGGGCTGGGAGCGTGAACGCCGAGCCAGCGAACGCCAGCGGCAACTGGCCCACCTGATGATCGACGCCGGGGCCGACCTGGTCGTCGGCGGGCATCCGCACGTGACGCAGGACGTCGAGTATTACCAGGGCAAGCTGATTGTCTATAGTCTGGGCAACTTCGTCTTTGACGGTTTTGATCTTCCGGCTGCACGAACCGGCTGGCTGCTGCGTCTGACCCTCGACAGGAGCGGCCTTGTGGCCTGGGATATCCTCGCCGCTCAGATCGACGAGGAGGGGACGCCACACCCCCAGCAAGACATCGCGACACCCTGTGGCCGTGCCGGTGACAGCCTGGTCAGGGAGTGTGTCGGTCCCTGAAGGTCTGGCGCGACTGTCGCAAGACTGGCTGTCCCTGCCGTTCGCACGCTTCCCCGAGGCCTCGGATCATGCCCGTGCGGGAGGGCATCGGCACGGAATGGCTGGTGTACCAGGGGGAGCAGGCATTGCCATGGTCTGCGGCATCCGTGCACAATGCGCGCATGACCATCGCCACCATCATTCACGCCGGTTTGCGCCACTCGGACCAGTCGACTGTCGCACTGGTCTTGATGGGCGGTGGCGCGCGCACGGCCTATCAGGTGGGTGTGCTGCGTACCGTAGCTTCGCTGCTGCAGGAACAGCCCGGTGGATCCAGGCGGTTTCCGTTCCGGGTGCTGGTCGGCACCTCGGCCGGTGCGATCAACGCCGCTTTTCTTGCCGCGCGTGCGATGCACGGTTTGCAGGCCTTCGAAGAACTGGAGGAGTTCTGGGGCCGCCTGCGTTCGACCGACGTCTACCGGCTCAACATCCCGTCCTGGGTGCATTTCAACCGTTGGCTGGCGGCCCTCAGCCTGTCGCGTCATGTGCGTACCCATGGGGCGATCCTCGACAACATGCCCTTGGCGGGGATGCTGCGCCAGGGCATTCCGGCGACGGGCATCGAAGCGGCACTGCGATCGAGAACCCTCGACGCTCTGGCGGTCAGCGCTTCCAGTTATACCAGCGGTGTTCACTGGACCTTCTGCCAGACCGCGAATCGCGATGCCTTTCAGGCCTGGGCGCGCCCCGGGCGCCGCGGCGAATTCCAACCGATGACGGTCGAGCACTTGATGGCTTCCAGCGCGATCCCGTTCCTGTTCCCATCGACCCCGTTGCGGGTCGATGGGCGGCAGGAATTCTTCGGCGATGGCTCGATGCGTCAGATCGCGCCGTTGTCGCCGGCGATGCACCTGGGCGCCAAGAAAATCCTGGTGATCGGTGTCGGGCAGCCGGAAAGACCGGGAATGGTCGGCGCTCCGCTGCCTGCGGACAACCGTGGCCCGACGCTCGGGAGCATGGCCGGACACGTGATGGCCAGTGTTTTTCACGATACCCTGCAGGCCGACGTGGAGCAGACCAAACGGGTAACCGAGACCATCAACCAGCTTGCGAATGCGGCGTCGGCGATGCGTTACCAGGCGGTCGATGTCCTGGCGATCGCGCCGACGGACTCGCTCGACGCGCTGGCGCAGCAATACACCAATGACTTGCCGCCGGCAGTCCGCCATGCCCTGGCTGCACTGGGCATGCTCAAGGGCAGTGGCGGCGCGCTTGCCAGTTACCTGTTGTTCGAACCGGCCTTCGTGCGCTCGTTGATTGCGATGGGTGCAAGCGACGCCGTGGCCCGCAAGGACGAACTGCTGGCCCTGCTCCTCGATGAATGAGCCGCGGGGTACAGGCGGTTGGCATTGAGCCGACACGGACCGTTGACCGAGCGGTCCTTACTTCCGTAACAGCCGCAGTCCGTTGCCGACCACCAGCAGGCTTGCTCCCATGTCGGCGAATACGGCCATCCACAGCGTTGCGTGACCGGCCAAGGCCAGCGTGAAGAAGACGATCTTTATCCCCAGCGCCAGCGCGATGTTCTGCTTCAGGATCGATCCTGTCCGCCGACTGAGGCGGATGAAATCGGCGATCTTGCGCGGGTCATCATCCATGATCGCCACATCGGCGGTTTCCAGCGCGGTGGCGGTGCCGGCGGCGCCCATCGCGAAGCCGATGTCGGCGCTCGCCAACGCCGGTGCATCGTTCACTCCGTCGCCCAGCATGCCCACCGCGCCATGAAGTTTCCTGAGTTCGGCGATGGCGGCCTGTTTATCTTCCGGCATCAGGTTGCCGCGGGCGTCCTGGATGCCCAGTTGATCGGCGATGGCTCTTGCGGTCGCCGGGTTGTCGCCGGTCAGCATCACCGCCTCGACGTGCAGCGTCCGGAGTGCTTGCACAGCGGCAGGGCTCTCCGGCCGCAGCGTGTCGGCGACAGCGAAAACGGCTACCGGTCCGGAGGGTGCGCAAAGGATCACGGTGGTCTTGCCGGCGTTCTCCAGGAGGGCCAGGCGTGCCTCGAGTTCCGGCGAGCAGACGCCCAGTTCCTCGACCAGGCGATGATTCCCCAGATGCCATGCTTGACCCGCGATACGGCCCTTGACGCCATGGCCATGGAGCACCGCGAAGTCCTCGACCGGCAGCATCGTCGCGTCGGGCTGCTGCCGTCGCCATCCCGCCACCAGCGCCTGCGCCACCGGGTGGGAGCTGTGATCATCGAGGCTGGCGGCGATCAACAAAGCCTCGTCGAGCGGCAGGTCACCAAACGGCGCGGCATCAGTCAGGGCCGGTTTGCCCAGGGTCAGTGTGCCGGTCTTGTCGAGCGCGACGGCCTTCAACAGGCGGCCGCCTTCGAGGTAAGCCCCGCCCTTGATCAGGATGCCGTGCCTGGCCGCAGCCGCCAGGCCGCTGACGACGGTGATCGGCGTGGATACCACCAGGGCACAGGGGCAGGCGATGACCAGCAGGACCAGCGCCTGGTAGAGCCATGCCCCCCAGGTGCCAGCGAACAGCAGCGGGCCGAGCACGGCCAGCAGGGCGGCCAGGGCGACCACTGCCGGGGTGTAAACATGGGCGAAGCGATCGATGAAGCGCTGGGTTGGCGCACGCTGCGCTTGTGCTTCCTGGATGGCGGCGGCGATGCGCGCCAGGGTGCTGTCACGGGCGACAGCCGTTACGGTGGCCTCCAACACCCCGTCGGTGACGATGCTGCCGGCGTAGAGGAGATCGCCGACCTGTTTGTCAACCGGCAGGCTCTCGCCGGTGATCGGCGCCTGATCGAGAGCGGCGCGGCCGGACTCGACGCGCGCATCGAGCGGTACGCGTGCGCCGGTCCGGACGCGGATGCGGCTGCCGATCGCTACCCTGGCCACCGCTTGTTCCAGCCAGCCATTGCCGACCCTGACCTCGGCGGTTTCCGGCGCCAGTGCCGTCAGCGACCTGATCGCCCTGCGCGCCCGTTCCAGAGATAGTGCTTCAATGGCCTCGGCGACCGCAAACAGAAACACCACCATCGCGGCCTCGGGCCACTTGCCGATGCTGACCGCCCCGACGACGGCCAGCGACATCAGAAAGTAGATGTTCAGCGTCAGGTTCCTGAGGGCGATCCAGCCTTTCCTGAGTGTCGGCAGGCCGGCGCTCAGGATGGACACCAGGGCCAGGGCGACGACCAGCCAGGAGCTCTCCTCCCCGGTGGTCCAGGTGCCGACTTCGGCGGCGACCGCTGCCAGGCCGCCGATGCTCAACTGGATTTTCAGCCGGGAGTTCAGTGCTGGTGGTACCGCCGCTACCGGCGCACCCGCTTCCAGCAGGCAGGGGGCCATGTCCAGGGCCAGCAGTGCGGCGGCGATCGGTTGCGCATCGGCCAGGCGGTGGTGGACCGTCAGCTCCCGATCGAGCAGTCTGAAGTCGAGCCGGGCGATCCCCGGCATCGCCTCCAGGCGATTGCGGATCAGCCCTTCCTCGGTGGGGCAGTCCATGTGGTCGATACGGTAGCGCACCTGTCTGGTGCCTGCGGGTGGTGGGTCGTGCCGGGCAGGAGTGCTCTTGCTGGTCACCTCGCCGTGCGAGCAGCAGGCATCGGCATGCGCATGAGCGGGGTGGCGGTGGTGGTGATCTTCTGCGGCGCGGCTTGCTGGAGACGGCTGCTGCTGATGTTCATGCCCTGACGCGCAGCACGCTTCCTTCTCCTGTACGTGCAGATGAAACACGCGTTTGCGCTGGTTGTGCGGATTCATGGTGGCATATCTCCGGGAACGGTGCCATCATTGGGCAGTCTGTACCCGGTACAGGGTCAAGAACTTTCTGGAGCAAGGCGCGATGAGAATCGGCGAACTGGCACAACGCAGCGACTGCGACGTGGAAACGGTGCGCTTCTACGAGCGTGAAGGGCTGCTCGATGTGCCTGCGCGCGAGGCCAACGGCTACCGCCTCTACAGCGAGGCGCATCTGATACAACTCAAGTTCGTTCGTCACTGCCGCTCGCTCGGTATGGGGCTGCCGGACGTGCGCATTCTGCGCAGCTTTCAGGCCAACCCGGATCTGGCCTGTGACGAAATCAATCAGTTGATCGACCGCCAGATCGAGCGCATCCACCAGCAACTGGATTCACTTCAGCTGCTCGAACGGCAATTGCACAAACTGCGTGACACTTGCCACGCCAATCGAAAAGCCGGTCAGTGTGGGATCATGCGCAATCTGGCACGGGCGGCCGAGGGCGGCGATTGTTCGTGCCATCCGCCCGCGGCGACGAACTGAGCAGGAGCAAGGCATGAGTACGCACGCTTCCCACCCGGACATCATCAAGCGCCTGAAACGCGCCGAAGGCCACCTCAAGAGCATCATCGCCATGCTCGAAGACAGCCGCAATTGCCTGGAGATCGCCCAGCAACTGCAGGCCGTCGAGAGCGCGGTGGGCAACGCCAAGAAAACACTGGTGCACGACCATATCGATCATTGCCTCGAACAGGCGGTGCGCAACGGTTCCCGGGACGCGGACGACGCCATCCGCGAGTTCAAGGCGATCACCAAATACCTGTAATGGACCTGCCGAGGGGCCGGCCCAGGTTGTGGCAGCGGTTGATGGGCGGCCTCAAGGCTTCGCTGCCGGCGTCGTCAGCATTTCTATCCACGGTTCCAGGCGCTGGCCGACGGTCAATTGCACCTCGTAACGCGGCGTACTCGCGTCAGGGAGCGGCTGCGGCGCGTTGCGCAGCGGTTCGAGTAGCGGACGCAGCGCGAAGGGCACGTTGATGTGGTCGATGGCGACCTCGCTGATATAGCCGCCGAGTTGGTATTGCCGGTCGTGGCGGCGTAGCGTAGGCCGGACGGTACCGCGCAGGATCAGGTAACGGCTGCGGTCCGGGTAGCGGGAACGCAGCGTTGCCGCGTCGAGGCCGGCGTCGATCGCGAAGAGTCGGCTGTAGTGGTTTTCCTCGAGCGCGACGCGTTCCTGGCCGGCCCTGGCCTGCCTGGCGAACGCCTCACTGCCGGGATTGGACCCTGCCGCTGCCGCCTGGCGGGCAGCACCGGCGCGCGCACGCTCCACGGCCTGTCGCCACGCCGGGCCGGCGTTCTCGAAAACCACCAGGACCTGCCTCGGCAACTGGCGGGAGATGCGTTCGCTTGTTTCCTGGGTGACGTTCCCGGCGCCGGTCTCGAATCCGAGGGTGGCGAGGTGGGCGGCATCCAGCCAGGTCGGCTGCACACCGTAGGTCGAGGAACCGTAGTCGGAGCCTTCTTCGTCCGCATTGAGCACACGCCAGGTCAGCGTCAGCGCCAGGCCGCTGTTTTCCGCCTGGCGGTAGCCGCGGTAGGGCAGGGACAGTTCGCGCTCGCTGAGCATGAGGCGGCTCTCGGGTTCGCTGGTTCGGTTGACGATGACACCGGAGAGGGCGACGACGTTGGTGAGCAGGATCAGTGCCGCGCCGGCTGCCAGGGTGCGTCCGCGGTTCCAGGCGATCATGCGTTGTTGCCTCGATCGGCAGCGCCGCGCAAGCGCTTGAGGAGCAGCAGAATCAGCACCGCGCAGAGGCCCAGTACCAGGAAGAACAGATACTTGGGCATCACCTCCCACCACCAGTCGTAGAACTTGGTGTACAGGAAGATGACGAAAAAGGTGATGCCGGTGTTGACCGTTTCGGGCCATTCGCGGCGCGTGCCGATCCAGATGGTGAGCGCGCTGCCGGCGAAGCCGGCGACCTGATAGCCGCCCTCGATCAGCTTCGGATCGAGGTCGAGGTAACTGATCTGGCCCCAGTGGCCGAGGATCAGCATCGGGATCAGCGCGCTCAGCAGGCCGAAGACCCGGTAGATGGCCTCGAAACCGGGGTAGTGGCGATGCACCGCAAGTCGCGGCATGGCGAGCAGCAGGGCCGCGACGACGAAGAAGTTCTCCGGCCGTTCGCCGGCGTGCAGCCAGTAGACCCCGCTCCAGGTCCCGACGCGCGCCGCAACGAAGGCGATGACGCAGGCAATGCCGGCCGCCAGCAGGAGCCGCAGATCGCAAGCGTAGGCGAGCAGGAAGGCCATCGCCGCCCAGGGCAACAGCGCCTTGTCCGACGGCGTGATGTTGAAGATCTGGCCGATCATCGAGACGTTGAGCACGAAGCAGGCAAAGGCCACCAGCGCGGCCAGCCTGGTGAAGTACCCGGTGGCGTCGCGTCCCTGTATCCAGACCGTGAGGCCGAGGCTGCCGAGCGCGCTGGTGATCAGGATGGCCACCTGCGCCGCTTCCGAAAAACGCCCCCAGAACTGGTAGAAGAGGAAGAATACGCTCGCTGCCAGCGCCATGGCGCCAAGGAACGAGGCGATGCGCATGCCGAGCGAGAGCTGTTTGGCGCGGCTGTCGCGATCGATGTCGTAAGCGCGCGCATAATTCGCCAGCAACGACGCGTGGTGGGTGGCAAGCGCCTGCCGCTGCGATTCTTCGAGGGCGAGCACACCGTCCGTTTCCAGGCGCGCCAGTTCGGTCTGGAAGACGCGGATCTCGTCGGCACGTTGCTGCGCCTGGCGGCGCGCCGGAATATCGTTGGCGGTGGTGCGCATGGTCGTCGGCGATTATGCCCGGTTTGCGCCGATTCGGCCACGTTTTGCCGGCACGGGAGCGCGCCGGAGTCGGCGCGATCTTGCCGACCGGCCGCGGGCGGCGTTGGTCGTGGTCGATGCGTGTGGACCGGCAAGAGCCGGCAGGATCAGCCGCCCTCTTTCCGCGACGCTGACGGCACCTTATACTGCAGCATGCCAGGGGGCTTGACGGCGTCGCAGGGCGGGGCGCG
The DNA here is from genome assembly GCA_029780075.1 of Pseudomonadota bacterium. GTDB lineage: Bacteria > Pseudomonadota > Gammaproteobacteria > Burkholderiales > Rhodocyclaceae > Accumulibacter. The sequence goes on from JAKOZI010000024.1 coordinate 18,211, forward strand.
AGACGCTCGGGCAAGCGTCCCTTTCTCTGACACCGCTATTTCCGGGAGTCGCCATGAAACCCCTCTTCGCCGATGCCACCCCTGCCCACAAGACCCCTTCGGTCAGCAATCCCGCTGTCGAGGGGGGGCCTGTCGCCGTAACGCTCGCCGGCCAGGCGGTGGTCGCCGTGCAGGCGCGACCAACGTCGCCCCTGGCGCCGAGCCTGAACGTGCCGACCCCGAAGGTGACGGTCAGCGAAACCGACCTCACGGCGCTCGGCGACAAGTCCACCAGGCGGGTCGCCGCCATCTCGGAGCAACTGCTCGGGATGGTACGCGGCAGCGGCAGCGACCAGTTCGGCGTCGCTCTCACCCAGCTTCTCAGCACTGCCCAGCAGCTCGATCCGAAGCTGCTCTTCGACAAGTCGCTGATCGGCAAGCTCAAGGGGTTTTTCGTGTCCGCCAAGGAACAGGTGAAATCCCAGTTCCGTTCGGTTTCCGGTCAGCTCGACGCGCTCGTCGGCGAACTCGAACGGTCGGCGCGCACCTACGAGCAGCGGATTCGTGAACTCGAAGACATGTACCTCGCCAACGGCGACGAGTATAACGCCCTCGGCGAAGCCGTGCGCAAGGGTCAGGAGCTGCTGGCTGCGCTGAACGACGAGATTGCCCACACGCCGGCGGCGACCGATCCGATGGCCGCGCAGGCGATCGGGGACCGACGCCAGCTCGCCGTGCGGCTCGAAAAGCGCATCGACGACCTGAAGCGGGCGCAGATGATCGCCATGCAGACCGCTCCGGAAATCCGGCTGCTGCAGAACAACTCGCGGATGCTGATCGCGAAGTTCCAGGATATTGTCGCGGTGACCATTCCCGCCTGGAAAAAGCAGTTCTCGCTGCACATCCTGATGGAGGAACAGGCGAAATCAGCGGAGTTGGTGACCGCCATCGACGATGCGACCAACGCCGCGCTGCGCAAGAACGCGGATCTCCTGCGGCAGAACACCACCGCCATCACGCGCGCCAACCAGAGGGCGCTGGTCGAGATGGAAACGCTCGAACACGTCCAGAAGCAGTTGCTCGGGGCTTTCGAGGACATGCAGAAGATCAACGACGAGGCCGCGGCGGCGCGTGCCCAGACCGATGCGAAGCTCGCGTCGCTGCGCGATGAGTTGATCGATCGTTTTCAGAAAAACGCCTAGAAAGGAGTCGCCATGGCACTGATCGACCTCAAGAAGAAGACCCGCATCGTCCTCGAGAAACGGGCTCTGCCGCAACCACCGCGTTGCCGGGTCGGCCTGTGCATCGACATTTCCGGTTCGATGCACAACGAGTATCAGGACGGCCTGGTGCAGGAAACCGTGGACCGCCTGCTGGCCATCGCCGGCACGTTCGACGACAACGGCGAGATGGAAGTGTGGACCTTCAACCAGGGTTACTCGACGCCGCCGGTGGCCAGGGCCGCCGATTTCGGGAGTTACGTCAGGAAGGCGATCCTCGACAATCCGAAGGTGGACAAATGGGGGGGGACCAACTACGCGCCGGTGATGAATGCGGTCCTCGACACCTATTTCCGTGGCGAGCGGGTCGTGACCTCGGGTGGTCTGTTCGGGTTGTTCAAGAAGACCGAGCAGCAGGCGCCGAAAGACACGCACATTCCGGCCTTGTGCCTGTTCATCACCGATGGGGACAACAGCGATGCCGCCGAAGCCGAGAGGATTCTCCGCGAGGCGCAGAAATACCAGATTTACTGGCAGCTCATCGGCATCGGCAACGACACCGACTTTCGTTTCATCAAGAAGATGGCCGACGATCTCCCGAACGCCGGTTTCTGCCACTTCCCGAACCTGCGGATCAGCGACGACGCGATCTACGAGGCGCTGCTGACCGGCGAACTCTGCGACTGGCTGCGCAAGCTGTGATCGGGTGAAGGGGGGCGAGGCCACGCGCCTTGTGGACACCTGATCATTTCACGAATTTTTTCTGAGCAAAGGACCTTTGCATGGCGATCAATCTCAAGAAAGGGCAGGGGATCAACCTGACCAAAGCCGCGCCAAAGCTGCGTATTGTCCGGGTCGGTATCGGCTGGGACATCACCAGGGTGATCGGGCCGTGTGACCTCGACGTCAGTGCCTTTGTCCTCAAGACCGTCGGTGGCAACCCGGTCTGCCTGTCCGACGAGCACTTCGTCTTCTTCAACAACCTGCAGAGTCCCGAGGGCTTCGTGACCCACACCGGCGACAATCGTACCGGTGCCGGCGAGGGGGATGACGAGACGCTGAAGGTCGATCTCGGTGTCGCGCCACTCGACGCCGTCGAGGTCTCGTTCATCGTGACGATGCACGAGGCAGCTGCTCGTCGTCAGCACTTCGGCATGGTTCAGAACGCCTACCTGAAGGTCTACAACGACGAAACCGGCGAGGTGCTTGCCGATTACGACCTCGACGAAGAATTCGCCGGCCAGACCGCGGTGCAGATTGGCTCCTTGTTCCGTGCCGACGGCGAGTGGCAGTTCCAGGCCGTAGGCGCCGGCTACCAGCGCGAGTTGTTCGATTTCGTGCGGGGTTATGGCCTCGACGCCTGAGTCAAAACCCCGGCCACTTTTCGAGGATGCCGCGGCGGCACGCGCGCGTCCTCCACCTGCCGATGTACGGCCGCATGCCGATCCCGGTAGTCCCTCGCGAACGCCTGAGGCGGTGCCGTTGGCACAGCGCGTGCGGCCGTTAGACTTGCCGTCGGCGCAGCAGTCCCTGCCGCCGGTGCTAGCGCACATCGCTCCTCTGTCGCTGCCCGACAGCGCCGCGGTGCCGCCCGCAATACGAACGCCGGTGCAGCCGCTGGTACTGCCGGCACCGCCAACAGCCGTGCCACCGGCCGATCGCCATGCGCCGGCGTCACTGCTCTTCGACGAGGGTCAGGGGTCGGCGATCGAACGACTCAGGCGCAGTGCGGTGGAAGCGTTTCCAGCGATTGCCGCGCCTCGGCTCGCAGCGCTGGACGAGGCGATCCGCGAACTGCTGCCGATCGAGGTCACGAATCTCTCCGCCTGGGGAAATACGCTGCTACGGCGCACCGAGTCCCTGAGCGGCGAGGTGCAGCGACTGACGGCCGCCGTGGCGAGTTGGCAGGCCGGCGAACTGATTGAGAAGTGCAATCTGTCGATGAACGCCTCCGGAGTGTGGAAGATGTTCCGCAGGAACTCGCCGGCCTCGCTGAAACCGGCCCTCGAACTGATGCTCTCGCAAGCGCCACAGACGCTCGCCGCCCTCGACGAACTCACCCGGCGCCTGGTCCCGTGCCGTGAGGCTTTTGCCGCTTCGCTACTGCTGCTCAAGGTCGCACCGCAGGTGCTGTCGTTCCGGGATATCGAAGCCGAGACCCTTGCGCGCCGCGGCCACCTGCTGAGCCTCTCGGCCCAGCACTTCGAACTGCTCGAACCGCAACTCGAGCAGTTGCGTCGTCAGGTGCTCATCTGGCAAGGCGAGATCGAGCAACTCGCCCGCGTCAGTATTCCACTGTGGGAACTCGCCAATCGCAAGACGCCCGGCTGATCCGGCCATGAGCGACCGCCTTTCCAGGTTCCGCTAGACCTGGAAGCGCGCCAGTAGTTGCTGCGTATTGCGCGCGTTGCGAGAGAGTCCGGACAGCGTATTCCTGGCCTGCTGAATGGCGTCGTCTTCCGCCTGCACACGATTGTTGATTCGATTACTGGCCTCGGCCATCGCGTTGGTCGCCGCGCGCTGCTCGCGCGTCGATAGCGCGATGCCACTGACTCGCGCCACAGCCTCGTGCATCCGCTGCTGCATTTCCTGGATGCGGGTTGCCGCGACCTGCGACAAATCGACGCTGCGGCGGACGGCGCTGACCGACGAGCGGACGGTGGCCCCGGCCAGAGCGGTTTCGCTGCGTACGGCGGCGATCATTTCGGCAATCTCGATGGTCGCTTTTGCCGTGCTCTCGGCGAGCTTGCGCACCTCATCGGCGACGACCGCGAAGCCGCGGCCCTGTTCGCCGGCGCGCGCGGCTTCGATCGCCGCGTTCAGAGCCAGCAGATTGGTCTGATCAGCAATGCCCTTGATGACGTTGACGATGCCGCTGATTTCCTGCGAACGATTGTCGAGACTGGCCATCACTTCTGCCAGCTTCTCGACGTCGCTGACCGATTGCTCGGCGTCGATGGCGATCGAACCGACGTCGCGCGCGCCTGCTTCCGAGAGATCGCCGGTTTGACGGATCAGCTTGTCGGCCTCGTCCGCATTGTCCGCGATGCGCGACACCGCCGCGGTGATTTCCTCGATCGACGCGGCGTTGGCCGTCGAACTGTCGGACACCTGTATCGCCTGCCGCGCCAGCAGATCCATCCCGCCGTCGAGTGCGTTCACGCCTTCCGCAAGGCGGGCGGCCTCATCCTTGAGTGATCCGAACATGGCTTGCAACTGCTCCAGAAACTTGTTGAACGCGGCAGCGGTTGCGCCGATTTCGTCGCTTCCCGACACCTGCAGGCGAGCCGACAGATCGCCGCCGCCGAGCGAGATGTCGATCATCTTGTCGCGCACCTGATGCAGGCGTTTCAACAGCCGCCCGAGCACCGCGCTGGCCACCAGCGCGGCGATGCCGCCCACTGCCAGCAGCACCACCAGCAGGGTGATCAGCAAGGGTTGCAGCGGCGCCAGCACCACTGACTTGGCCAGGGAGATGCCGAGTACCCAGTCGCTGCCCCTGATCGGCGAAAGATACAGGTAGCGGTTGCCGTCCGGTTGCGGCACTTCAAACATCCTGCCTTCGGCGGTGGCCTTCGCGATGCGGTCGCGCGTCAGTTCGGGGAGGCGTTCGCTGATCGGCTTCAACACCGCCTCCTGAAGCGGGTGTGCCAGAACGGTTCCATCCTTGTGCAGCAGAAACCGGATCTTGCTCGTCAGTCGCGGCCTGTTGTTGTTTTCTTCTCGCCGCCGGTCGGGAAGAACATCGCGCGCGGCTCTGCGCTCAGGCGAAAACGTTGACCTTCGAGCCGCTCGGTGCTTTCGCGGCCGCCGCGGTGTCGGCATAAGTGGCCAGCATGGGCGCGAGTTCCGGGGTGGCGGAGGCAGGTGTTCCGTTGCTGGCGCCACCACCGGCGGCGCCGGCCTGGATCGCCTGTTCCATGCTGGCCTGCATCGCCATGCGCGTGGCCAGCGCAGCGACCTGCCGGTCCTGCGCCGACGGGTCTGCCGGCGCCAGCGCGGCGGACTTGATGCGTTCAGCCTTGCTGCGCGTCTCCTCCGGGGTGCGACCCGGAGAACTGTCGATCGAAACCTCGCCACTGATGGCATAACGCTGACCGTCAGGGCCGGTTTCGTAGCTGAAGCTGGCGCCGCTGCGAACCAGGCTGCCGCCGGCGGCGACGTGGGCCATCTCGTGGGCGCGTACTTCACGGTCGCGCTGCTGCAGGTCGCGGACCTTCTGCTGGTCGGCCTCGGAGAGCTGGCTACCGGTTTGCTGCGCACGCGAGTTGCCCCCGCCGGCTGTTGCCGCCGCGTCACCTGTGGCTGGCGCGGCTTCAGGGCGGACCTGGAATGAGGGAGTGAATGCGCTGGTCGGCGACAGTTGATCAATCATTTCAGGATGACTGCGCTCGGGTTAGAACCTCCTTCAGCGAGAACAAGACAGGCGCCGCCGCCGCGGCGTTGGGAAAATGTGGCCGCTCAGGCCGAAGCGCGCAGCGGCGAGGGTTTGGTCTGAGCGACACCGCTGCCGGCGTTGTCGCTGAACAACTGCAGCGCCTGGCGGACCTGCGCCGACTGGGCGCTGGCGGCGTTGCTGCTGCTGGTATCCGTCGCGGTATCAGAGTCGGCATCGGCGGCGGGAGGACGCGGCGGCGGCGGTGGGGTCGGCGTGGTGTTGTTGTCCTGCGCCGCCGAGGCCTCCTCGCGGGCAGCGACCTCGCGCGCCGCGGAACTGATCTGCACCGTGACACTGGGCGGCGCCTCGGCCTGGCGTTCGGGCGCGCCGGCCGGCTTCGGTGTTTCGACGCGGTTCTGGGGAGAAGTCAGTTCAGCCGGAGTACTGACCCGCGCTGAGGACAAGGCGTTGACGGCTTCCATCATGGTGATCTCCTGGCCGGACACTGCAGGGATGTCCGGAAAACTCCGAGTTCGACTGGTTATCAGCGATGCTGGTCCGGATTCCCTGCAAGGGGTCTATTTTCCCGCCGGAACCTTGACTATACGCTTCGGAAGCCGATTGCGCGCGCCGACATCATCCCGACCGTGACATCTGTCGCTATTCATCGCGCACGCTGGTATAGCGAGCGTCTGCTATTCACCGAGCCGCGGGAACCCTGTCCTGAACCTGCGGCATTCCTGTTGCCGGGTCATATCGATGAATCGTCGCCTTTTCATTGCCTTGCTGATCACCCTGGGCACTTTCTGCACGCTCGACGCGGCTGCCGGCCCAGACTGCTCGCGGCCATTCACGCTGGCACTGCACGAGCATGGGCTGCTCTATTCCGCCGATACGGACAGTGGGATCGACAAGGACGTCGCCGACGAGCTGATTCGCCGCAGCGGTTGCAAGGTCACCACCAGCCTGCTCGCCCGTGCCCGGATCTGGCAACTGATTGAATCCGGTGCCC
>JAKOZI010000031.1 GCA_029780075.1 Pseudomonadota bacterium
GAGCATGGAGCAGTGGGCGGCAGAAGAATTTGGCGGAGCGGAACTCGGAGACGGTCGTCTGACCCATCGGCTGATCAAGATCGCGAGCGATTTTGCCGACAAACCGACGGCGAGTATCCCGAACGCCTGTTCGGGCTGGGCCGAAACGCAAGCGGTGTACCGTTTTTTTGATCAGTCCAGCGAGAAGAAGCAGGCCCTCGGGTGGGAAGCGGTCCTGTCGCCGCACATGGAGAGCGCGAAAACCAGAATGCGCCAGCATCCCGTGGTCCTGTGTCTGCAGGACACCACCGAACTGGACTTCAATGGCCAGTCCATTGAAGGGCTGGGGCCGCTCAGTTACGAGGCGCAACGCGGCTTGTATCTGCATCCCACCTACGCGGTGACCCCGGAGCGGGAACCGCTGGGGGTCATTGACGCCTGGATCTGGGCACGAGAATTCAAGGATGCCGACGGCACCCGTCCGGGAATTCTCGAGAGCATTCGCTGGATAGAAGGCTACGAGCGGGTAGCCGAAGCTGCTGTCACGATGCCCGGCACCCGTCTGGTCTATGTCGCCGACCGGGAAAGCGACATGCTCGGGCTGATGCAACGAGCCCATGCGCTGGAAACGCCGGCCGACTGGCTGCTCCGTTCGCAACACAATCGCTGTCTTCCCGCGGGCGGCAAGCTGTGGACGAAAGTCCGCGCGGGCGAAGCGCTGGGCGAGATCGAATTCCGCCTGCCCGCGCGCGGCAAGCAAGCCGCCCGTCTCGTGCGCCAGAAGCTTTTGGCCTGTCGCACCGAGTTCTCCGATGGCCAAGGCGGACGGTTCCCCGTGACCGGTGTGATCGCCCAGGAAATCGGGGCACCTAACGGCGTCAAGCCCATCGAATGGCGCCTGCTGACCAACCGCGAAGCCCTCAGCTTCGACGCCGTCGTGACGCTGATCGACTGGTATCGCGCGCGCTGGGAAATCGAGATCTTTTTTAATGTCCTGAAGAATGGTTGTCGGGTGGAATCGCTGCAACTCGGGCACATCGACAAGATCGAACTGGCCTTGGCGGTCTATCTGGTGGTGGCGTGGCGCCTGGCGCACCTCGTTCGACTCGGGCGCACTCATCCGGACTTGTCCGCCTGCGAGTTGTTCAGCGAGGAGGAATGGAAAGGTGCGTATCTTCTGGCGAAGCAAACACCGCCAGCCACACCGCCCAATCTCCGCCAGATGATCCGACAGATTGCCAGGCTCGGCGGCTTCCTCGGCCGCAAATGCGATGGCGAACCTGGCGTCAAAACCCTCTGGCTGGGCTTCGCGCGACTGCGAGACTTCGTCCGGGGAGTCGAACATATGCGTTCAATTTATGAAAAATGAGTTGTGTGTAAGGGTATGGGTTGGCGCAGGTAGTGCGCCTGGTGTGTCTCGCCGTCCAGAAACTCGACGATCGCGAGGATGAAGTCGTCCGGCTTGTTGAGCGAGTAGAGAATCTCGTTGCGCGTGACGGTGATCGTCGGCGCTCCGGTCACGCGGCCCTTCACCTCGATGAAGCGCAGCTTGCCGGTGCCGGGAATCTTGCTTTCGATGTCGTAGCCGAGCTTCTCGACTTCGCGGTCGGTCGGCTCGAAACCGAGCCCTCGCTCGATCGCCATGACGATGGCGCGCGCACGGGCAGCGCTGAGTTGGGTGTCGACCGGAGCGGTGAAAGCGGCGGTCGCCTGACCGGTCATCGCCTGGATCAAGCCCAGAGGAACGACCAGCAGGCCACCGAGCACGACGGGCGGCAGCGGTGAAATCTGCGCTTCGAGTTTCAGGTCTTCGAGCCGTTTCTGCAGCCGTCCCTGCAGCAGGTCGGCGCGCTTGCGGGCTTCATTGGAGTTGAGCCTGGCGTTCGGCTTGCCGGCCTGCTCCTGCAGCTTGAGTTCTTCCGCACGGTGGTCCCAGTAAGTGATCTCCTTGGTCAGCCGCTCCTTCACCGCCGCCTCGGTCCTGGCGATCAGTGCGAGTTTGCGGCCGCGCACTTCGGCCAGATGTTCGGGCACGACGTGCGCGACGGCATGGCCCTGCGCCCGTTGCTCCAGTCCGTGGGCGATCCACTGCGCTTCGGGCCGGTCGAGGAGGACATTGACGCCAGGCTCGCCGGTCTTCAGCGGGCGGTAGTCGAGATAGGGCGCGTAATGGACATGGCGCGTCGTTCCATCCGCCGCCAGTTCGACGTAGAGCATGCGCTTCGAAACGACGCGGCGCTCGCCGGCGTGGGTGAGGCCGGCATCCTGTATGGCGTGCTCCAGATAGAAGAGCACGCGCGGCAAGGTGCCGGGATCGCGCTCGTCGACCAGCACGGTGCCGCGCTTGAGAAGGTCACGGTTGCGCTCCAGCGTGAGGTCGATGACGGCGTCGAGCAGCGGGTGACCGGGGCAGATGAAAGCCGCCAGCGGCTGGTCCTGCGGGGCGACCAGCGCCTTGTCGAAAGCGATGCGCTCATAGCGCGGCAGCACCGGTTCGCCGATGCCGATCAGGCGATCGCGGTGGCGCACCGGGGCGGGAACGTGGGTGACTTCGTAACGGCGAGGTTCGCGCTGCCTGGCCGCTCCACCGAGCTGCCTGAAGGCTTCATGAAAGAAGGACTCGATATAGTGCGGTTGCAGGCGGCGGGCATCGGCGCGCTCCATGTCCTCGCGGATGCGCTGCACCCGGCTGGCGTCCATCGCGTCGTGCGCCAGCACGCGCTCTTCGAGCAGGTTCTGCAGGTGGCCGTGGTCGAGCGCGATGTCGAGCACCGTCGTCAGGTAGGCTTTGACTTCCGGCTTTTCGCCATGGCGGATCGCTTCGATCAGGAGTTCCCTGAGCGACTTGCCCTCGAATTCCAGCTTGCCGAGAACGTCGAAAACCTGCCCGCCGAGCGCCTGGCGCGCCTGTTCGAGCTTTTCCAGCAGCTTGCGATAGACATCGCCTTCGCGGGTATCGTCCGCCACCAGATTCCACAGGTGGCAGACCTCGGTCTGGCCGATGCGGTGGATGCGGCCGAAGCGCTGTTCGAGCCGGTTCGGGTTCCACGGCAGGTCGTAGTTGACCATCAGATGGGCACGCTGCAGGTTGATGCCCTCGCCGGCGGCGTCGGTCGCCAGCAGCACCTGCACCGCGGGGTCGTGCTTGAACGATTCCTGCACCTTCAGGCGCTCTTCGCGGCCGATGCCGCCGTGGATGATGACCACGGCTTCCCGGCGGCCGAGCAGCGTGGTGATGCGCTGTTCGAGATAGTTGAGCGTGTCGCGGTGCTCGGTGAAGATGACGAGCTTCTGATGCGGCGAAGGCGTTGGCGGTGGGATCGGACCGGCGCCATAGGGAGCCGGCGGCTCGGCGACGCGATGGGCTATGGCCGCCGGAGTGAAGATTTCAGCAAGCAGACTGGCGAGTTCGCGCCACTTGGTGTCGGTGCCACTGCGGCGCACGGCCAGCGCCTGGCTTTCGAGCCCCTTCAGCGTTTCGATCTCGATGCGCAGTTCGGCCATCGAGCGGGCCGCGGTGGCCTGATCGAGGATTCCCTCTTCGGCCGCCTCGACCTCGTTGTCGGGCGCTTCGTCCAGATCGTCGATATCGTCGCTGTCGAGCGCCGGCAGCGCGGCCGGGAGGATCGATGCGCTCTGGCCGCCACGCTGCAGGACGTCCAGTTCGCGCAGACGGCTTTCGAGGCGTTCGCGGCGGCGGCACAGCGACTGGTAGATGGCCTCCGGCGAGGACGCCAGACGCCGTTGCAGGATGGTCAGCGCAAAGCCGACGGTGCCGGCGCGCTTGTCGTTCTCCAGCGCTTCGGCGCGGTTGAATTCCTCGCGCACGTAGCCGGTGACGGCCCGGTAGAGGATGGCTTCCGCGTCGGAGAGCTGGTAGGGCACGGTGTAGGCAATCCGCTCGGGGAAGAGTGGCGTGCCGTCGAACTTGCGCAGGCTTTCTTTCACCATCCGGCGCATCAGGTCCGAGACATCGGCGGTATGCACGCCATCGCGATAGCGGCCTTCGAAACGGTCACCGTCGAGCAGCGCCATGAACAGCTGGAAGTCGGCTTCCTTGCCGTTGTGCGGGGTCGCCGACATCAGCAGGAAGTGCCGGGTGAGCGTCGACAGCAACTGGCCGAGGCGATAGCGTCGGGTGTATTTCGTCTCGCCGCCGAACACGGTCGCCGACATCTTGTGCGCTTCGTCGCAGACCACGAGATCCCAGCGGCAATCGGGGGCCTGGATTTTCTGCTGCACGTCTTCGTTGCGTGAGAGCTTGTCGAGGCGGGCGATGACGAGGTTGGCTTCGAGGAACCAGTTGCCGGTGCGCGCCGCTTCGAGCTTGTCGTTGGTCAGGATCTCGAAGGGCAGGTGAAAGCGCCGGTAGAGTTCGTCCTGCCACTGTTCGGCCAGACTGCCGGGACAGACGATCAGGCAGCGCTGCAGGTCGCCGCGGACGATCAGCTCCTTGATCAGCAGACCGGCCATGATCGTCTTGCCGGCGCCGGGGTCGTCCGCCAGGAGAAAGCGCAGCGGCTGGCGAGGCAGCATCGTTTCGTAGACCGCGGTGATCTGGTGCGGTAGTGGATCGACGAGCGAGGTATGCACCGCCAGCACCGGGTCGAACAGGTGTGCCAAGCGGATGCGCTGGGCCTCGGACACCAGGCGGAAGAGTGCGCCATCGCCATCGAAGCTCCACGGTCGGCCCTGCTCGACAAGTTCCAGGCGCGGTTCGTCGTCACGGTAGAGAAGCTCGTTGGCCACCTTGCCGGAGGGCGTCTTGTAGGTCAGCTCCAGTGCCGCGGAACCAAACCACTGAACGCTGACCACGACCACCAATGCGTCAGGAACGATGCCGCGGATGGCGGCGTTGGGCTGGAGTTGTTCGAGTTTCATGACCGATCGCAACCTGGAATTATTGTTCTCTGCCGTGCTCATCCGACGGTGTCGACCAGCGTAGGAGCCCGGCACCGCAGTCTGACCGATATCTGGCGCAGTTCGACGATCCCCTTCTGGCGCAGGTTGCGCTTGCTCTTCCAGTCACGCAGCGCGTCGCGAATCACTTCGCTGCTGGACGCGTATTCGCCAGTGGCAACGGCGCCGCGAACGATCTCGACCATCTCGGTCGGCAGAGCAATGCTGGTCTTTTCGGCGGTGGTGATGGGTCCTTCTCTCGGCAGCAAGCGCAATCGGGGCAGCTTCACACTAGACTATCCCTTGCGCTTCCACAGACGGCTGAAATCGAAATCCAGGGCGCATCTGGACAGTTCGAAACCGTGGGTTTCGTCGTGGAAATCGCCGACCTTGCGATATTCCCCCTCTACGAGCCGCCACACTTTGGCCATTTTCACTTCCGGGTAGACCAGCACGTAATGAAGCACGCCTTCCGTGCGGTAAAGATCGAATTTGACGACTTCATCCCGCCGGGTGGTCTTGGGCGAGAGGACTTCGAAAATCAGATCGGGGGCGCGGGTCAGCCGTTCGCTTTCGGGTGGGTAGCAGATCACCAGCACGTCGGGACGGACGACGGTGTCTTGCGCAAATTCCACGTCTATTTCAAACACCGCCTGGCAATGCGGGCAATCGTCGAGCGATTCGTCGAGTTGCCGAAAGATGGCGGCGCTGACCTGCTGATGACCGAGGCTGGGCGACGGGCCCATTGCCACCGGTTGGCCGTGAATCAGTTCCCAATCGCCTTCCCATTGCAGGTAATCCTGCACCGTGTAGGCCTCGACTGCTGGGTGCATGGACATCGCCTGCATACTCCCTTCGTTTGAAAGCGGACTGGAAATCCGACGGAGCTTCAGCAGTGTAGGAAGCCCGCTGCCAGGCCGTCAACCCTGGCAATCGTGGTCGGTACCGGTGCAGCCTGCGGATCCGCGTGACCGACCGCCTCGTCGCCCAACTTCCTCCTCCCTCGGAACGCTGGTCCGCGTGCGGGGATCAGGCGCAGCGGCGCCGTCGGCACTCCCGGGCGGGCCAGAATGTGACGCCGGAATTGCGTCAATCGACGCTTGAAGGTAGTATCCATGCCGCGCGCCGCATGATTGGGCTGATCTTGTCAACCTGCCGGTTCGGCGGCCCCATCCGAACCGCTCCGCAATTCCCCACTGCGGAAGAAAAGTGGCCCTGCCATTGGCTCGGGTCCTTATATTAACTTCGCAACTACCTCTACTGTTCCCAGAATGATTTCCGGCCTACTCAAGAAGATTTTCGGCAGCCGCAATGATCGGCTGATCAAGCAGTACTCGCAGGTCGTCCGCAAGATCAACGCGCTGGAAGCTGGTATCAGTGCGCTGTCCGACGAGGGCCTGCGCGGCAAGACGGCCGAATTCAAGACCCGTGCGGCCAATGGTGAGACGCTGGATGCGCTGCTGCCGGAAGCCTTCGCCGTGGTTCGCGAGGCCGGCAAACGTACTCTGGGCATGCGTCACTTTGACGTCCAGTTGATCGGCGGCATGGTACTGCACGACGGGAAGATCGCCGAAATGCGCACCGGCGAAGGCAAGACGCTGGTCGCGACGCTGGCCTCCTACCTCAATGCGCTGTCCGGCAATGGCGTGCATGTGGTGACGGTCAACGACTACCTGGCCAACCGCGATGCGGAGTGGATGGGACGCCTGCACCGCTTTCTTGGCCTCACGGTCGGCGTGAACCTCTCGCAGATGGCGCACGAGGACAAGCAGGCGGCCTACGCCGCCGACATCACCTACGGGACCAACAACGAGTTCGGCTTTGATTACCTGCGCGACAACATGGTCTACTCCGGCGGCGAGCGCGTGCAGCGCAAGCTCAGCTTCGCCATCGTCGACGAGGTCGACTCGATCCTGATCGACGAAGCCCGCACGCCGCTGATCATCTCGGGGCAGGCGGAGGACCACACCGACCTGTACGTGCGCATGGACAAGGTGGCGCCGTTGCTCAAGCGCTGCGCCGAGGAAAACGGTCCGGGGGATTACTGGGTCGACGAAAAAGGTCACCAGATCCTGATGACCGAGGAAGGGCACGAGCACGCCGAGGAGATCCTTGCCGCCAACGGCCTGCTCCCCGACGGCGGCAGTCTGTACGATGCGTCCAACATCCTGATGATCCACCACCTCTACGCCGCCCTGCGGGCCCACAATCTGTTCCTCAGGGATCAGCAGTACGTGGTGCAGAACGGTGAGGTGATCATCGTCGACGAGTTCACCGGCCGCCTGATGTCGGGGCGCCGCTGGTCCGACGGTTTGCACCAGGCGGTCGAGGCCAAGGAGGGGGTCAGGATTCAGAACGAGAACCAGACCCTGGCCTCGATCACCTTCCAGAACTACTTCCGCATGTACAGCAAGCTTTCGGGGATGACCGGCACGGCGGATACCGAAGCCTACGAATTCCAGCAGATCTACGGGCTCGAAACGGTGGTCATCCCGACCAACCAGCCGATGAAGCGCACCGACAACAACGATCAGGTCTTCCGCACGGCAAAGGAAAAACACACCGCGATCGTCGCCGACATCCGTGGCTGCCGTGATCGCGGGCAGCCGGTGCTGGTCGGCACGACCTCGATCGAAAACTCCGAATTGCTCTCGGCACTGCTCGACCACGAAAAGCTTCCGCATCAGGTGCTCAACGCCAAGCAACATGCGCGCGAGGCCGAGATCGTGCGCGAGGCCGGCCGGCCGGGGGTGATCACGATTGCCACCAACATGGCCGGTCGCGGTACCGACATCGTTCTCGGCGGCAGCATCGAGAAGCAGATCTCCCAGATCCGCGACGACGAAGCACTGCCCCAGGCCGATCGCGATGCGCGCATCGCCGAGATCCGCGCGCAATGGCAGAAGCTGCACGAACAGGTGGTTGCCGCCGGCGGCCTGCACATCATCGGCTCCGAGCGGCATGAGTCGCGGCGGATCGACAACCAGTTGCGCGGGCGTTCGGGTCGCCAGGGGGACCCGGGTTCGTCGCGCTTCTATCTCGCACTTGACGACTCGCTGCTGCGCATCTTTGCCGGTGATCGCCTGAAATCGATCATGGAACGACTGAAGATGCCCGAAGGCGAGCCTATCGAGCATCCGCTGGTTTCGCGTTCGCTGGAATCGGCGCAGCGCAAGGTCGAGGCCCGCAACTTCGACATGCGCAAGCAGCTTCTCGAATACGATGACGTGGCCAACGATCAGCGCAAGGTCATTTATGCGCAACGCAACGAGTTGCTGGAAACCGAGGACATCTCCGAAACCGTGACCGCGATGCGCGAGGGCGTGCTGCACGACGCCTTCCGGTTGCATGTCCCGGCCGAGAGCGTCGAGGAACAATGGGACCTGCCGGGCCTGGAAAAGACGCTCGCTTCCGATCTGCAGCTACAACTGCCGATCGTCGAGTGGTCGAAAGACGAACCGAGCCTGCGCGACGAAGCCATCCTCAGGCGGATCGTCGACGCGGCTTCCACCTCGTACACGGCCAAGGTCGAGCTCGTCGGTGCCGAGGTCTTTCACCAGTTCGAGCGCAACGTCATGCTGCAGAGCCTGGACACGCACTGGCGCGAGCATCTGGCGGCCCTCGACCATTTGCGGCAGGGGATACACCTGCGCGGCTACGCCCAGAAAAACCCGAAGCAGGAATACAAGCGCGAAGCGTTCGAACTGTTTCAACGGCTGCTTGACAGTGTCCGTGCCGACGTGACGCGTCTGCTGATGACCGTTCAGATACGCGCGCAGGATGTCGAGGAAACCGCCCCGCACGCCGCCGTGCAGAACGTCCGCTACCAGCATGCGGACTACGACGACGCCTTGGGACAGGGTAATGAGGCGGCGGCTGTCGCTCAGAAGCCCCTGCCGACAGGCCCGAAAGTCGGCCGCAACGACCCCTGCCCCTGCGGCTCGGGCAAGAAGTACAAATTCTGTCACGGCAAGTTGTCGTAGCTGCCGGCTACTGATCACCAGGCGAGCGGCCCGGCGCCTGCATACCGCTCGCCTGTCTCCGAACGTGAGGTCGCCATGCCCGTCAACTACAGTACCCCCTCCCCTGCAGCCTTGTTCCCGGTCGCCGGTGTTCGTCTCGGGGTGACCGAAGCGGCAATCCGCAAGCCCGATCGCCCGGACCTGACGGTTCTCGATCTGAGCGCCGGTACGCGCGTCGCCGGGGTGTTCACCGCCAACCGCTTCTGCGCCGCGCCCGTACAGATCTGCCGCCGCCACCTGGAACTCGGCAGCGACATCCGCGCCCTGGTCATCAATACCGGTGTGGCGAATGCCGGCACGGGTGATGCCGGCTGGCATGCCGCGGTGGACAGTTGTACCGCGCTCGGGCAGTTGCTGGGTATCGCCGACCGGCAGGTGTTGCCCTTCTCGACCGGCGTCATCCTCGAACCCTTGCCGACGGAGCGCCTGATCGCCGGTCTCCCGGCCTGTGTCACCGACCTCCGGGCCGACAACTGGCATGCCGCCGCACACGCGATCATGACCACCGACACGGTTGCCAAGGCGGCCTCGCGGCGTGTGCTCATCGCCGGCCGGACCGTCACCGTCACCGGCATCAGCAAGGGCGCCGGGATGATTCGGCCGAACATGGCGACGATGCTCGGTTTCATCGCCACCGACGCCGACATCGGCACGCCCCTGCTGCAGGAGTTGCTGCGCGAAGCGGCCGATGCGTCGTTCAACTGCATCACGGTGGACGGCGATACGTCAACCAACGACTCCCTGATCCTGATCGCTACCGCGCAGGCCGGCGCCGCATTCGCCGACTCGGCCGCGCCCGGCTACTCGGTGCTGCGGGACACGGTGATCGCCGTCGCCCGGGAACTCGCGCAGGCGATCGTTCGCGACGGCGAAGGGGCCAGCAAGTTCATCAGCATCGCCGTCGAAGGTGGCCGCGACCGTGCGGAGTGCAAGCGCGTGGCTTACGCGGTGGCCCATTCGCCGCTGGTAAAGACCGCCTTCTTCGCTTCCGACCCGAACCTCGGCCGCATCCTGGCCGCGATCGGCTACGCCGACGTTGCAGACCTCGACGTGGATCGCATCAGCGTCTGGCTGAGCAGCGCGGGAACCGAGGTCCTGGTCGCCGAGCAGGGTGGTCGGGCGGCGTCATACCGCGAAGAGGACGGGGCCGCGATCATGCTGCAGGCCGAGATCGGCGTCCGCATCGAGTTGCGGCGCGGCCCGGCCAGCGCCGTCGTGTATACCTGTGATCTCTCCTACGACTACGTGCGGATCAACGCCGACTATCGCAGCTAGACGCGTCGCAGAAGTACGAGAACAGCGCGTCGCTGTGCTTGAGACTCAAGGGCTGGAATCAGTGCAGGACGTGCGGAATCGCCAGGGTGAACTCGGGGATGTCGGCTTCGAACTGCTTCCCGTCGACAGCCGTGAACTGGTAGCTGCCGCGCATCGTGCCCACCGGTGTGTCGAATTGGCAGCCGCTGGTATAGACGAACTGCTCGCCCGGCTGCAGCAACGGCTGTCGGCCGACGACACCCAGGCCGCGGACTTCCTGCACCTCGCCCCCGGCGTCGGTAATGATCCAGTGACGTGAAATCAGCTGCGCAGCGACTGTCCCGACGTTGTCTATGGTGATGGTATACGCAAAGACGTAGTTGTCGTTCGCCGGATCCGACTGCTCGGCGATGTATTGCGGGACCGCGACGACTGCGATCTCGTATTTCTTGCTTTCGGCCATGTCTGCTCGATGTCGGAACACTCAGAACCCGCATTGCACACCAAACCGTGTGGGCTGACAAGCTTGTTGTCGCCGTCGGGCGCAGATTCGCTTGCCACCCGCATCGCACGGTGACTTTGGCGGTACTCTCGGCGCTCTTGTGCTCCGGGGCGCACGCATTTTGGCATTAGAATATAACCCTGTCCGATCAGGGGTTCCTGCCATGTACGTCATTGCTCCAAGCATCCTTTCCGCCAATTTCGCCAAGCTCGGGGAGGAGATCGTGAATGTCGTCGCCGCCGGTGCGGACTGGATTCATTTCGACGTGATGGACAACCACTACGTGCCGAACCTGACCATCGGCCCGCTGGTCTGTGAAGCCATCCGCCCCCTGACGCAGGCCCCGATCGACGTGCATCTGATGGTCAAGCCGGTGGACCGCATCGTTCCCGATTTCGCAAGGGCCGGCGCCAACATCATCACCTTCCACCCGGAGAGCTCCGAACACGTAGATCGCACCCTGGCGCTGATCCATGAGCAGGGTTGTCAGGCGGGCCTGGTGTTCAATCCGGCGACGCCGCTGGATTACATGGACTACGTCATGGACAAGCTCGACGTGGTGCTGCTGATGAGCGTCAACCCCGGCTTTGGCGGCCAGAAGTTCATACCGGCGACGCTCGGGAAGCTCAAGGCGGCACGTACCAGAATCGACGCGTACGCGCGCGCCAGCGGGCGGCAAATCCGTCTGGAGGTCGACGGCGGGGTGAAGGTCGACAACATCGCTGAAATCGCCCGCGCCGGTGCCGACGCATTCGTTGCCGGATCGGCAGTTTTCGGCGCCGCCAGGGACAGCGACCGTAATCGCTACGACAGCGTGCTTGCCGCGCTGCGTGCGCAACTGGAGATCCCGTGATGTCTCAATCCCTGCCCGTGCGCGCGGTGCTCCTTGACCTGGACGGAACACTGCTGGACACCGTGCTCGACCTGCATGCCGCAGCCAATGCCATGCTGCGCGACCTCGCTTGCCCCGAAGTATCGGTCGAGTCGATCCGCAGCTACGTCGGGCGCGGGATCCCCAACCTGGTCAAGCGCGTGCTGGCGGGCAGCCTGGCCGCCGCCGACGACACCACGCCACCGCCAGCCGACGCCCTGAGCGGCTTCAGGCGGCACTACGCGACGGTGAATGGTCGCCATACCCTGCTGTTCCCCGGCGTGCTGGAGGGGCTGCAGGCATTCAAGGCGCTGGACCTGCCGCTCGGGGTGATCACCAACAAGGCTGAAGCATTTACCCTGCCCCTCTTGCAACGCACCGGGCTGTTCCCCTTTTTTGACGTGATCGTCAGCGGCGACGTGCTGCCGCGGGCAAAGCCCGACCCGATGCCCCTGCTCTGGGCCAGCGGTCGGCTCGGCGTGTCGCCGGTCGAGGTTCTGATGATCGGCGATTCGGTGCATGACTTTCATGCCGGACGGGCCGCAGGTTGTCATGTGTTTCTGGTGCCTTACGGCTACAACGAAGGACGCGACATTCGCGAACTGGCTTGTGATGGTATAGTTTCGACCCTTTCCGAAGCCGCGCGACGCGTGGTACACGCATGAGCGCCCCATACCGGCGTCCGACAGCCGCCCGGGCCTGGCCGTAACACGCGCGGCCTGACTGTGGGGGCCGCCCAGCCCATGTGGCCGATGCGCATCGGTTCGCGCGCCGCATCCTGTAGCACATCCTTGTGGAATTCCGATGACTGAAGCCTATTTCAATCGCCTGGCAGCCGAAGGCTACAACCGCATCCCGGTCACGCTCGAAACCTTTGCCGACCTCGATACGCCGCTGTCGATCTATCTGAAACTGGCCAACGCGCCTTACAGCTATCTCCTTGAATCGGTGCAGGGGGGCGAGCGCTTTGGCCGCTACTCGATCATCGGCCTGGCCAGTCCGACGCGCATTGTCGTCAATGCGCATCAGGTACTGGTACTGAACGGCAACCGCATCGCCGAGCGTGAAGACGACACCAACCCACTCGACTTCATCGGCAAGTACATGAAGCGCTTTCGTGCCGCTCCGACAACCGGGCTGCCGCGCTTCTGCGGCGGCCTGGTCGGGTGCTTCGGCTACGATACCGTCCGTTACATCGAAACCCGCCTGACGCGCTCCCAGAAAACCGACGACCTGGGAATTCCCGACATCGTGCTGCTGCTTTCCGAAGAAATCGCGGTCGTCGACAACCTTTCGGGCAAGCTGACACTGGTGGTCTATGCCGAACCTGGCGTTCCCGGCGCATACCACAAGGCACACGCCCGGCTCAGGGAACTGCTCGCCAGCCTGCGTGAACCCGTCCGCATTCCGCCCGAAACGCCGCGATCTTCACAACCGGCGGCGTCGATGTTTGGCGAAGCGCAGTTTCGGCAAGCGGTGGTGAAGGCGAAACATTACATCACCGAGGGCGACCTGATGCAGGTCGTGCTGTCCCAACGCATGAGCAAACCGCTCGCCGCCAGCCCGATGGCCCTGTACCGCTCGCTGCGTTCACTCAATCCTTCGCCCTACATGTTCTATTTCGACTTCGAGGACTTCCACGTGGTCGGCGCTTCACCTGAGATTCTCGTCCGCCTGGAGGGCGATACGGTCACCGTCCGCCCGATCGCCGGCACACGCCGGCGCGGCGTTTCGTTCGAGGAGGATCAGGCACTCGCCGCCGAGTTGCTGGCCGACGAGAAGGAACGTGCGGAGCATGTGCAGCTCCTCGATCTCGGCCGCAATGACGCCGGCCGCGTCGCGCGCGTCGGCACGATCAGACTCACCGAAAACATGATCGTCGAGCGCTACTCACACGTGATGCATATCGTCTCGAACGTCGAAGCCAAGCTAAGACCAAAGCTCAGTGCGCTCGACGTGCTGAAGGCCACGTTTCCGGCGGGGACGGTTTCCGGGGCTCCGAAGGTCAGGGCCATGGAGATCATCGATGAGCTCGAACCCGTCAAGCGAGGAATCTACGCAGGTGCCGTCGGCTACCTCGGTTTCAACGGCGACATGGATCTGGCCATCGCGATCCGCACGGCCATCGTCAAGGACGGCCAGTTGCACGTGCAGGCCGGCGCCGGCATCGTCGCCGACTCCGACCCGGCTTCCGAATGGCAGGAAACCCAGAACAAGGCGCAGGCCATACTGCGGGCAGCCGAGCTTGCCGAACACGGCCTCGACACGCGCTGCTAGAGCAACCGGGTTTGCCGCAGTCTGCCGCCCGGGTTGAGCGTGCCGCCGCCTGCTGAACCGAGCCCGTGCAGAGGCTACGTTTACCCAGGGTACGCGTGTCATTTGATCTACAGCCGTTGCGTGCCTGGATTACAATTGACCGTCTTTTCCTGGCGCAAGCATGCAATTCGTCGCAAGGCTGACCTTCAATGATCCTCAGACTGTTTCCGAAGCGTCCTGATCATCCTCTGGCCGACGGCCAGGAGTTGAAGAGGATTCTCGCCGAACTGCATGTCGCCCGGGCACTGAACGCAGTTGACGAAGTGGCGGGCTGGTTCGAGTCGCTGAAGCATGCCGAAGATTTCCGACTGGACCACTTGTTCGACGTGCTCCGGCAGCTCGATGATGCGGCGCAACCGCACCTGCGTCGTCTGGCACGAGACTATCTGCACTCGCCGCACCTGTCGACAATCGAACGCCAACGGCTGTGGACGCGAAGTTGCACTTACCTCAGCGAAGTGGCCACGGTCTACTCCCTCTGCATCGAGCGCGCCCGTCTGGATCCCAAAAGTCGGGGCAGCGTTGCTTTCAAGGCGTCGCTGCCCCTGCTCAACGCCCGCTTGCAGGCAGCATGCTGCGCGCGCCTGAAGTGGCTGGCGTATCGCTACGAGCCCCCGGGCGAAGAACTCTGGGGTTGTCTCGGAGAAACCTACCTCGCTGCCGAAGCGGCCGGGCACGCGCAGAAATCGCTGCAGCTTTACCCTGCCCAGTTGGGGCTCAGCAGTGTTGCGCAGCAATACCTGCACGCGCTGGTGTTCTTTACGTCGTCGGTCGACGGACTGCTGCCGGTGCAAGTTGAAATGGCCGATCGCCTGATCGCGCATTTCCTGTCAGGCTTCGTCTTTTCCGCCGACTGCCGTCCGGACAGTGTGTATTGGGTCGACGCGGCCAGCGGCGGGGCACCGGCGCGGCTGGCCCGGAAGCCACGCGCGAGCAGCCCTGGCCTGCGTTTCTTTTCCGCCGGCCCGGCGCTGACTGCTCTCGAAGAACTGATCCATGTCGTCGAACGTGGCGAAGTCCCGAGCACGCTGAACCTCGGCGGCGAGTACCCGCAGAAGGTGCTGCTGCCGGTACTGCGTCATCTGCGTCTCTACTGGGCACTGCGGCCACCACAGCGGCGACATCAGCGGCATCCCCTGACCACCAGCATCGCCGTCCTGCAGGGGTTCGAGCACAGCTACGTGGTGTTCTCCGGCGCCGTGCCACGCCTGACAAGGGAAGCCGGCGTCCAGAACGCGATCCTTGAAGACGTCAGCCTCGGGGGATTCCGCGCCTGTTTCGATGACGCGGGTGGCGAGCGCATCAAGCTTGGCGCACTCCTCTGCATGCAGGCTGAGGGGGGCGACAACTGGTTGCTCGGTGCAGCAAGGCGGATCAACCGGCTTAAAGGCACACGCGCCAGGATCGGCGTCCAGGTGCTCGCCAGGCACGCGCAAAGCATCGAGTTGCGGCCACGCCGCAGCGGCTTCGCGGCAGCGGTCGCCATTCCGGGAATCTGGCTGCGTGACGGTGGCGAACCCGACGTATTGCGCATCGTGCTGCCGCTGGGGAGCTTTGATGTTCGGGAAACGCTGGATTTCTGCGATGCCGACCAGCTGCACGTGCTGACGGCGCTGGAACTGGAGGAAAGTGGCAACGATTACGAGATTGCCCGCTTCCACGAGCAATCTGCCACTTGAGGGCCAGCACCCGGCGCTGCTGAAAACGCTCCAGATCGAGCCATGACGAACCCACGCGCAGTCTTCGGCTGCGTCTAACGTTTCGTGCTTCGGCGACCGCGCTGCCGCTCAGCTTTGAGCGGCAGCGTCCGGCGGACGCGCGGATTTCGGCCGAAAGGTTCTGCTGACCGCGTCGAAGGTCTCGACATACGGTCCGCCGAGCAGGTCAATACAGTAGGGAACGGCGGAAAAGATGCCATTGACCCGCAGCGTACCATCGCTCGCCCTGACTCCTTCAAGGGTTTCGCGAATCGCCTTGGGCTGCCCAGGCAGATTCAGGATCAGCGCCTTGCCACGCACGACGCCGACCTGGCGCGAGAGTATGGCGGTGGCCACGAAGTTGAGGCTGATGCGCCGCATTTCTTCGCCAAAGCCCGGCAACACCTTGTCGGCAATGGCCAGCGTCGCTTCCGGAGTGACGTCGCGCGCCGCCGGGCCGGTGCCACCGGTGGTCAGCACCAGATGACAGCCGACCTGATCGACCAGTTCGATCAGGATGCTCTCGATCAGCGCCTGATCGTCGGCAATCAGGCGGGTTTCCATCCGCCAGGGGCTGCGCAGTGCCTTGGCGAACCACCCCTGCAGCGCCGGAATACCCTGGTCGACATAGACCCCCTGTGAAGCGCGGTCGCTGATCGATACGAGGCCGATCAGGAGTTCGTCAGTCGTGGTCATCTTCAACTCCGCTGTCTGCCGTGGCGCCGCCCTGTTCGATTTCCTTGAGAAGCTGAAAGATCGCCCGGTAACTGCGCGGCGGCTTGCCCTGTGCCTGCTCGAGCAGCGCCGCCCGGCGCAGTGCGCGCAAGTGTTGCAGGTCAATCGACGGCGCTGTGGCGGCAATCTCGTGCAGGACCTTCTCGTCCGCCAGGAATTCGGCTCGCCGCCTTTCGATACGGTGCAGTTTCGCCGTTTCGTCTGCCGATTCGCCGCGAACGACCGCCAGAACCGCCCGAATCGGTTGCGGGTCCACGTCCCGCATCAGGCGGCCAATGTATTGCATCTGCCGGCGCCGCGCATCGTCGTGTCGGAGCATGCGCTGGGCGTCACGTACCGCCGTGCGCAGGTCTTCCGGGAGGTCGATCTTGCGCAGACGATCGCTGCTCAATTCAACCAGTTCCTCGCCGAGCGCCTGCAACTCCGCCATGGCCCGCTTGCGCTGCGTCTTCGACGGCGGTGCTTGCTCTTCGTCAGGGATACTCATCGGCTTGCAGTTCGTCTTTCGCTGTGACAGGTGCAACGGTCAGCGCGCAATGCGGCAACAGGGGCCTTCCGGGGAACTGCTATGATAGCGGCTTTTGCCTTTGGCCACCGCCCTCATGTCCCGTTCAGCCACCATCGCCACTACCGAGTCACGCTTCAGTCACCGTCTCGAAACGCTGCAGGAGTTGGCGCGTGATGTCCTTGCTCATGCCGGCAAACAGGGGGCGAGCGCCTGCGAGGTCGACGTCTCGGACGGCTTCGGGCAGTCGGTGACGGTCCGTTGTGCCGAGATCGAAACCATCGAATACAACCGTGACAAGTCCCTTGCGGTGACGGTCTACCTGGGTCAGAGGAAGGGACACGCCAGTACCTCCGACTTTTCTCCAAACGCCTTGCGCGAGACCGTCGACGCGGCGCTCAATATCGCCCGCTTTACCGCCGCCGATCCGTGTGCGGGTTTGCCCGACGCCGAACTGCTGGCTGTCGACACCCGGCATCTCCCGGATCTCGACCTCTATCACCCCTGGCTGCTCTCGGTGGAAGCGGCCGTCGACCTGGCCCGGCGTTGCGAGCAGGCGGCGTTTGCGGTGAGCCCGAAGATCAGCAACTCGGAGGGAGCAACGCTATCGATTCAGGAAGGACAGTTTGTCTCGGCGAACAGCCTCGGGTTCATGGGAGGTTACCCGACTTCGCGCCACTACCTGGCGTGTTCGGTGATCGCCGGCAAGGACCAGAACATGCAGCGCGATGATTGGTACTCGACGGCACGCGACCCACTGGCCATCGGCTCACCCGAGTCGATTGGCGAGCACGCGGCGCGGCGCGCGCTGTCGCGTCTGGGTGCGCGCAAGATCAAGACCTGTCGGGTACCGGTGCTCTTCGAGGCGCCGCTCGCCTCTTCGCTGATCGGCAACTTCGTGCACGCGGCAAGCGGTGGCAGCCTGTACCGAAAGACTTCCTTCCTGGTCGACAGCCTCGGTAAACGAGTCTTCTCGAAAAGGGTGCAGATCAGCGAGCGGCCGCATCTGCAGCGCGGTCTCGCCAGCAGCTACTTCGACAGTGACGGAGTGCTGACGCATGACCGTGAGGTCCTGGTCGACGGAAGGCTCCAGGGCTACTTCCTGAGCGCTTACAGCGCTCGCAAGCTCGGCATGCAGACCACCGGGAATGCTGGCGGTTGCCACAACCTCATCGTTCATCCAGGCAAACGCGATCTGCAGGGGCTGCTCAAGAAGATGCGGCGCGGCCTGCTGGTCACGGAGTTGCTTGGGCACGGCGTCAACTACGTGACCGGTGACTATTCGCGCGGGGCTGCCGGCTTCTGGGTCGAAAAGGGAGAAATCGCGCACCCTGTGGAAGGCATCACCATTGCCGGCAATCTGCGCGACATGTTCAGGAACGTCGCAGCGGTCGGCAACGACGTCCTGGTCCGTGGCTCGAAACAGGTCGGTTCGATCCTGATTGAGCAGATGAGAGTGGCCGGCGACTAGGTCGGCATCGACATGACCCGACTGACCAAATCCTTTTTCCACCTGGAATTTGTTTCGCTATAATCCTTCGGCAACTTTTTGACAAGAAACCGGAGGAGACAAATAATGGAAAGACGTTCGTTCTTGAAGAATGCTGGTGCCGGCCTCGCCGTTGGCAGCATGGCCATGCCCGCGATTGCCCAGAATGCCCCGACCATCAAGTGGCGTCTGGCATCCAGCTTTCCGAAGAGCCTCGACACCATTTACGGTGGTGCCGAACACATGGCCAAGCGGGTTGCTGAAGCCACTGGCGGCAAGTTTCAGATCCAGGTCTTCGCCGGTGGGGAAATCGTCCCCGGACCGGCGGTATTCGATGCCGTCAAGGATGGTACGGTCGAGATGGGGCATACCGTCTCCTACTATTTCTTCGGCAAGGACCCCTCGTACGCACTCGAAACGGCAATTCCCTTCGGCATGACCAACCGCCAGATGGACGCCTGGATGCGCTACGGTAACGGCACCAAACTGATCGGCGAATTGTTTGCCAAGTCGAATATCGTGACCATCCCCTGCGGCAACACCACGACTCAAATGGGCGGCTGGTATCGCAAGGAAATCAAGACGGTTGCCGACCTCAAAGGTCTCAAGATCCGCATCGGCGGCTTTGCCGGAGCGGTGATCAGCAAACTGGGCGCGGTACCACAGCAGATTCCTGGCGGCGACATCTATCCGGCTCTGGAAAAGGGCACGATCGACGCCGCCGAGTGGATTGGTCCCTACGATGACCAGAAACTGGGGTTCAACAAGGTGGCCAAGTTCTACTACTACCCGGGATGGTGGGAAGGCGGGCCGCAGGTGACGGCCTACATCAACAGCAAGAAATGGGCCGAACTGCCCAAGGAATACCAGACCATCATGCAGATCGCCTGTGCCGACGCGCACGTCGATATGGTCGCCAAGTACGATTCGAAGAACCCCACCGCGCTCAAGCAACTGGTGGGTTCCGGCACGCAATTGAAGCAGTTCCCCAAGGAAGTCATGGACGCTTGCTACAAGGCGGCGATGGAGCTCTATGCGGAAACGTCGGCGGCGAATCCCGGCTTCAAGAAGATTTACGACGACTACAAGAAGTTCATGGACGATCAGAACCTCTGGATGCGCCTTGCCGAGGGCGCTTACACGAACTACATGTACAGCAAGCGTTAAGCGCTTCACGCGAGAAGGACCCCGACCCCGCAAATGTTTCGACTTGCGGCAGACCGGAAAAAACGGAGGCCTCGGCCTCCGTTTTCATTTATCCCTTACACGCCGGCTACTTGGCCTGATCCTGTTTCATCGCCTCGCGAATCGCCTTGGTGGCCGCGTCGTCGGCATCGGCTGGCGACCCTTGCGGGTTTTCCTGTCCCGCCGGAGTCGGTGGCGTGCCGTAGTCGGAGGTCGGCATGTCGATCTGCACTGAATCGAGATCGACCTTGACGTCCTTGTCGAGACCAAAGGTCACCAGTTGCGGGAAAAAGATCAACAGCCCGACCATGATGATCTGGATGCAGACGAAGGGAATCGCCCCCCAGTAGATGTCGGTGGTCTTGACCGAGGCCGGTGCCACCGAACGCAGGTAGAAGAGCGCAAAGCCGAAGGGCGGGTGCATGAACGAGGTCTGCATGTTCACCGCCAGCAGGACGCCAAACCAGATCAGGTCGATACCCAGGGCCTGTGCCACCGGTCCGAGCAGCGGCACGACGATGAACGACAGTTCAAAAAAGTCGAGGAAAAAGGCCAGCAGGAAGACAAGCACGTTGACCACGATCAGGAAACCGACCTCGCCACCCGGCAGGCCCGTCAGCAGGTGCTCGACCCATTTATGGCCATCGACGCCGTAGAAGGTCAGCGAGAATACCCGCGCGCCGACCAGGATGAAGACCACGAAGGTGGTCAGCTTGGCGGTCGTTTCCATGGCCTGCCTGAGCAGGCTCCAGGTCAGGCGCTTGCGCGCCAGGGCCATGATCAGCGCGCCGGTCGCCCCCATCGCGCCGCCTTCGGTCGGCGTGGCGATGCCGAGAAAGATCGTCCCCAGCACCAGGAAGATCAGCAGCAGGGGAGGCACCAGCGTCGTCAACACGCGCAGGAATAGCCGAGCACCACGCAGCGTACGCGCCTCTGGCGGCAGTGCTGGCGCCCAGCGGGGCTTGAAGATGGCGACCAGAACGACATAGCCGACGTAGAACAGGGTCAGCGTCAAACCGGGGATGAAAGCGCCGGAATACATGTCGCCAACCGACTTGCCGAGCTGGTCGGCCATGATGATCAACACCAGCGACGGTGGAATGATCTGCGCCAGCGTTCCCGATGCGGCAATGACGCCGGTGGCCAGCTTGGTGTCGTAGCCGTAGCGCAGCATGATCGGCAGCGAAATCAGACCCATCGAGATCACCGAAGCGGCAACCACACCAGTGGTGGCGGCGAGCAACGCTCCGACAAAAATCACCGCGAAGGCGAGACCGCCGCGCAGCGGCCCGAAAAGCTGGCCGATGGTGTCGAGCAGATCCTCGGCCATGCCCGAGCGTTCGAGAATCAGACCCATGAAGGTAAAGAAGGGGATGGCCAGCAAGGTGTCGTTGCTCATGATGCCGAAGATGCGGTCCGGCAGCGCCTGGAACAGTTGCGGCCCGAGCAGACCGAGTTCGATACCGACGAGAGCAAAGAAGATGCCGTTGGCCGCCAGCGCGAAGGACACCGGGAAACCGACGAGCAGGAAAAGGACCATCGAGACGAAGATGATCGGCGCCATGTTGGCGATCATGAATTCGGCCATCACAGTTCTCCCTTCTGGGCCTTGATGGCCAGCACGAGTTCTTCTTCGGGAGTCGGCTTGTGCCCTTTCGCGGTCGTGTCAGGACAAAGACCCTGGAGAAAACCGATGCGCTTGATCAGCTCCGAGATCCCCTGGATCACCAGCAGGAAGAAACCGATCGGCACCAGCAGGCGCACCGGCCACACCGTGAGGCCGCCGGCATTGCTCGACTGTTCGTTGTTGGCCAATGCCAACAGAAAGATCGGCCATGAAAGGTACATGATGACAGTGGCCATCGGCAGGAGGAAAAAGATGATTCCGAAGATATCGATCCAGGCCCGTCCACGCGGGGACAAACGGCCCGAAATGAGATCGATGCGCACATGCTCGTTGCGCATCAGCGTATAGCCGGCACCAAAAAGGAAGATCGCCGAAAAAAGGTACCACTGGATTTCGAGAAAGGCATTCGAACTGTAATTCCAGACGTAGCGCATGACGGCGTTGCCGGCACCGATCAGCGTGACGACCAGAACCAGCCAGATGATCGCCTTGCCGACGCGCTCGGTAAGCCCATCGATCAGGCTTGAGAGCTTGAGTAATCCATTCACGGGAATCCCTCCATAAACAACGGAAATTTTGCTCCTCCCAGGCCCGATCGCTTGCGCCTTGCCTCATGAGCCTCTTGCAGAACTCGCTCTGCAAGGCTGATTTTTCGCTGCAGGGGGCTAAGAACCGAGGGGGTGGGCGGCCACTTCTGGCATGATACGGTTTTCGAGTCCAACATCATAACGCCCGCCCAATGGATACTACCCAACGCCAACGGTTCATGCAACGGTGGTTCAAGGGAGGGTAAGTGGAACAGTCGAAGATGCCTCCAGCGCGAGAACGCAGGCAACCTGGTGCACGCATCGCCATCCTGCTGGCAATCGTGGCAGAGTGCGTTGCTGCCTATGTCGACCTGAACACGGGAACAGCCCCCTTATTCGAGGTCTTCTATATCTTGCCATTGTCCTTGGCGGCATGGTTCTCCGGCGAGCGCATGGCTCTGGTACTCGCCCTCGCCGCTGGCATCATTCGTTCGAGCGCGCATACCTATGGTCTCGGGGCGGGCTATTCGGTTGGGTTACACGTCTACAACGCCGGCGAGGCAACGATTCTGTTCATCTGCGTCGGTTATTTCGTTGCCCGAATCAGATCACATATCGACCGCTTGTCCACCGCCGACGAGCGCCTGAAACAGGCTCTTGCCGAACGTGACCTCGCCTTGTCGGCTGCCAGGCGTGAAGCCGAGGCACTGGCCGACAAGCAAACCTTTCTCCTCACTCTGTTTGATACCATCCCCGACCTTATCTGGCTGAAAGACTTGGACGGCGTCTATCTGGCCTGCAATTCCAAATTCGAGCGCTTCTTCGGCCATCCCGAGAACGAGATCGTCGGCAAGACCGATTATGACTTCATGGACAGGGAGCTTGCGGAATTCTTCCGCAACAATGACCACCTCGCGGTTGAGACTGACGGGTCGCGCATGAACGAGGAGTGGTTAACTTTCGCAGCGGATGGCTATCACGGCCTGTTCGAGACCATCAAGACGCCGATGAAGAGCACCGAAGGCAAGCTGATCGGGGTTCTCGGCATCGCCCGTGACATCAGCCGTCAGCACGAAGCATTCGAGGCATTGCGCGAACGTGAGGAGATCTATTCTTCGATCGTCGGCCAGGCGAGCGACGGCATCGTCCTGATTGACCCGGAGACATACGATTTCGTCGAGTTCAACGACGCCGCTTGTCAGATGCTGGGCCATGACCGCGACGCGTTCGCCAGACTCAAGCTGTTCGACCTGCCGGCCGACCATGACCCGGATCAGCTGCGGGCGCTGATGGCCGCAACCCTGGCGCGTGGCAAAGGCCATTTCGAGATCCGCCAGCGTCATCGGGACGGTTCGACCCGCGACTGCTGGATCAGCTACCGCGTCCTCAGGATCGGTGGTCGCACCCTGGTCAACGCCATCTGGCACGACCTGACCGAACGAAAGGCGTCAGAGGCTGCGCTGCGGGAAGAGCGCCAGTTGCGCGCCACCATCATGGAAGCGATTCCCGGCATCTGTTACACGCTCGACCATAACGGATGTCTGCACTATTGGAATCAGACCTTCGAACGCCTCATGGAGCGCTCGCCCGAGGACATCAAGGGGATTAATGCGCTCGACTTCTTTGAAGGCGATGACCGGCGAGTGATCCACGAACGTATCGTCGAGGCCTTCACTACCGGCGCGAAGGTCGAGGTTGAAGCCAGCCTGGTCATCGACAACGACCGACGCATCCCGTTCTTATTCAATAACCGACGGATCGAGATGGGTGGGCAACCCGTGCTGGTCGGCGTCGGTATCGATGTGTCGGCGCTCAGGGCTGCATGGGACGCGCTCAGACGGCTTAACAGCGAACTGGAGCAACGCGTGCGAGAGCGCACCCGTGAGTTGCAAGCGGCGAATGCCCAGTTGATCGATACCCAGTTCGCGCTGGACAGCGTCGGAATCGGCATCACCTGGGCCGACTTCGCGACCGGCCGCTTCATCCATGCCAACCGATTCTCGGCCGAGTTCCTGGGCTACAGTCTCGATGAACTGCTGCAACTGCGGGTGTGGGACATCGACCCGAACTTCCCTCCGGAGGCCTTCGCCCAGATCACTCGGCAGATCCGGGAGCGCGGGCATCTCCAGTTCGAGACCGAGCAACTGACCAAGGACAACCGTCGACTCCCGGTCGAGATGAACATCTACTATCACGCCGGTAACGGGGTGACGCCCCCCAAGCTCATCGCTTTCATGTCCGACATCGCGCGCCGCAAGGATGCGGAAGCGGCCTTGCGCCAAGCCAAGGAGGCATCCGAAGCGGCCAGCGCCGCCAAGAGCGAGTTCCTGGCCAACATGAGTCACGAGATCCGCACCCCGCTGAACGCCATCCTCGGACTCAATTTTCTGCTGAAGAAGGAAGATCCCTCGTCGGTACAACTCGAACGGTTGACCAAGATGGAGGTCGCCGGACGCCACCTGCTCTCGCTGATCAACGACATTCTCGACCTGTCCAAGATCGAGGCCGGTCGCATGGATCTGGAGCACACCAGCTTCCACCTCTCGGCGGTGCTCGACAACGTCGCCTCCATTGTCCGGGATGCAGCCGCCAACAAGGGGTTGACTCTCGAGGTCGACACCGACGGAGTGCCGCTCTGGCTGTGGGGTGACGTTACCCGACTGCGGCAGTCACTCCTCAACTTTGCCAGCAATGCGGTCAAGTTCACCGAACGGGGCAAGATTTGTTTGCGCTCGCTACTGCTGCGGGAACAGGATGCCGCGCTCCAGATCCGCTTCGAGGTCGAGGATACCGGCATCGGTCTCACCCCCGAACAGCAGACGCGTATGTTCCAGGCGTTCGAGCAGGCCGAAGGCTCCACCGCGCGCAGGTTCGGCGGCACCGGGCTCGGACTTGCGCTGACGCGGCGCCTGGTCGAACTGATGGGTGGAGATGTTGGTCTGCACAGTACCCCTGGGGTGGGCAGCACCTTCTGGTTCAGCGTGCCGCTGCAGTGCGGACATGGTCCGATGCCGATCCTGGTTCCGACCGGCATTCAGGGCGATGCCGAGTCGCGCCTGAGCACCCGGCATCTTGGCGCGCGCCTCCTGCTCGCCGAAGACAATCCCATCAATGTCGAGGTTGTCCTCGAGATGTTGCACGCCGTCGGCATCGACGTGGCGGTCGCCGCGAACGGTCGCGAGGCCGTCGAGCGGGCCCGCCAGCAGACCTTCGACCTGATCCTGATGGACATGCAGATGCCGGAAATCGGCGGGATCGAGGCCACGCGTCTGATTCGCGGCCTGCCCCAGTGGGCTGACCGCCCGATCATCGCCCTGACCGCCAACGCTTTCGCCGAGGACCGCCGTGCCTGCCTGGAGGCGGGCATGAACGATGTCCTGACCAAGCCGGTCGAGCCCGGCCTGCTCTATGCAACAATACTGCACTGGCTCGCACCAACCGTGCGTGGTGAACGCGCGCTGGCCCCTGTCCAGAATCAGCGAGTGTTCGACGCATCCGACGATGCGCTTGTAATTCTGGCGCTACGGACTCGAGACGGGATCGATGTCAACGCCGGCCTGGCCATGCTCAGGGGCAAGACCGATAAATACCTTGCCCTGGTGCGCCAGCTGGTCGACCGCCAGAGCCTGCAGATGCTGGAGATGACACAGGTGCTGGATGCCGGCGATCAGGCGGCGGCAGGACGGATGGCGCACAGCCTGAAGGGCTCGGCCGCCACGCTTGGTCTGGCGTTCATTGCCGAGCGTGCCTTGCGTCTGGAGCAGTTGCTGACGGCAGAAAATGACCCTGGCGTCCGGCGCGACGCGATCCAGATGACCATCGCGGAGGTGTTGGCAGCCTTGCACGACATCAAGTCTGTCGTGGGACCCGCGCCTCACCCCCAGTGATGGGCTGGACGTAGAATATCCGCAGGAACACTCATCAGAGATATCTTTGCACACCGCCAGGACACACATGAATACAATGAAATTCCAGGACTTGGTGGACATTGGCGAGTTACAGGCGCTGTGCGAGAGCTTCACGGCGCTGACCGGAGCGGTGACGGCGATCCTTGATCTGGAGGGAAACATCCTCGCTGCCACGGGGTGGCAACGGATTTGCACCCAGTTCCACAGGGTGAATCCCCAGACGGAATCGCGCTGTCGCCAGAGCGATACCGTCCTTGCCGGGTGCCTGCGCGAAGGGGAGTCCTACAACGTCTATCGCTGTCAGAATGGTCTGGTCGACGTCGCGGTGCCCATCCATGTCGGTGGCGAGCACGTCGCCAACTTTTTTACCGGCCAGTTCTTCTTCGAAGCGCCGGACACCACCTGGTTCCGGTGCCAGGCCAAGGAATTCGGCTTCGACGAGACGGCTTATCTTGCGGCGCTGGCCGAAGCGCCGATCTTCACCGAACGGCAAGTGCGCTCGATGATGAACTTCCTGACCCGGCTCGCCCAGATAATCGGCGAGATGGGGCTCGCCCAGGTTCGGCTGCAGAAGGCCAACCAGGAATTGCAACGGCACCGTGAGCATCTCGAGGATCTGGTGCGGACCCGCACAGCGGAGCTGTCATTGGCCAAGGACCAGGCCGAGGCGGCCAACCGGGCCAAGAGCGCCTTCCTGGCCAATATAAGTCACGAGATCCGTACCCCGCTCAACGCCATCTCGGGGATGGCTCATCTGGTGAGCAGCGGCGGAGTCAGCGCGCGACAGGCCGGCTGGCTCGACACCCTGGATGGCGCCAGCCGGCATCTGCTGGAGATCATCAATTCGATCCTCGACCTATCGAAGGTCGAAGCGGGCCGGATGGAACTGGAAATAACACCGATCCGCCTCGACGCCGTAGTGGCCAGTATCGTTGACATGATCGCCCAACAGGCGCAGGCGAAACACCTGCACATCGGTCTGGATTTGGAGCCCTTATCCGTCCCGCTGATCGGCGATCCGACCCGCTTACGACAGGCACTGCTCAATTACGCCACTAATGCGGTGAAATTCACTGCGACTGGTTCGGTGACACTGCGCACACGAGTCATCGAACACACCCCGGAGAGCGTCGTCGTTCGCTTCGAGGTCGAGGATACCGGGATCGGCATCCCGGCCGAGACCATCGACCGCCTGTTCAGGGATTTCGAGCAAGCCGACAATTCCAGCACGCGCCAGTTCGGTGGCATGGGCCTTGGTTTGGCCATGACGCGTCAACTGGCCCATCTGATGGGAGGGACAGCGGGCGTGTCCAGCACGCCGGGCAAGGGTAGTACCTTCTGGTTCACCGCGCGCCTCGCTGTGCAATCGGCTTCAATTCAGAGCGCTGCCGACGAACAACCCGACGAGGATCTCTCCGCCAGGCTGGCGCGGGATTTCAGTGGTTATCGCCTGTTGCTGGTCGAAGATGAACCGATCAACCTGGAAGTAGCGCGATTTCTGCTGGAGGAAGCCGGCTTGTGCGTCGATGTTGCGGCCGACGGTATCCAGGCGACAGACCTGGCCGCGAGCCATGACTACAGTCTCATCCTGATGGACATGCAAATGCCCATGATGGACGGGCTGAACGCAACCAGACGTATACGCCGCCTGCCGCGGCATGCGCGCACCCCGGTCGTCGCGCTGACCGCCAACGGCTTTGCCGAGGATCGTGAGCGTTGCCTGCAGGCAGGCATGTGCGATTTTCTGTCGAAACCGGTCAATCCCGACGCCTTGTATGCGGCCGTGCTGAAGTGGCTGGCTGTCGCTGCATGAAGATGCGGAAGAGTTCACAACATTTTCCGAAAAGACACTCGTCTCAGCCGGGGCGCGCCATAGCACCGGCAGCGACCGATCCGACCCGGTAGCACGCAGCATACAGCGCCGGCAGGAACAGCAAGGTGAGCAACGTGGCGACGATCAGGCCGCCCATGATCGCCACCGCCATCGGCCCCCAGAAGACGCTGCGGGTCAGCGGAATCATCGCCAGGATCGCCGCCGCGGCGGTCAGCATGATCGGCCTGAAGCGCCGCACGGTCGATCCGACGATCGCCTCCCAGGCAGGCTTGCCGGCCTTTTCGTCCTGTTCGATCTGATCGACGAGAATCACCGAGTTGCGCATGATCATCCCGGACAGCGCGATGACCCCGAGATTGGCGACGAAGCCGAAGGGCACGTCGAAGATCAGCAGCGCCAGCGCAACGCCGATCAGCCCCAATGGTGCGGTGACGAGAACGAGCAGCATCCGGCCGATGTTCTGCAACTGGATCATCAGCAAGGTAATCACGCCAACCAGCATCAGCGGCATCACCGCCTTGATCGAATTCTCGCCTTTTGCCGACTCTTCGGTCGCCCCACCGGCCTCGATACGGAAACCGGGTGGCAGTCCGGCCCGCAAGGTATCGAGCTGCGGATCGATCTGCGCGGTCACTGCGGGGGCCTGCATGTGGTCACGGATGTCGGCGCGCACGCTCACCGTCGGCAGCCGATTGCGCCGAGCAATCAGGCCATCTTCGAGTCCGTAGCTGATCGTCGCGAGTTGCGCGAGCGGCACATACCGTCCACTGCGGGTGTGGACATTGACGTCGGCCAGAGATCCAATGCCTGCGCGCTCGTCACCGACGGCGCGCGCCACCACGTCGATCAGCTGGTCGCCTTCGCGCATCTGCGTCACGGCGACACCGGTGAGCATCGCATCGAGGAAGGTCGCGAGTTCCTGCGAACTGATGCCCAGTGCACGGGCGCGGTCCTGGTCGATGTCGATGCGGATCGCCTTGCCCATCTCGTTCCAGTCGAAGTTGACCTCCTTGAGGTGCGGGTTGGCACGCATGACGATGGCGACTTCCGCGGCAACCCGGCGCAGTTCGGCGAGATTGTCTCCGGAGACGCGGAAGACCACCGGAAAACCGACCGGCGGGCCGTTCTCAAGACGCAGCACACGCGTACGCAGACCGCTCCATTGGCCTGCCGCATCGGCGAAGCGGTCTTCCAGCCGTCGCTTGAGCGCCTCGCGCGCCTCGATACCATGGGTCGTGACGACGAATTGCGCAAAACTGTCGTTGAACAATTGCTGGTCCAGGGGCAGGTAGAAACGTGGGCTACTGTTGCCGAGGTAACTCGCGAAATACTTGATCGACTGGCTCATTTCCGGCTCGGCAAGCGTTCGCTCGACTTCCCGGGCCACCGCTTCGGTGGCCTTCAGGGACGCGCCGTTCGGCAACCACAGATCGACCAGCAACTCGGGGCGGCTGGACGCCGGAAAGAATTGTTTCTGCACGCCCAGGGTCAGTACCAGCAGCGACGCCACGAACACGATGGCGGTGGCCGCGATCACCGTCCAGCGATGCCGCAGCGACCATTCGATGGTACCGCGCACGCGGCGATAGAATGGCGTGCCATAGGTGTCGTCGCCGTGCTGCAAAGCCTTCCTGCGCAGCTTTTCGGCATCCAGCAACAGATCGCCCAGATAGGGGGTGAACAGCACGGCCACCAGCCATGACACCAGCAGGGCGATGCTGACTACCGCGAATATCGAAAAAGTGTATTCGCCGGCACCCGACTTTGCGAGACCAACCGGCATGAAGCCGATGGCCGAAATCAGGGTACCGGTCAACATCGGAAAAGCCGTCGAGGTGTAGGCGAAGGTCGCCGCCCGGAAGCGATCCCACCCCTGTTCCATCTTGACGACCATCATCTCGACGGCAATGATCGCATCGTCGACCAGCAGGCCCAAAGCAATCACCAGCGCACCGAGTGAAATCCGCTGCAGATCGATCCCGAACACGGCCATCAGCAGAAAGGTGATCGCCAGCACCAGCGGAATCGACAACGCCACCACGGCACCGGTGCGCATGCCGAGGCTCAGAAAGGACACCGTCAGGACGATCAGGACCGCTTCGGCCAGCGAGGACATGAAGAGGTTCATCGACTGTCGCACGATCTGCGGTTGATCGGCGACCACGTGCAGATCGATTCCCAGCGGCAACTGCTTCTGCAGGCGTTCGGCTTCCGCATGCAGGCGGTCGCCCAGGCGGATCACGTCGCCGCCCCGGTTCATGGCGATGGCAATGCCGATCGCGTCCTGACCCTGCACGCGCATGCGCGGCGCCGGGGGTTCCGCAAAGCCCCGGTGGATGGTCGCGATGTCGCCCAGCCGGAACTGCCGGCCGTCCGCCTGGATGCCGATTTCGCGAATGCTGGCGACGGACCTGAAATCCCCGGATACGCGCAGGCGCACGCGGTCGGACGGCGTCTCGTAAAAGCCGGCCGGAGTCATCGCGTTCTGCTTTTGTAGCGCCTCGAAAATCGCCAGCGGGTTCAGCCCCAGCGTCGCCAGCTTGGCCTGCGATACCTCGATGTAGATCCTTTCCTCCTGCACACCGATCAGTTCGATTTTCTTGACGTCCGGTACCTGCCGCAGCTCGCGGGCGATGCCGTCGGCCGCGTGACGCAGCGCCGCGAGGTCAAAGCCGTCGCCGGTCAGGGCGTAGATGGTGATGAAGGTTTCGCCGAATTCGTCGTTGAGAAACGGACCCTGCACGCCTTGCGGCAGGGTGTGGCGCATGTCGCCGATCTTTTTGCGAACCTGGTACCAGGTTTCCGCAACCTCTTTTTTCGGCGTGTCGTCCCGGAGGAGAACGATGATCAGCGACTCACCGGAGCGTGTCTGCGAACGCAGCACGTCGACCCAGGGCACCTCCTGCAGTCGCTTCTCGATGCGTTCGCTGACCTGCAGTTCGACCTCGTGGGCGGTGGCACCCGGCCATAGCGTACGCACAACCATGGCCTTGAAGGTGAAGTCCGGGTCCTCGGCACGACCCAGCCGGAAGTACGACAGTACCCCGCCAAGCATCAACACGACAATCAGGTAGGCGACCAGCGAGCGGTGGTGCAACGCCCATTCGGAAAGATTCGGGAGGGTCATCGCGCGGCTGCGTCGGACTGATCACTCTGCGGCTGCGGCTCGGCAAGCGGCTTCGCCGGGTCGATGACGCGCACCTGCTCGCCACTGCTCAGCTTGTGGACCCCGGCAACAACGATTCTCTCGCCAGCCTGTACACCGCCATCGAGCACGGCCGTGTCTTCCCGGTATGCGGCGACAGAAACCGGTCGCAAGACGACCGTCTGATCGGATCCGACCACCCATAGCGCCGGGCCACCCTGGTGTTGAAAAATCGCCGTCAGCGGAACCGTCAGGCGGGTGTTGCCGCCGCGGCGAAGAAAGCGCACCGTCGCCGTCATCCCCAGCAGCACCCTGGCGTCGGGGTGACGTATCGACACCCTTGCCGCGTAGGTACGGGTTACCGGGTCGGCAACCGGCGACACTTCGCGGAGCAGTCCGGCGTAGCTGGCCTGACGATCGGCCCATAGCTCGACCGTGGCCGCCCCGAGCGCGCGTAACTCGGCCATCCGCGATTCGGGGATGGCGATCGCGACTTCGAGGGTGTCCGCGCGCGCCAACCGCATGACGGTCTGCCCCGCCGCCACGACCTGTCCGACTTCGACCGCCACCAGTCCCACGATACCCGCCTGCTCGGCCCGCAGGACCGTATAAGAAGCCTGATTGTGTGCCAGATCGGCCTGCGCCTGTGCTGCCTTGAAAGCCGTCTCCCGGGCATCGAGAGCGGCCTGGCTGACGAAGTGCTTCGCCTGCAGGTTCCGGAAGCGGCGCAGGTCGGCCTCGGCAAGTTCCAACTGTGCCGCCGCCGCCGTCGCCGACAGCCTCGCGTCCGCCGGGTCGAGCCGGGCGAGGGCCTGACCCGCGTTGACTACGGCACCCGAGTCAACCAACCGGGCAGTGATCTTGCCGGCGATGCGGAAGGCAAGCGGCGTTTCGTAGCGCGAGCGTACCTCACCCGAGTAACTGAGCAATTCGTCACCCGCGTTATCGCCAACGACTTGCGTCAGTACCGGCCGCGCCGGCTCTGGCGGTAGCGGCGCCTTGCCGCAACCGCCAAGAAGGAGCAACAGTGCCGGCAGCAGCCGAACGAACTTGCGCGCGGCAGGCACATTCATCGCGCTCCCTCGCCCCGACTCAGTCCATGCAACAGCAAGGCAAGATACGCATCGAGGTAGGCCTCGGGGGCCACCTCCTGACCGCACAGACGTAACGAAAAACGCGAGATCGCCAACATCAGCAACGGTGCGATGATCACGTCGACGGTCGCTTCGACGTCGACCGGGCGAAACTCGCCGGCGTCGATCCCGCGCTGCAGGGCGCTGCGCAGCAGTGCCCTGCCACGCCGGATCACTCGCTCGCGATAGTATTCGGCGAGTTCGGGAAAGTTCCTGGATTCGGCAATGATCAACTTGCTCACGCCGGCCATCGACGTACTCCCGATCTGCTCCCACCAGCCGCGCAGCAACTGCTGCAGCAGTTCTGTCGCCGAGCCGTGGTGATCCGACAAATGCTGCTCGGCTGCGACCAGCGCGGCCACCATGCCGTCTTCGACGACCGCCTTGAACAGCGCTTCCTTGCTGTTAAAATAAAGGTATAGGGTGCCCTTTGAAACGCCAGCGCGGGCAGCGACATGGTCGAGCCGGGTGGCGGCAAAACCCTGTTCGACAAAGAGTTCGAGTGCCGCCGCGGTGAGTTCGGAGGGGCGGGCGTCCTTGCGACGGCGACGCGTCGTGCGCTCGGCTGGCAAAAGGTTTGAAACAGATTGGGAGGCGGCAGAACTCATCAGGCAACGCTAATGACCGAACGGTCATTAATATAGTCCCCATCACCGGTAGAGTCAAACTGCGGCGGCGTCGGGCGGCCGATCGAGTCCGCGGATCATGCCAATGCAGTGAGTTGATGGTGGCACTGCCGGTACTTTTTTCGCTGTGCCTTGTCCCAACGGCGCGTTTCTGAACGTCGGGGTGGCAACAGTCATTGCTCGGCCGCGTGGCACGGGCCTTCGCGGATGTCTGTGGACGCTATCCGTGACCAGTCCAACCCTTCACATCAAGCGGTGGAGCCAACCCTGGAGACCTGATATGACCCGTTTCAGCCTGCGCACCCAAGTGCTGCTGGTGGCCATTTCCCTCGCCGGCGGCTTTCTGCTGTTTGGCGCCTGGACATCGCACACCATCAGCGAAACCAAGGTCGGCGGCCCCAATTATCTGCGCATCGTCCTCTACAAGGACCTGGTCGCGGACATCCTGCCGCCGCCAAACTACATCATCGAGTCGTACCTGACGACCCTGCACCTGTCTGATCCGGACCGGCGGGCCGAGCGCGACACCCTGCTTGCCAGGCTCGGACAACTGCGTACGGACTACGACACACGCCACAAATTCTGGCTTGAGCAGCAGTTGCCCGAGGGCATCAAGACTCGCTTCCTGAACGACGCGCATAAAGCGTCGATACGGTTTTTCGAGATCGTGGACCAGCAGTTTCTTCCGGCGGTGAACGCCGGAGACGAGTCCGCTGTGCGCACCTCACTGAAACAGCTCGAAGTACAGTATGCCGAGCACCGGAAGGCTATCGACGACGTGGTCTCCCTGAGTACCCGAGAACAGGAGGAGGTCGAAGCATTGACGGCCGCGGGCCTGCGCGACGATCTATGGGTACTGCTGGCCGTATTTCTGTTTAGCGGCGGAGTCGCTGCGGCAGGCAACTACCTCTTTAGTCGTTCGCTGCTGAAGGGCATTGGTGAAGCGAAGCGACGACTCGGCGATCTGGCCAGCGGCGATCTCGCCCCCCAGACGAGCGTCAGCCGCCGCGCCGATGAAATTGGCGAACTGCTCCGTTCCATCGACGCGACCGGCGAAAAGCTGGCACAGACGGTCCGGCAGATTCGCGCTGCGGCGGAAACGCTGAGTGCTTCGGCGATGCGACTCTCGCAGACCATTGCCGGGGTCGCTGACGGCACGCACCGCCAGAATTCCGCGGTCAGTGCCATGGTCACCACGGTGGAGCAGATGTCGAGCGGCATCTCGGTGATGGCGGCACAGGCCGATGCGGCGAAGAGCAAGGTGCAGCAGGCCGGAACCCGTTGCGATCAGGGAAGCACGGAAATCTCCACCACCGCCACGGTCGTGGAACGACTCGCGACCGACGTGCAGGAAACCGCCGATTCGATGCGGCGGCTGGGCGAACATTCCCGTGAGATTTCCGGCATCGTCGGGGTGATTCGCGAGATTGCCGACCAGACCAACCTGCTGGCACTGAACGCGGCGATCGAAGCCGCCCGTGCCGGTGAGCAGGGACGCGGCTTTGCGGTCGTTGCCGACGAGGTAAGAAAGCTCGCTGAACGCACGGCGCAATCGACCGACCGCATCGCGGCGATGATCACGCAGATCCAGTCCGGCGTCGAAGGCGCCGCCAAAGGAATGAGCGAGGGATCGGACAGAGCCCGCATCAGCATCGATACCGTCCGCAGTGCCAGGACGACAATGGACGACATCGCTGCGGAAACCCGCCTGCTCGTCAGCGACATGCAGGCAATCGCGCAGGGGCTCGACGTGCAACGCCAGGGCAGCGGCGACATTGCTCTGGCGGTCGAACGCATGGCCAGCGGCGCCGAGGAGAACAGTACCGCCGCGCTGCAGGTTTCCGCCACTGCCAACGACCTCGCCAACACGGCACGTCAGCTCCGCGAAGCGGTGCAGTTCCTGCGCACCTGACGAGCCTGGGAATGGCGGTGTTGTGCCAGCGCGAGAGTCGCTTTGGCACAACACCGGCAATCTACGCCAATGAAGACGTGAAGCGCGCACCGAGACGCCGCAGCGTTCGTTCGGCAGCCAGGACACCGCGGTATTGCGCTTCTTCGAACAACGAAAAACCACTGACATCGGCGTGCGCAAAGCGCAGGTTTGTCCCGTCGACGGCAAAGCGCCGGCGTGCTGCGCCAGAGATCAGGCCGGGAACCGGCCGTGCCATGGCATGCCCGTTGCGAAAGACGTCGAGGCGTGTCGTCAACTGCCGGATATCGGGATGCGGTCGTTCCAGATCAGCCAGGATCTGTTCCGCCCATACTTCGCGTGCTGCGTCACGCAGCGCCTCCCTGCCCTGCTGCGGGCTCACCTCGTCGAGGGCGCGGTAGTAGGTGAGCACGGTCGGCCCGCGCCAGGCGCGCAGGTGTTGATGTGTAGCCACCACATAGCCGAGGCCGGGACTATCGTAAAGCACATTGTCCCAGGCCGGCGGGGCGCCGGCGCGGTCGTCCGGAAAGCGCGACAGCGTCAGGTTGGCGACCAGCCAGGGCGCGTAGCTGTAACTGCCGGCGGCGACCTTCAGCTCCGGGTAACCGGCGAAGACTTTCGGCACCAGGAACAGTGGCGCGGCCCAGATCAGCTGCTCGGTGAGTACGCGCAGCGTACGACGCTCGTCGGGCAACCACAGGTGAACCTCGATACGACGGCCGGCCGCTGGTGCGCTTCCGGCGGCAACGCGGAAGGCGAGAGCGCCGGTGAGCAATCGCGCCCCGACACGTTCGCGGATCGATCGCAGTAGCCCGTTGCTCAGCCAGGCGTTGCCTTCCGGCGCAGTGAGTACGCTGTCACTGGCTGCGTTCTGCGCCTCGCCGTCGCGGCAGGCAAAGTAATGGATACCGGCCCAGGCCGAAACCGCGGAGCTACCCGCCCCATAGTCGTCGCGGCAGGCATAGTTGACGTACCAGTGCAGATGCGGTGAATCCAGTCGCTGCGCCAGCAGCCAGTCGCGCATGCTCAACTGGTCGAGCGCCAGCAGTTCGGCCGAACGGCTCGACAACGCCATGGGCAAGGCGAAGGCACGCCGCCCGAGAGTGTCGCGCTGACGCCGGAAAGCCGCCATCAGGTCGGCAAAGCGCTGATACTGTCCGCGTTCCGAGGCACCGACGCCGCTCTGAGGGAGCAGGCCTTCCTGCCAGCGGCCGTTTCGATAGAGCCGCTCCTGCGGAGTGGCGCACAGATAGCGCTCGTCATAGCTCGGCCTGACGGCACGCGGATCGCCCTGCAGCACGCCCAGTTCGGCGAGCAACTCGCGTACCGCCGTCGCTTCGCGCGTCGGTAGCGGCAGATAATGCGCGCCCCAGGGATAGGCGCTGATCGTGTTGCGACCGGCCCGTGAATTGCCCCCGGCTTCGCTCTCCAGGTCAACGATCAAGAAATCGGCGAAGCCCGACTTGGCCAGTTTCCAGCCAGCGGAAAGGCCGCCGATGCCGGCACCGACGATGAGCACCGGGACGTGCTGCGTGCTGTCGGGTGGCGCCAGGTCATGCGCAGGCAAACGATGCCCGA
Source organism: Pseudomonadota bacterium (assembly GCA_029780075.1). Lineage (GTDB taxonomy): Bacteria > Pseudomonadota > Gammaproteobacteria > Burkholderiales > Rhodocyclaceae > Accumulibacter. Next base: position 35,763 of record JAKOZI010000031.1, read on the forward strand.
GGGCGAGCGAAGCTCCGAGCAGTTCGCCTGGCGGCAGGGACGTTGGCGTGCCGCGGCAGCCGAGCAGCGAGGCCGCACCGGCGATCCCCGCAGAGGCCATGAATTCGCGGCGGTCCATGCCCTAGCGAATCACCTGCCGCCACTCCTGTTCGAAGTAGCGCACCAGCACCTGACTGTTCAGACGGTTCACCTCGGTCTCGACACGCGCCATGTCCTTGGGAAACAGGAACAGGGCCGGAGTGGTATCGGCCGTCAGGAAGCGCGTGACCACCGCGTACGCCGGCGGTGGCCGATACGCGTGTCGCCCCGCCAGCACGAAACCCCATTCACCAAAGGACGGCACCAGCGCATGGTAGGGTGTGACGAGCAGCCCGACACTCTCCAGCGTGGTGACCACACACCAGAACGACTGCCGGGCGTAGAGCGGCGAGGTGGACTGGATGACCGCCAGCGCATTGGCCGTCAGGTGTTTATCGAGCAGGCGATAGAAGGAAGCACTGTAGAGCTTGCCGATCGCAAAATTCGATGGATCGGGAAAATCGACGACGACGAAATCGAAGAGATCGTCGTTGTCCTCGAGCCACTGTAGCGCATCGGCATTGACCACGCTGACCGTGCTCGAACGTAGCGCATCCTCGTTGAGCTTGCGTAACGGCGGTGCGCTGGCAAACAGTCGTGTCATTGCCGGATCGAGGTCGACCAGCGTCACCGACTCGATCTGCGGATACTTGAGAATCTCCCGCACGGCCAAACCGTCGCCGCCGCCGAGAACCAGCACGCGCCGCGCCGCCGGCAAAGTGGACAGCCCCGGATGCACCAGTGCTTCGTGATAGCGGTACTCGTCGCGCGAACTGAACTGCAGGTTGTTGTTCAGATGCAGGCGCAGGTCGTCCTTCCAGCGCGTGACGACGATCCGCTGGTACGGCGTGCTCTCGGCATGTACGATGTCATCGGCGTAGAGATGAGCCTCGGCCAGAGAAGTCAACTCGCCGGCTGCAGCGAAAGCGGCCAACAGCACGAGCATCGACGCCCCCCCTTGCACGCCTAGCCAGCCGACGTTGCGCAACTGCTCGCGAAACAGCCAGCAGGCCCAGAGAGCAACCGCAACGTTGAGCAGGCCGAACAGCAGGGCACTGCGCATCAGGCCCAGATGGGGCACCAGCACGACAGGAAAGAGAATCGAAACAGCGAGCGCGCCGAGGTAATCGAAGGTCAATACCTGCGAGACCAGATCCTTGAACGCCAGATCGCGTTCAAGAATGCGCATGATCAGCGGAATTTCCAGGCCGACGAGCACGCCGATGCCGACTACCGCCAGATACAGCGCCAGCTTGAAGGGCGCCGACGACCAGGCGAAGACAAAGAACAACCCTGCCGCCGAAAAGCCGCCGAAGACGCCGACCATCAATTCGACCTGGATGAAGCGTGCCACCAGTCGCCTTTCGACGTAGCGCGACAGCCACGATCCGACGCCCATGGCGAACAGATAGCTACCGATGACCGTCGAGAACTGGGTGACCGAATCGCCAAGAAGATAACTCGCCAGTGCCCCGGCGATCAACTCGTAAGCCAGACCACACGAGGCAACAACGAATACCGAGAACAGCAGGGCGTGATTCATCGTTGCGAACCGGCTCGGCAAGCCATGCTCGGCGATCGCCGACCGTGGCTACCACAGCGCTGACGCGCCGCCCGCGCGGGTCTCATGCGGAGTCTGCCGGCATCGGC
>JAKOZI010000072.1 GCA_029780075.1 Pseudomonadota bacterium
AAGACGCCGGGACACAGGTAAGAACGACGCAAACGCACGGGGTTGAAGGATCAGAGAACCAGGTAGCGCTCGACGTGCGCGCGCTCGCGGTCTCGCTGGAGATTGTAGACGGGGACGCCGTGTGTCGCGGCGATGCGCAGCGCCTGGCCGGTGCCGCCCGAGGCTTCACCGTCGGCGGTCCAGCACAGCACGAATTCCGAAGGGCTGTCGAGCGCTAGGCCGAGAACCTGGAAGACATTGCGGGTGTGCAAGGCCTGGACGAAAGACGAGAGACCCGCAAAGGCCGGATGGTGCGCGGCGGCGATCGCACGCGCCCTGCCCCAGAGTTCGTCCCCGAGCGCAGCGGGATGAAAGACGCTTTCCGAGCCGCGCCAGCCCGGTCCTGGCAGGAAGATCTGCGCCGCGTCCCCCGCGCCGCGTTCGAACGCGCTGTCGGCTCCACTCGCGTGGCCCGAGCGCAGGACATAGCCGCGCTTGGTGAGCGCAAAGGCGGCGCGGGTCATCAGGCTGAGCACTTCGGGCGGCGCGGCGCGCGCGCCGATCCCGGAATAGTAGCGAAGCATGGCTGGTCTCCCCAGTGGAACACCGGCTCCAAGCCCCCCTCCCCTCAATGGCCGTCGGCATCGTCCGGATACCAGTCCAGCACCCGCGGGTCGGGATGCGCGGCCTCGAACGAGAGAATCGCCGCGTCGGTGATCCAGGTCGCGGGATCGCGCAGCGCCACATAGGCCCCGTAGAAGCGGCCACCGCGCTCGACGAATTGGGCATGGACATCCTCGGTCACGGCTTCGCTGACCAGAAACCCGGGCATGCCGTGGATATGGACCGGCGGCAGGACACCGAGCATGTCGTCGTGAAAGGCTTCGCTCACCCGCGACAGCTGGAAGCGGGCCAGCAGTGCAGCGCGCGGATCGGCGCCTGCCGTATCGCGGCTGTGGGTCATGGCACGTTTTCTCACAGCAGGACGAACGGCGGGATGGTCAGCTCGGCGCGGGCCAACGCGCGCTTCAGATCGCGCAGGCGGGTGAAGCTCTTGATCCATGACGGCGGGAACAGGACATATTCGTCCTCGCTCGCCGTGTAATCGCGCATGGCCCCGCTGCCTTCGAACAGAACGATCTCAGGCAGGACTGCGCCGAGGCAGCCGCCAGACCAGCGGCGGAACGGCAGGCCGTGCTCGCAGCAGAAGGCATCGATCTCGGGGATCTGGCCGCCATTGAGCTCGGTGCCGTGGAGCTCGAGCGGCTCACCTACGACGAGCGCGGCGGGATCGAACGGCTCGCTATCCCAGTCGGTACGCAGGTCATAGTCGGCCGCATGCGCGGCGAAGGTGGCAAGGTTTTCCCGCGGCAAGGTGCCGCCGATGGTAATGTGAACAGAAGCGCGGTCGCCCATGGGCCAGGTCCTCTCGCAGGTGTCGTTGATCCGACCCCCGCTCAAGCCCCCCTCCCCTCGAAGTCAGCTGCGGCGGGCGGCCCAGCGCTCGGGGGTGCGGTCGACCTCAAGTTCACTTGAGCATGTCCGGCACAGCGCGAAGGCATCAGCAGGCGTACCCGATATCCATTGGTCCCAGTTCTCACGGGCGAGCACGACCGGCATGCGGTCGTGTACGTCGGCCATCTGCGGGCAGCCATCGACCATCACCATCGAATAGGCCTGGCCCCATTCCTCGGTCGGACGCCAGACTCCGGCGACAGCGAACACCTCTTCGCCCGCCAATGAATACCAGGTGCGGGTCATTGCGCCTTTCGCGCCTTCGGCCTCGGCCCAAGCGGTGACCGGGATCAGGCAGCGGCGGCGCTCGAAGCTCGCCCGCCAGAAGGCGGTGCCGAGCTTGTCCTCGCGCGCATTGTTGACCGGTTTGGGTTTCAGTGGCTGACCACTCTTGCCCTTGAGTACAAGCGGGAAGCCCCAGGTCATCACCCGCACTTCGTTCTCGGCGACGACCAGCCCCGGATAGCCGGGATAGATTTCGGCAGCGAAGTTCGCGCCCTCCCCTGCCCGCGCGCCGAACAGCCGGGCGATTTCAGCAGGCCCCTTGGTCATGCGGTACAAGTTACACATGACCCGATGCTCGGTTGGACGGGTGCCCGTGTCAATCTGGCAGGCGCACTCTTGCAATTACGTTCCCTCTATGTTCCATAGTCGCCATGGAACGAATCGATACGTCTGCGGTCGCGCACGCGATCCTCGACGCCCCGGGCTGGGCGCGGGTTGGCATCACTGCGCCAAGCTCTTGCCTGCGCGAGGATGCCGCGCTCGAACTGGCGCGCGTGATCGCTGATGCGGTGGACGCACCGGCACCCGTCCCCTCGCCCGAGCAATCCTCGCTGCCGCTCTGACCGCGCGCAAGCTCAAAAGGCCGGCTTAGGCAGCAACGTTTCGATCTGGGGATCGAGCGGAAACCCGAAACGTCTGGCGATCTCGGCGGCGTGTTCGAAGTCGTCCGGACTGACGCGCAATGAGCGGGCGAGATCCGCCAGCGTCTCGCCGCCACGCGGTGCGGACAGTGCATGAAGATTGCCATGCGCCTGCGTCACGGCAAACGGCTTGGGGCTGGCGATGCCCACCACGTTCTCAGGCAGCACGATAAGCGTGTCGCCGGTGCGGATCGCCTCGTCGCACTGGGTGGCGTCATAGGCATTGCCGGTGCTCGCAAAGGCGTGATGGCGCCGGGTCTCGAAGGCGAAGCGTTCGCTCATTGTCAGCATGTCTGATCTCCGGATTTCCCCATGCAAATAAGGAGGCGGAACGCCGGGCGGGGGGCAGTGCCGGCGTTCCGCCTCAGGCCGCGCGGGGGGCTCATCCGCGGCCTTTGCGTGGACGGCGGAGACCCGCTTGGGGTCCCCGCCGGTTGGAGTTGGGATTGCCGATCAGGCGTCGACGAGCGGCGGCAGCGCGCCATCGTGTTCGGCGCCGTCCTTGGCCTGCGCGCGGCCACGCTTGGCAGGCGGAGTCGCGGTGCTGTCACCCAGACCATCGCCAGCCTCTTCGGTGCTGCGGTCGCCGCCGGCGTCGTCGGCCGGGAACATGTCGTTCTCGCCGTATTCGGCCGAACCGAGCTGGGTGCTCCGGCGGCGCGGACGCTGCCAGGCGATCGCCATGGTGCCATCCTCGCGCGGGAACGCGGCGATGTAGAGCGGCTGCGCCATCGACGGATCGTCGATCTTGCCCTGGTAGAAGCTCTCGCCGGTCGAGTTCGAGGAGAGCTCGAAGAGCGCGCCGACGATGACCCAGCGGCGCTGGTCGTTGAGCGCGACGATCTCGAACTTGGGCGCGCGCGGGTTGCTGGAGGTCACCGGCCGCAGGCCGATGGTGCGCGTGATGGTGAGCGTTTCGACAGAGCCGATCAGCTGGCCGTTGGCGTTCTTGCGGATTTCACCGATGTTCATGGACGTTCTCCTAGGTGGATCGATTGCGACCGAACCCCTTGTTCGATCACTCTCTTCCCACCCCCCTTCCCTCCCGGCCGTCAGGCCGAAGCTGCGGGCACTGCCCGCAGGGGGAGACTTGGCCCATAATGCGCGGTGCTTGCGGAATGCGAAGCGGGACTTGGATGCCAATGCATGCGGTCTATCCCGCCACTCTCCCTATTTGGGATGGCTATGCGCAAACCGGACTTCATTCAGCCCAGCCAGCGCAATTGCTTTGGTAGTTCAAGTCCAACGATAGGCATGTTGAGGTTGACGGCAGCAACGGGGCTTCGCAGGATCGGGCGGTCGCAGAGTAACCAAACACGCGGATTGGAAATGAATATGGCAGAAAACGAAGCTGCGAAGCTGGGATCTGCGATCAAAGATGCGGCATCAAACTCGAAATCCGTTCTCGTCGAGGCGACAGTTCAGACACGCGACGACGTATCCACACCAGTTGTAATTTTGAGTTCCGATGACGCGGTCAGAGTGATCAGTGCCCATGCACCGCGGATAATCTATCTTGTTGAGCAGGCTTTCGACCTAGCCGGTGAGATCGAAGCTGCACGGGATGAGATGGACGACATGGGCGTCGAACGTTCGCCTGACCTTTTGAAGGCAACCCAGCGTAGGTTTGCTCCCCATGACGGGAAAATTGGTGCGACAATCGCGAGTTTCATGATTGATGGCGTGCTTCATACAACGGTCTCTACCGCGACTTGGCACGACGAATTCGGTGACACCGTCGAGGCTATTCTTGAAGAGTCCCGCGAAGGCGCCAGTGCTGGGCAGGTCGCGAAAAATTCCGAAAAAGCGAAGGCGATCGAAAGCAAGGCGTTGGTTCTGGTGAAGCACCCATCCTTCAACCATGGACGCGTCTCGTTCGACAAGCGCATGGCGCTGGCCGAAACACTCTTTCAGGATTGCGACCCCCACACGCTTTCAGAAATTACGCGGCGGGCGGAGAACCTGTTCTGGCTGGAGCAATCTGGCGTCCAGCTTGATGGGGTCTGATCAGAGCTGACCGATGAGTGTGGCCTTACCCAAATGCGTGACTAGGCTGCGGCTCGATCGCCATCTTGATCGCGATTGTCATTGGCCGACTTTATCGACGCTCCTTGCGACAAGAACGCAAGCAGCCGCTCTTCATCCTCAGCCATCTTGTATTTGGCATCGCTAAGGAAGTTGGACCGTTCTTCCCGGACCTTTGCTGCCCAACGACCGGTCCGATCTTCACGATCAAGGATGCTTTTCGTTCCATAGGCGCGCAGCATGAAACCGTAAGCCAGCAGCAGGTCCGAATGCTGATGGAACAGGTGATGTCCGATTTCGACGAGATTCTTATATTTGAATCCGACCGGCTTTCCCGACTTTGCACTTGCGACCAGATGGACGAGGCGAGTGGCCTTCATAAGGTCGGGATATTTGCCCTCCAGGCCGCAGCCATGGGTCAGGAGACGGTCATTTATGGCGAGCCATCGTTTATGGCGGCCCAAGTATTCGTCATCGTCTTCGTCATTGAGTACGAAACCGAACACTAGCTCACGGAGCTCATTTCCCAGCGCGATCTTCGCTCGTTCAGCGGCTTCTTTCTGAGCGGCAACTCTGGCGAGCTTGGCAGATTTGATCTGCTCAAGGAGCTTGGCAGCCTCGGACGAATAGTCGAACGCTTGGACAGTTTGCAAATCTACATCGACCTCGACCTCGTCCCAGCAAACAAGACGTTCAACCCATTCGTCGACAATCTGATCGCCATCAATGACCGGCTTGCGATGCCAGCATTTGATTATGAATGCGCCTGCCGCCTCGGACGCTGCCGCTGTGCTCTCATCGACCACAAAAATGTTGGAATTGTTGCCGAACAGAATGTCGTCATCGGTCATGCGGCGATAATTGGGGTGAAAGTTCGGCAATACCCAGACCAACGCTGCGCGTTCCGAGCGATAGAACTCCCTTCGGCTGAGCACTACATCCAGGAAGGTGGTGCTCAATTGAACTTCGAAGGCCAAGCGCAGATTTTCGAGGCGGGCAGAGACGTCTGGGCGCCTCAAACCGGGCAAGCCTTCGCTCGAGCGCCAAGTCTTCTCGGAAAGCAATTCCGTAAACCTTGGATCGGCGGAAAGGCTTCTCAAGACAAGCTCTTTGATCCGTTTGTGCGCTTCGCTCTCCTGAGTGCCACGATATTTCATAGCTCTGATATCGGCCTCGGTAAAACCGGTGCGCGTGACCGCAGGGCAGGAGCCATCTTCGTGCCGATGCCGAAAGAAGAAGCGCTTGCTGGTACTGCAGGCCAGATAAACAGGGACGCCACAAGTCGCGCAGACCAGTCGTGCGTCGCCCGTTTTTACGAGCGATTTGAGTTTCTGGCGCAGCAGGATTGCCCGCTCGTAGCGGAATGTCCGGATCAGGCGACGAACATCAAGCCCGAAACCGGATTTGAGGCTGAGCACCTCGTCAATTTCGGGTTTTGTGACCGCTTCGGCCCAGGCCCGCGGATCGATGGTTGTGTTTCCTACCATGTTCACCTCCAAAAATCTGGCTGATGGCTGTCACACCAGCCAAAGCCCTAACACCGTTCCAATCTCGCCCCTGGTCGATTGAGCCCCCAACGCCGTTCGACGTAAAACTCGAGGGATCGACGAATCTGAAAGCTCAGAACGCCTTCAGTGAAGCCATACTCAAGGCGAACTGCGGCCTTTTGCTCATCCGTCAGGTCGACCCTTGGTCTGAGACGGATATCAACCAGCTCTTCCCAGTCCGCGTCTCGCGGAAGCTCCTGGTCGACCGGTGCTACTGAAAAGCTGCTGTCGGGAGACACCCGGACGGGAAGATAGTCGCGCCACTCCTGGTGGTGGAAACTCCATGCCCGGACGTGCAGCCGCTCCCCATCCGACGCGAAGTGCGCAGGTGCAATCCATTGGTTCTGACGAAGCCCACTCGACATCGAGACATAGTCGATCTCGATCTTCAACCGCTGCTCAAGCGCCTGATAGAGATGGCGCATCACAAATGGCGGGCACTGCCGAACGGGCGATGGCAGCAAAGAGAATTCGTCAGTTGCTGGGCTTCTGAGAAGATCATCCGGTGAGCCGTCATCATAGGTGAACGGCAGCCCACGGTGCTTACTGTCAGCAAGGTAGCATTTGCGAACCGTGTCATACCTGGGTTTTGGTTCGGCTACGCGCTCCAAATACTCCCTGAAGTCGATAGCCGCCTGCGGCGAGGATATCCCAAATCGGTCGATCAGGTCTTTGCGGTTCACCTGCCCGCGCCATGTTAGGCATTGGTCGAGATAGACCAGACGGGCGAACATCGCGGGTTTGAGGGTGGGATCGATCATTGGGGCAAACGCTACTTGACTCGATCTCGTCTGTATATATAAATTTTATACGTATTGAGATTCGAGGTTCTGCGAATGCGCATTTTGCACACAAGTGACTGGCATCTGGGCCGCCAATTCCATGGGGTGGCGCTGGAGGACGACCATGATCACGCCCTCGTGCAGATCCTGTCGATAATCGACGATCATCAGCCAGACGTTCTTATTGTCGCGGGCGACATCTTCGATAGGGCCAACCCGCCTCAGAGCGCGCTGAAGAGGCTCTCGGAATTTCTGAGAACGGTAAGAGCAACGTCGTCCGCCGCCATTGTGTTGATTGCGGGCAACCACGACTCAGCGGCGCAGATCGGCGCATTGGGTGTGCTTGCGACTGACGGCGAAGCAATCGTGCGGGGTCCATTAGACGAGGATGAAAGGCCGTTGGTCCTATCCGACGCTCATGGTCCGGTGGCGATTTCCGCTCTACCTTTCGCCTACGAATATGCGGCGCGGCTGTGTTTCGAAGACGAGGAAATTGCTTGCCCTGCCGACGTCATTCGCGCCCAGCTCGCCAGCTCGCGCAAACACGTTGCTGACGGAATGCGCTGGGTCGTCGTTGCCCATGCATTTGTTGACGGTGCCGCCACGAGCGAAAGCGAACGCCCGCTCATGCGGATGGTCGGCGGGATTGAAACTGTATCGGCGGGCGCATTCGACGGGGCACACTATGTTGCGCTGGGGCATCTGCACCGCCCGCAATCAGTCGGACTTGATCATGTCCGCTATTCCGGTGCGCCGCTAGCCTTCGGCTTCGATGAAGAGGGCCAGGAGAAGTCCGTCAGCCTGATCGACCTTGCACCTGACGGCAGCGTCGAGGTGACTGAATTCCCCATCAAGCCGCTGCGACATGTGCGAACCATCCGTGGCAGGCTTCTGGAACTGCTGGCTGCTACCGAGGTGTCCAACGACCTCGTTCGTGTGGTTCTGACGGATGAAGCCCCGCAAATTGACCCGATGAAACGGATCCGGGCGCTCTTCCCTAATGCGGTCCAGCTCGCTTACGAGAGGAATGAACGACCCGTTGCCCAGCGCCTGGAGGAGCAACGAGCAGCGATAGACGATCCGCACACACTCGCTTCGACATTCCTAGATATTGTGCGGGGCGACCCGCTGACGGAAGCAGAGGCGGACATTGTCGCCTCCGCGCTGAATGCATTCGCGACGGCGGAGGTAGGCCAATGAGGCCGATCAAGCTCAACTTAAGTGCCTTTGGACCCTACGGCGCTATCGAGAGCATCGATTTCCGGGAGGCTACGGACGCTGGACTGTTCGGGATTTATGGACCGACCGGATCAGGCAAGTCGTCGATCTTCAGCGCGATCGCCTTTGCCCTGTTCGGAGAAGGTGCGAAAGAAGAGCAGGGCATCGGCACAATGCGGTCGGATTTTGCCGACGATGCGCTGTTGACCGAAGTAAGCTTGCAATTCGAGCTCGGATCCAAGCGCTATTACGTCCGGCGGATCCCTGACCAGCCCCGCCCGAAGACTAGGGGAGAGGGGCAAACCATGCAGCCGCATGCAGCCTGGCTCTTCGACGTGTCATCGGTCGCGATCGACGATGTCAGCCCCGACTGCTGCGGCATCCCGCTCGCCGAGCGCAAGGTCGGCGATGTCGGGCGGCTTGTCGAGGAACTACTTGGCTACGGCGCACAGCAGTTTCGTCAGATTGTGCTGCTGCCCCAAGGGCGCTTCGAAAGGTTCCTCGTCTCCAACAGTAAGGATCGGCTCGAGATCCTGCGGGAACTGTTCGACGTATCGCTTTACCGGAAGCTTACGGAAAAACTCAAAGCGGATGCTGCCGATGTCCGGCGCGAGATCGAAGACGGCTATCGCCTGAACGGCCAGCGTCTCGCGGTCGAGGGATTTGCCAGCTCGGATGAACTCAGCGCCGGTATTGCGTCCGCGCTTGAGCAATTTGAACTCAGCCGGTTGGCCGTCGCCGAAACATCGGCGGTGCTCACTTTGGCGAATGATGCCTTCGCAGCGGCGGTTTCCCAAGAAAAGCTCTTCGTTGAAGTGGATGCCGCTAGCGCTGCGTTGGAACAGCTGGAGGGCAAGCTTCCTGAATTCGAGGTCGTCCGCGCGCGCAAATCCCGTGCGGAGCTGGCACGGCGCATGGCAGACCTCGACAACGGTCTCATGGACGCTCGTATGCGCCATGGATCGGCCGTAACGGCCCAGGCCGACGCCAGCGAAGCAGAAGTTCGTGCCCGCGACGCCGCGTCGGTTGCGAGTGCTTCCCTGGCCGAGTTACGGTCCCACGAGGATGAAATCGAGACCTTGGGGAGGAAGGTCGACGAAATGGGCCGCCATAAGCAAGTGCTGGTCGATTCAGCCGAGCGCCGCGCGGAGCATGACAAGGCCCTGGGCGCTTTGGACAGTGCGAAGCAGGGATATGACCAGGCCGTTTCGGATCAACAGCAGGCTGATCGGTCCTTTGAGGAAAAGTCCGCCGCCGTGGCGGCTGCACAACGCGATGCTCTTGAGCGTCACAGTTTGATCAGGCGGCGCGATAGTCTGAAGATCGAACTTGATGGCGCGCATGCACATCATAGTGCCAGCCAGGCACTGGAGAAGGCGCAGGCTGAGTACGACTCTGCGGCAGCTGCGGCAATGGACGCGCAAACCCGCCATCATCACGCCGGTGAAGAGGAAGCTGCGCGCGAAGGTGATTACATTTCCGCCCAAGCGAGCGTTCTCGCTGAGCGGCTGGAAGACGGTGCGCCTTGCCCGGTCTGCGGCGGGAGCGATCATCCTAATCCCGCGCACGGCACAGGTGATGCGGGCCTTCTGGAGAAAGCATGGCGAGGGGCGCAGTCCGCTTCCATCGCTGCTGCGAAAATAGACCGCGAGGCTCAATCGCGGGCCAGTTCGGCCAAGGCAACGCTGGATGCACGCCAAGCGACATTATCTGGGCTTGTGGTGCCGCAGCGCGGCATAAGCGAGATCGAGGCCGAGTATCATCATGCCCTCGCTGCAATCGACAAGCTCGGTGACATCGTCGATTTGACCCTCCTCGCAAAGGAGGTCGACGAATTGCGTGATCGCAAGCTCATGGCTGCGACCAAGCTTCTGCAAGCCAATTCCACCTTGGGCGATGCAACCACGGCCGAAGCCTTGTCCCGCCAAGGCTATGCTGATCGCATCGCTTCCGTTCCCGAGGCGCTGCGCGATGCTACTGTGCTGCAAGCCGCAATTGATGCCGCAAGAGCCGATCTCGAGCGGCGCAAAAAAGCGATTTCTGACGCCTTGGAGCGCGATCAGAGTTCCCAGGCCACTCTCATCAAGGCCGAGGCCGCCCACCAGACCGCTTCGACTTTGCTCAACGAATGTGCGGGTGAAGTCGAAAGCAAGCGGGCTACATTTGACGCGCGACTGATCGAGTTCGGAATTTCCGAAGCAGCCTATCGTTCAGCCATTCCCGACGTCGCGCTGATCGGGGAGCTGGAAGGGTCGATTGCCGAATTCGACAGAGAATTGGCCGCAGCGCGTGGGCGGCAAACAGCTGCTAGGAATAATGTCGGCAGTGCTGAGCGTCCCATCATGGAGCCGTTCCGGCTGAGCTGCAGTCAGGCCCAGGCAGCGGCTGACGAGGCCTCAAGGCATAGCGCCGAAGCGCGGCAGAAGCATCGTTCACTCTTGGATCTGCAGACAAGTTTGGCCGACGAATTGGAAAATCTCCAGAGCCTCGAACAAGCGTCCGGTTCATTGCGTGGCCTGGCTGAAGCCTTCGATGGACAAAACGAGTTGCGGACCACGCTTGAGACGTTTGCCATCGGCGCCATGTTCGACCAAGTCCTGGAAGCTGCAAATCTGAGACTCGATCCGATGACCGGTGGTCGATATCGGTTCGAGCGGGACTCTGTGAGTGTCGGCGGGCGATCGAAGCGCGGCCTCGATGTGCGCGTTCATGATATCCAGACGGGCCGGGCACGTGAGATCATAACGCTGTCGGGGGGCGAAACGTTCATCGCAGCGCTCTCTCTGGCGCTTGGCCTTTCTGATGTTGTTGAAATGACTCACGGAGCCATAAGGCTCGACACAATCTTCATCGATGAAGGCTTCGGCAGTTTGGATACCGAGAACGACGCTGGCACGCTGGATCAGGTTCTGCAGGTCCTGCAAGACATCGTTGGCGAACGCCGATCTGTCGGATTGATTTCACATGTGCCGCTTGTTCAGCAGGCTGTTCCCAATGGCTTCAGCGTTCGAAAAGGCGTGAATGGAAGTGTCATTGAGTCAAGATTGCAGTGATGTTTGACATTGCCGCAGCATAGGTGAATTTCAGCTGCATGCACAACGCGTTAACACCTTTTCGAAAGTACTCGGACTTTTCCGGACGTGCGAGCGCGCGCGAGTTTTGGCGGTTCTTTGCACTTTCGGTTGCTGTATTTGTCACCACAGTCCTTCTTACCGGCCTCAGCGCGGAATCCGGTGCCAAAGCCACTCCGACTTGGGCGCTGGTATACGTTTTCTGGTGGGCAGTTACGGCAGTGCCATGGTTCGCACTGCAGGTGCGCCGCCTTCATGACCAAGGTAGAAGTGGTTGGCTCGTTTCGATCAACATCGCTGGTTATGCAGCGCTTTTCATCGAACCGCTGGCAGGCATGGCCTTACTGGCCATTTCTCTTGGAATCATGGCGCTGCGGGGTGAGCAAGGGAGGAACCGATATGGCGACGCTCCAGAGGTGGCACATGCGGAATTCAATCCGGTCTGTGTATCCTCCGAAGATGACCTTCAAACTTCCTACGGACAGCCGATCCGCGATAAGCAGGGTGTCTTGCGCTTGGAGGATGGGAGCTTCGAGTGCGCCGGACTGGCCTTCGCCAGTTACAGGGAAGCCTACCAATACAGCCTCAGCGAGAATCGACGTTCAATTCAAAAAGTCGACAAAGAGCAAGGTAGCGCGGATAGCGAAGGTCCGTTGGAGCAAGCCACCGCGCAGCGAACCTCAGAAGTGAGACTCCCATCGATGAGTCATGGCACCGACAAATACGAGGTCACTCCGACCTCGGATGGTCGCTTCATGTCCGGTGGCTATACGTTCACCACAAGGGCACAGGCTGAGAATTATGCGCAACGGCGCCGAGGAACGGTCGCGCCTGCACCGGTCATTGGCTCAAACGAGGCAACCGACGGCTTTTCCGACAGTCCTCCCCAGCCCGTAGCCTACAGCGGGCCCAAAGAGAGCTGGGCAGAAATCGAACCTGGCATCAAGCTGGGTAGGGATGGTCAGTTTTATGTTCGTGGTTATGCCCATGCCAAGCTAGACGATGCGCGACGGGCGGCCGCTGGTTACGGCCATCGGCCAGTCTCGACGGCAAAACCCCAGTCATTTCCAGCCCCGAGAAGGGAAACTTCTCAAAGCTTCATCGCGAAGCTCGCCAAGCCATTCGCTCCTGCACCAGCTGCGCATTGGATCTCCGAGCCAACTACGGTGGAGGTGGCCGGGATCGAATTCCAAGGTGAGCTCCTTTACTACGGGAAAGCCGATCGACGGTTGAACCATCGAGCACTTGTGGACCCGACGCTGGCGGTCGCGTCCGATGCAGACTCGCTGGGGACCACTCTGGGTTACTGGCCGAACTATAGCGAATTAACACCCTCAGCACGTCGAGCATATCTAGAATGGCTGGCTTCCGGGCGGTGCGCGCCAAACGCACCCATCGGGTACGTCTTCGTCTATTTCTATGGGCTCGAGCGGCGCTTGATAGCGGAGAAGAGCGAGAAGGATGCACGCGCGATCCTTGCGGAAGCGCGACGACTGCTTGATCTCTATGGCGACAACCACTCATTCCGCAATTATTGCGGCGCGCTGATTGAGGCTGGCGAACTGGTCTTCGACATTGCACCCACGGACAATGCAATCTCGCTCGACATGCGGCGAGGTTGGGAAATCCCCATTGGCATCCGGGTGCGGCTTGGGCGCAAAGTCCGTGACGGGGTAGCAATAGACTCCGATGACGCCTTGTGCTGGGCTTTAACCCATCCGCAGCTATATCCGCGAACCGCCGTTAGTCGCTGCTTTGATCAGTTCTGCGCGTTGTGGCGCTATCGCTTCACCGAACGCTTCCCCGACGGCATCAGGGTCCGTGGGGGTAAAACGCGTCTGCAATTCAATTATCGAGCAGCAAGCAGCGAGTTCAACGCTCAAGCCGATGTAGAGGACTTGCCTGATATTGGAGCTATCGCAGGGCCTGTGAACAAGCTGGAAGCATTGTTGACGGAATGTACTGAGGCACTCGACCCGCTCAGCCGGTTCCTGGGCCGAAATCCTGAAGAGCGCACGACCTTGCTCGCTGCTGCACTTTGTCCGGCTGAGGCGCTGGATGATAGCGCCGAGTCAATCCTCACGGCGGCGCGAACCCGCCTATTTGACGGAACGAGCAAAGACGGTTTGGCGCAGAAGTCTCTTGGTGAAGTATTGGAAGTGCTGGCAGGGAAACCAGGGCCGCTGGCCGCAGATCGAAGGGCGTTCTTGTCCAAGCGCCTGCCAGAAATCCTCGATGCAATGCATATCGGCTTCGAACCAGACAAGCGATTTGGCCCAGCCCCCACTCTAAGCGACGACACAATGTTGTGCCTGTTCGAAATGGCTAAGCCGATGAAGGCGCATCAAGACCGTGATGAGTACCGTTCGGCCCGCACGATGGTCGAAATTGCGGTTCTGGCTGCCAAGGCAGACGATCAGGTCGTCGATGCGGAAATGAGCGTGATCCTCGAAGACGTCGCACAAATTGCAGGGCTGGATTCGAGCGACCATCATAGATTGCGCGCTCACGCACAGGCGTTGGCATCGAATCCTTCAAAAATGCGCGCTGCGACCACTCGGCTGCTTGCGCTGCCTGAGGCTGAGAAAGACCGGGTGCTGACCACTGCCGTTCGCGCAATCCTTGCTGATCAACGCGTGTTGCCTTCCGAAGTCCGCTTTCTGGAAGGGCTCTACAAGTCACTTGGGAAGTCACAGGACGAGGTTTATGCGAGGCTGCACGCGGGAGTAGACAGCCCTCGATCGCAACGCGCAGGCACCAACAAACCCACACACGCTGTTGATGGCGAGAGATTGGAACGGCTTCGGCAGGAGACAACCGCTGTTGCGAGCATGCTGTCGAACATTTTCCGTGAAGAGGAAGTGGCCTCGACACAACCTGCGACCCAAACGCAGCCAGATGAACGGAGCCTGCCTGGCCTTGATGCCGCACATTCGCACGTGCTTCTGCAGCTCGCGGAACAGCCGGTTGAGGCCGAAACTTTTGAAACCCTTTGTCGTACACAACGGCTGCTTCCCGACGGAGCCATTGAAACCATAAACGATTGGGCTTTTGATGCCCTCGACGACATCGCGATCGAATGCGAAGATATCGTTTCGATTCAACCCCACCTTATCGAGAAAATCAGGAGCATGGCTGCCGCATGACCGAGCGAACACCAATTCGGCCTCGCGACCGCGACACAATAGTCCAAGCACTCGCTGCTGGCGTTGTCCCGCGGGTGGGCTTGCAGCACATTCAGGTCGGGCGGATGCTTGAGGTCGGAGCTCTGATCAAGGACATAGACCGGATTGCCGACGGCGGTTCATCATGCAGGTTCGTCATCGGCGAATACGGTGCCGGTAAAACCTTCTTCCTGAGCCTCGTGCGGCTCATCGCGCTGGAACGTCGGTGCGTTACCATTCACGCCGACCTAGCTCCCGATCGTCGCATTCACGCGACCGGCGGTCAGGCGCGCGGACTTTATGCTGAAGCGATCCGCAACATGGCGACACGGACCAAACCGGATGGCGGCGCACTACCCAGTGTTGTCGAGCGCTTCATTAGCGACTGCGTGAAGGTGGCGCACGCCGAAAAACGGCCCGTTGAACAGGTCATCGATGAACGGCTCGCTTCGATCCAAGAGCTGGTGGGCGGTCACGATTTTGCACATGTGCTCAAGTGTTACTGGCAGGGCAGTGAGGATGGTAACGAGGCCTTGAAGGCTTCGGCACTGCGTTGGCTGCGCGCTGAATTTCCGACGAAAACCGAGGCGCGGCAAGCTCTAGGAGTGCGATCAATCATCGACGACGCCGATGTTTACGACAGCTTGAAGCTCCTTGCTTGCTTCACTCGTCTCGCTGGCTACACCGGATTGCTTGTCGTGTTCGACGAGATGGTCAACATCTATAAATTGCAGAGCTCCCAAGCACGAAACCAAAATTTTGAGCAGATCCTGCGCATGGTCAACGATATGCTCCAAGGCAATTCCGAAGGGCTTGGCTTCGTTTTTGGTGGCACGCCTGAATTTCTCATGGACAGCCGTCGCGGGCTCTACAGCTATGAGGCCCTGCAATCCCGACTTGCAGAGAACCAGTTTGCCACACCCGGGTTAGTGGACTTTAGCGGGCCAGTTGTGCGTTTGCAGAACCTTTCGCCCGAAGAATTCTTGATCCTGTTAGGCAACATACGTGCGATCTTCGCTTTAGGTGACCCGGCAAACCATCTCGTACCTGATGAAGCACTCGACGCCTTTATGGCGCATTGCAGCCAACGCATTGGCGAAGCCTATTTCCGGACGCCGCGTAACACCATCAAGGCCTTCGTCCAGCTCCTCGCTATCTTGGAGCAGAACCCCGCTCTCGACTGGCGAACCTTGATCGGGAGTGTTGCAGTGGATGACGATCCTGGTGAAGATGTCGCCACTGCAATTGACGGCGATGATGAACTTGCCACGTTCGAGCTCTGAAGGCGGTTCCGGGTTCGATCTGCTTCATCCGCAGATCCAGCGCTGGGTCCGACAGCAGGGCTGGTCTCGTCTCCGAGATGTGCAAGAGCAGGCGATCGCTGCCATCTGTGGCAGCGACGAGGACGTCCTGATTTCAGCCGCGACTGCTGCCGGCAAAACCGAAGCTGCCTTCTTGCCGCTCCTCGGCGCTTCAGCGAAGCGTGAGCAGCCTGGTGTCGCCATTCTTTACGTCGCGCCGCTCAAGGCATTGATCAACGATCAGTTCCGCCGTCTTGAGGATCTGTGCGATAAGATCGAACTACCACTTGTTCGCTGGCACGGTGACGCTCCTCAAGGCCCCAAGACCAAGGTCATGAAGGCGCCCGCCGGCGTGGTTCTGATTACCCCAGAATCGATCGAGGCGATGCTGTTGCGGCGCCCAGCAACTGCGGAAGCGCTTTTCGGCGCGCTCGATGCAATCATCATCGACGAACTTCATTCCTTTCTCCAGGGACCAAGAGGTCTGCACCTGTCGAGCTTGCTCAATCGGATCGAGTTACTCAATGACCGGCGGCCACGGCGAGTGGGATTGTCGGCTACAATTGGCGATCTCGAATTTGCCGCGCGATGGTTGAGCGGAACCGCGCCAAAGCCAGCGCAAATCCTTGCAGTTGCAGGCGGCGCCCCACCGCTCAAGGTGCAAGTCCGGACCTATGTGGAACCACCCGATGGCGATCCTAGCGGTGATGCTGAGCTTGATGATCCGCTCGCTGAATCCGCATTGGCTAAGATCGCTCAACACGCATTTGAAGCTCTACGTGGGAGCAACAACCTCTTCTTTGCCGGTTCTCGGGCCAATGTCGAAACCTTAGCCGACCGCCTCCGCACGATCAGCGAGAATGCTCATGTGCCAAACGAGTTCTTCCCTCATCATGGCAGTTTGAGCAAAGGCTTGCGAGAGGAACTCGAGCTACGATTGAAGGACGGACGCCTGCCAACTACGGCAGTTGCGACAACCACGTTGGAACTCGGTATCGATATAGGTTCGGTCGTTGCAGTGTCGCAGCTTGGCGCGCCGCGCTCGCTCGCATCATTACGGCAACGGCTAGGCCGGTCAGGTCGGCGTGAGGGATCCAGCGCTATCTTCCGAAATTATTTGCGTGAACCATATCCAGCTGCGGACGCAGATCCGCTGGACAAATTGCACTTTCCCGTAATCCAGGCCGTGGCAGCTCTGAACCTGCTTCGATCGAAGTTCGTTGAGCCCCCTGAAACCGACCCGGCACTGCTCTCGGTCAGTGTCCACCAGATTCTGTCATTGATCGTCCAGTTGGGTGCCCTCAGCGCCGGGAAACTGTACGCGACCTTATGCCGACAGGGACCTTTCGCAACACTCACGAAGACCGATTTCGTCGACCTGCTCCGAGGAATGGGCAATGGCGAGGTAGCGTTGATCGAGCAAGCGCCTGATGGCTCGCTAATGCTCGGCCCAGAAGGGGAAAAACTCACTGCATCGCGAGATTTCTATGCCAATTTTTCGACCGACGAGGAATGGCGGCTCGTCCATTCCGGTCGAACACTTGGAACGCTTCCGATCGTAAACGCGCTTGTTGTCGGATCGATAATCGGATTTGCGGGACGTCGTTGGCGTGCGACGGGAGTGGATGACAAGGCGAAGATCGTTGAGGTCGTCCCACACAACACAGGGCGTGTGCCAAAGTTTGATCGCCTGGGTCAGGAGCCAATCCATGACCGCCTTGCAGCTGAATTGCGCGCTGTTTTACTGAGCAATGATCTTCCAGATTATCTCGACGACAATGCCAAAGAATTCTTGGCAGCGGGCCGCGCGGCCTTCACCCTGCTTGGGCTGCAGAAATCCCACTTCATCGATGCGGGCTCCGCGACGCATGTCCTAACTTGGCGAGGTACATCAGCAAATTCTCTGCTCGCGGTGTTGCTCACGTCAATGGGCTTCGCCTGCGAAACATTCGATGTCGGAATCACGTTGACCGGTTGTCCAATCGATGACGCTGTTGATGTGATAGCATCACTCGATGGCTGCCCTCCGATCGACGACCTGGGTCGGTTCGTGGAAAATCTCGTGGTTGAAAAATACGACGCCTATGTGCCGGAAGATCTCCTGCGTCGGCTCTGGGTTCGACGACATCAACCGCTTCGTGGCCCCATGACCAAGCTGATCCGTGAGCTCGCGGGCATGGCTTCCGACTGACCCGATATACGAAGGTTAGAACGATCCTAAAATTGTCGATATGATCTTATCCAGCGGTCGGCTTGATTGTAATCGGGAGATATGACCGTCTTCGACCAGGCGTGAATAGACGTCAGCTGGAATTTGCGCGCAGTCGGCAATGGCATCTCCAAGCGCCGCTACAGATCTAATTTGGCCCGGCATCCGTCCCTGCCATGACAAAACAGCCGGGTCACTGTCAGGCTCGGGCACTCCAAAAACGATCGCAAAGTAGGTGCCCAAGCCCGGATCCCATCCGATCGCTACCTCGAACACATCCGCACGTTCGGCCAGTGGTTTCAATGAATACCGGCTCATCACCTCACCAGTCGCTTGCCAGCATGATCGTGACCACGCGGAAGCTCTGCTGCGCGTCCCACGGCATCTCCGAGCCCCAGGAGAACGTCCCGTCGTTGGCATAGACGTCGATCTTCCAAAAGATTTTGTGCCCCTCGAACTCGACCACACCGAAGTCACGCTCGCCGTGAGGATCGTTACCCGGCTCGATCGGGGTTTCATTGATCAGCCTGCGCAGCGCAGCCTGGCCCAACATCAGACTGGCTTGCCGGGTGCCTACGTCCTCGGCGTCACCAGCAAGGATGTCTGCCAGCGCCCGGGTGAACACAGTGCGCGAGGTTGGTAGCGATCCTGCGCGGGCGGCGTCGTTGAGCCGGGCGATCTCGGCAGTGTGGTCAGCAGCGATCGGGACGGATTGGGCTAGTTGGGTCATGGGTTCTTCCTTTCAAGATTGATCCCCCGCCGAGTGCCCCCTCCCCTCCGCTGTCCGGTTGACGGGGCCTGATTGTTCACGCTACGTTCTTTTGGAAAGGATTTCGCCATGCCCGCTCCCAGCCACCTCGACCATTTCGATCTCGACATCAGCCTGCGCGATGCGTCGTGCGACGAGAACCTGCCGCCGGTGCGCCGGGCGGTCGCGGCGCTGTGCATCGGGGTCGGCGTGGACGACGCCTACCTGTCGGTCCGGGAACTGCGCGAGGCGGTGTCGCTCGTGCATGAAAATGCGCCCGGCGGACGAGCGAAGCTCGCTGGAATCCTCAGCACGCAGTGCGACGATTTCCAGCGGGCGATCTATTATTGCCTTGCCGGGCGCGGGGTGGTCGAGATGGCCGAGGCGATGGATTGGCTGTTGACGATCCTCAAGGCCCGCGGTCGCACTGCCGCCTGGCTCAGCCGGTCGCTGGTTCGCCGCAAAGACCTCGTTTCGCCGTATGTCAGCGAAGCGCCCGACGGCCCGGTCGTATCGGCCAGCCCGGATTTCGAGCTCGGGCAATCGTGGTTCGTCGAGCGCGGGCCAGGCCCCTACTGATCATCCGGGTCGTCATCATTGCAGGTGACGACCCGCGAGACGGTGCGCCCCGGTGCCGCCTTGCTCGCCAGGACCACGCGGAAGGGCTGCAGCGGGTTGCCAGTCTTGACCACAGCGGTGTCGCCCTGAACATGCTCGGCAACCCTGGTGGCGATCCGGTTTGCGTTCTCGATGCTGCACAGGCGCGCCCGCTTGGACGAGCGCTGAGGACGGGCGGAGTCGGTCATGGCGGTGCTCACTCGATGCTGGTCACGACGCTGACGGGGCTGCGGGCGGCGGCACGATCGTCCACGCCCGGCTCATCAGCTTGCTGATCTTCACCCCTACCCCGTCGCTGACCCGGCGCAGGATGGTCTTGCGGCCCGACTGGACCACGCGAAAGCAGCGCTCGCTCTGCCCGTCGGTGAAGGTCAGCGGCTCAGCCAGCACCAGCATGTCGCCCGGCGCCGGCTTGCGGCGCGTAGTTAGCGCCAAGCGCTGTCGACACTGCTCACGCCACTGGGCGGCGTATTCATTGCCGGGTGGCCCGAGCAAGTCGAGGATCGAGGCCGGGCAGTCGTAGCTGTAAGGCCCCATCGTCTCGCTCATGTCCTTGTAGCCAAACTCCTCGCCGCTGCGCGCGCCGGGGTTCCATTTGACGAGACAGATGATCGCGAATGTCTCGCGCGGGGCTTCGAGGTCATAGCTCTGGCAAGCGGCGTAGTAGGCGCCCGAACGAACGGTCGACTTCACGACGCGCAGGCCGGTTTCCCGGCCCTTCTCGGGGTCCGGCGGATAGGTGCACTGGTTGTCGAGATAGGCTTTCGGCGTGGCAAACGGGGCCATGCCGCCGCGGGACATGAACAGCCAACCCATGGGCTTGTCTCCTAGACGAACGCCTGCTGGCGCGGATTGATGGAAAGGCCGGTCTCGCGAACGACGAGAGCGCGGAAGCTCTGCGGTGCGGCAAGGACGGCGATGTCGCAGAAGTGGTTTCGGTTGCCCAGGTAGTCCTGACGGCCCTTGCAGCGGCGGAACATGACCTCGCGGCCCGGGCGGACGCAGGGGATCGAGACCTGGACGTAGATCTCGTCGCCGTGGAGCGTAATCTCGCCAGAGACCGCAGGGCCGGCGAAGTTGCTGCGCAGGTCGAACTGGTCGGGTTCGAGCCCAAGGTGGCGCGCTGCCACCCGCAGCGCAGAGCGGGCCTCGCGGTGGAAGGCGCGCTTGGCTTCGGGATCGTAACCGATGCCCCGCCGTGCCAGCGCCACGAGAGCGGGCTTCGATTTCAGTTCGTCGATCTTGGCGAGGCACTGCCGGCGCAGCGGCAGGTCTTCCGCGAAGGTCTCATCGGGCGCGTGGCCGAGAGCGATGCGGCCGACGTGACGCGCGAGCAGGATGGTCCCGGGATCGCGTGCCGGATCGATACCGGCGTTGCGTGCGTCCTGCATCGCATCGACGACGGCCTGGGTTGCCGTGGCAATGGTCGCGAGGCCATCGGGCTGCAGGGCCCGGCGATAGCGGAAGTCGAGATCGTAGTTCATCGGTGGAGTCTCCCTTTGCGCCCCCTGGCGCATCGGGCTCCCACCCCCTCCCCTTCCCGTTCGTCATGCGAGCGGGCCCGGGCCATCGCACTGCGGGCGCCGTCAGGCCGCCTCCTTGAGATCGCCCGCGAGCGCTGGATCGAACTGGCGCAGCCACTTGACCGCCTGCTCGGCCTTGGCTGCCGCGTGGAGGATCGCGGTCTTGTCCCCGCGCAGGATCTTCATCCAGTGGTGGATGTAGGAAGCGTGGCTGTCGTGAATCTCATTGGGGAGACCGTACTCAGCGCAGAGTGTGGCTTGGCATAGCGACGCGACATATCCTGACAGTCCAGCCCCAATGTGAATTCCAGCAGCATTTTCCCGACCCGGTTTCATGCTGCGATCTCCTCGGACTGAGGCTGCTGAGCGTGCATCCAGTCAGCGGCGGCCTGAGCCTTGCTGGCGGCAGTGAAGATTGCGCGCGGATCATCCTTGAGCGCCCGGAGCCAGGAGGCGACGTAAGCGGCATGGTCGGGGCGCGGATGGTGCGCGATGCCGAGGTCAGCGAGGACAAACGAGGCGGTCAGCTCGGCGCAAATCTCCTCGATCGCAAGACTGTCACGCTTGAACCGCTCCGCGAAGTTGCGGTCGAGCCGGTGCTTGGCCCCTGTGGCGTGGGCCGCCTCGTGCAGCAGGGTGCCCATGTGCGCCGATGCATCGCGAAAACTGGCGAAGCCTGGCATAAAGATGCGATCAAGGTCGATCCGGTAGTGGGCATCATAGGCGCCTTCCGTAATCGGAATCTTCAGTGCCTCGACGAATGCATCAGCGTGTCCGAAGCGCTCGCTCTCGGGCAGTTGTGCCACCGGCTCGGGCTCGTATCCTTCGACCTGGGCAAGGTTGAACACCGTGAACGCGCGGGCGAACATGCGGCCAGGACCTGCCTCTGCGTCATCACGATCATCCTCGGCGCGCGATGCAGCCTGCTTCCAGAACACGACGGTGGTGCCGTGCTCACCCTTGCAGACCTGGGCCCCGAGCGAGGCCCACTGACGGTAGGTGCCCCACAGCCCGCTGGAATATGCGCTGGCCTCAGCAGCGATCCACAATGCCAGCACATTTACTCCCCGGTAGCGCTTGCGCGAGGTCACGTTCTGGGGCCGCGTGGTGGCCGCACCGTCGTGATGCCAGGGCATACGCCAGTCGCCGGCACCGGCTTCTATGGCGGCAACGATCTGGGTGGTGATGCGGGAATAGACGTCGGCGCGCTCGGCTGTCGGATGGGTCCGGGTCATGGGATATCTCCGCGACGGCCGGAGGGAATCTCTTTCCCGCTCCTTCAATCCGTCACCCTAAAATCGGCCCCTCTCCTCTCCCGCCACACCGCAAGCCGGTGTGGCGGCACCTGGCGCGATCTGGGCGAGGACAGCTTCGATCCGTGCCACCTCTGCTTGCAGCGTGACGCGCTGCGGCTCAGGAAGACGCTTCTCGCAAAGCAGTGCGCGCGCCTCGTCGGCCCCGCGCTGCCAAGCCGGACGATGCCGCTCAGCGATGCAGGCGTTGGGACAGCGGACCGGCTCACACATGGCGATCATCGGCGCGGGCGGGCCCGGTTCGGTGATCCGGTTGAGGCAGAGCGCGGTAGCGGGGTCGAAGAAGCAGTCAGCCAGCGGCCCGACGTGCAAGGTCCGCGCGAGACTTGCGAGCATCGTGCGCAGACGCGCCCGGTCGGCAATCATGGCTGGAAGCGGTGACAGATCGGCGGCGTCATCCAGCGCTGCTCCCACGCGGTATGCAGCAGGGCCGCCAAGGCGCGCGCCACCTTGCCGCTCGTCGAAATAGACAAGGATATCGTCGATCTGGCCGAGTGCCCGCTGCGCCTCGACTTCGCCGCGAAAACCCGACCGGCTGCTCCCGGCATAGCCTTCGAACGCGGCGACACTGGCGTGCTTGTACTGGATCATGCCGGCAATCGTGCCGAAGGGGCGGTTGGCGATATGCCAGGCGATGGTGCGGCGAAACTGCCGGGTGGTGATCCGCCATGGCACCCCGGCAGGGCCTAGGGGAATGACCGGGGCAATATCTGAACCGAACCGATCGTTGAGATGGTCGCGGAAGCGGTTCAGTTGCCGGACAATCTCCGAGGACACATGGGTCTTGGTGTTGACCCTGAGCGCGAGGACCGGCCACAGCGTCGTGGTCCCGCGTGCGCGTCCGGCCCGCGCGGACAGCTGCTCGAGCACGGCCACCGCTTCGGCGACCGGTGCAATCGTCACCCACTCGGCCTCCTCGCCGCGACCGAGCTTGCCCTTGTAGGCGATCGACCGGATGCGGTGGCGAAGGATGGCGCCGTCTTCGGCCCTGACCACTTGCAGGCAACCGCGCTGCATGGCCTGCAACTCGCTGTCGCGCATGCCCGAGAGGTAGGCGCAAACGACATAGGCCGCAGCCTGAAGCATGGCTTCCTCCAGCGCGAGCGCCTTCGCATCGAAGCGAGGCCGCCATGGCAAGCTGCTCGTCGGGTCGAGCGATATCGGCGTATCCATGCCGCCATCTTCCGTGCCCAGCTCGTCGATGGCAGCCGCAATCAGGTCCGGCGCACCGGTGGTCAGTCCAAGATGCATGGCCGGCTCGGACTGTGCATCGATGCCGGCGTGCAGGTGCATCAGATGGTAGTTGATCGGCGGCGTGACCTCGCCGGTCCGCTGATCGGTCCGCGTCGTACCATTGTGGGAGTTGGTCCAGATGGGAATACCGCGGCCTTGTCGCCGCAAGGTTGCTATGTATGCGTTGAGGCGCCGGCGCTGCCGCGCTCGCCGGATGATGGGATCGAGTCCGGCCTCCTGTGCGAGCAACCGGTTGCGCCTCGCTTCGAGGCGATCAAGCTCCCCGCGCGCGGCAAGGATATCGCCAGAAAAGTGGGTCACGTAGCGCAGCGACCAGGCCAGAAGCGGCGTGATGATCTCTTCGGGAATGCGCGGCGTCCGGTTCTCGCCGGCGATGTGCCTGGCACCTGCCACAGAGTACGTGTTGCGTTCCGGCCATGGCTCAAAGGAAAGGCGCGCAGTCGGCAGGTGCCGACGCAGTTCGTGGAGGTCGAAGATCACGCGCAGCAAATCTGCAGCTGCCACCGGACGCAGCCCGGCGGTGCGCAACGAGCGCGCAAAGCGGTCGACGAGTGGCTGATCGACCGGTGAAAGATCGAAACGGCCAAGCTCCGCCTTCACGAAGTTGAAAAAGCGCAGGGCCCGGTTCGCCTCGCCCCGCACCGCCGCCGGCTCAAGCTTGCGGCGATGCCCTGGCAGGTCGGTGTTGAGCCGTGCATGGAGGAACTGGCGCAGCGCATCGGCAATGGCGGGATCTTCGATGCCGCCGAAATGCACGGTGACGTGGCAGCGCCTTGCATTGTCGCGAAACACGCCGGGCGAGAGGTCCCAGCTCGGATCGCCGTAGCACGAGAGGTCCGCACGATCGAAGCCGGGGCGCAGGGCCCCGGAAATAAGCACCGGCAAGGCATCACGATCATCGGTCGCTGTGGTCTGTGACGCGATGGCAGTCATGCCCGTGCCTCAGGCGGAAGGTAGAGCGCGGGAGGATGAGTTGCGATCTGCGTGCGGGCCTGCGCCACAACGTCATCGCCGAAAGCGGGCAGGATCTGACGGGCGATGCGTGCATGGGCATGGCCGAACTTGGCGGCCCACTCGGCCTGGCCCATCGCGGTGCGTTGCTCGTCGATGAAGGCCAGGAACGCGAGGATGGCGGGCAGCTTGCGCGCGGTAATGACGGCGTTGCGGCAATCGAGGCAGCCCCAGAACGGTGTCGGGCATGGCGATCCGGCGGTGCTAAACGGACTGGTATAGAAACCGGCGCAGCTCGCGAGCCAGACGTCCTGCTCGCCGTCGAGCAGCGCAATGGTATCGTCAGTGCCGCGGAAATCGGGGTCTGTAACGGAATCGCGTAGCTGCGCTTCCTCAAGCGGTGGCAGTAGCCGCGGACCTGCAACAGCTTCCTCAAGAGCATCTACGACGGTCTGCTCGTGCAATGGCCGCAGCGACGGGACATCGGCGTAATGCCGCGCGGCAATCTCGACCGTATGCCCGACAGCAAAGCGGGTCATGTGTCCTTCGGTCTTGAGGTACCAAAGGGCCTTGTGCGTCTTGCGCAGCTGGGAGAGGCGCAGATAGAGCGGCGTGCCTGCATCATCGACGATACCGTGCCGAGCAGTCCAGGCGTCGATGGTCGAGCGGGGATGGCGAATGCCGTCGGCGATCTCGCCGTGCTGATAATAGACCCACAGGCAATCGGAAGGATTATGCGCCCGCGCCTTGGCCGAGTGTGCAATGATGCGCCGGATCAGGCCGCCCGGCGTGGTCGAGCCGCCGTCGCGCACCCGGATAGTCTTGTGTTCAGCGCCGTGCGCGCGAAGCTTGATATAGGCGATGTCCACGGTTCCGCCCGAGGCATTGCGCAGGCAATCGATGGTGAGCGTCTTGCAGCACTCGAGTTCAAGCCCGGTCTCCAGCGAGAGCAGAACGAGCAGCGGCACGATATCGGCAGCCGTGAGGTGATGGGCTGCGTGAAGGCTGATGTTCATGTCCGGAGCCGGCATGTTGCGGCTCCGGAATCGCCGGTGGAGCGCCTGCCACTCGGCATCGCGATAGTACAGCACCCCGCGTGCTTCGATGGCCGTATGGGCTCTTCGGGTCGCAGCCTCGATCTCAGGAACTTCGTCGAACCGGGGGCCAGCACGCAACCGCGCATCGATGGCGGCAAGGTCGGCGCGTGCCGCGTCGCGGAGCTGGCGGGCGACTAACGGGCTGTAAGCATCGCGCGGCCGCGGCCTCACATGGGGGTGCGAACTGACGTAGCGCAGCCGCTCGCGAAGCTCGGGGTGGATGGCACCCGCCGTATCGGTAGCGATCCGGCGAAGGACGGCAACGATCTTGGCGACCACGGTGGGAAGATGCACCCGCGACTTGCCCGCAGCTTCGAGCCAGGCCTCGAAGCCGTCGATATGACGGGCGCGCAGGTCCGCAGGGCCATCGATCCGGTCCGTTGTCGTCGCGAGGTAGGCGAAGAAGCGCGGCAGTGTGTTGGTATAGGCCTTGACGGTCGTCCGCACGATGATCGGCCCGCGCGGCGCAACCAACGAGAACAGGCCGCGGGCAAAGGCGAGCGCGAGGCCACGCGGGCGCAGGGTGGTGAAATCGACCAGCACCCCGCCGCCGTATGGGGGATCGATAGTGAAGCGCAGCGCACTGACCTGATCCCAGGGATCGGCACCCTGCGTTGCACCGTCTTGCTCAAAGCTGACCTTGCGCCCCTTCCTGGGTGAGCCGGTCATGCCGGGAGGTATCCCGGCACGCGCGCAAGCAACTCTTCGACCGCCGCATCGACGGTATCGGCGCGGGTAGCAAGATGATCGAGATAGATCGACGTGGTGGAAAGACTGGAATGGCCGAGCAGGCGTTGCACCTGCTGAAGCGGGTCGCCGAGCAACTGGCGATAGCCTTCCATGGCGCCTGCCGGTGCGGCTGCTTCGGCGAGGCGGCGCTGGATCAGCATCGCCAGCATGTGAACAGCGAAGGAATGCCTGAGTTGATGGGGGCTGACGCGAACGGGAATGCCCGCATCCGCGCAGCGGCGGCTCGCCCGGGCGAAGATCGCTTCCCATGAGTTGGGGAGCACAGGATGCCCGACCTCGGTAAGCCACAGGACGGCAGCTTCACATGGCGTGCCATCGTCGGCGCAGATGACAAACCTTGCCCGCTCGTCGGGGGTGACGACTTCCATATCCATAGTGCCGCCGCCAACCAGATGCATCACGGTCGGCAGCAGTGGTGGGCGATGTATGAAGATCGGGCGTTCGATGGCATCCCAGCCTCTGCGCGCCGTGAACTTGGAGACGGCCGAAGCGCGCTCAACCGCCATGTAGGCATCGAATGCCGACAGCAGTCGGCGTGGCAGCAGGATGGTACGGCCGCGATCACCCTTGGTCAGCGCCGCTGGAAGCTCGACCCGGCGTTGGCGCTCTGCGCGCGCATCCCCAACGGGAATCTCGGCGGCGAGCAGGAAGGAAGCTTCTTCGAGCCGCAATCCGGTCGTGACCAGCAGGTCCGCGAAAAGCGCGTTGCGCGCACCATTGCGGTCGCGTGCTCCGGGGCGCTCGGCTCCCTCGACGGTCAGGCCACGCAGTCCGACGTCCCGAAAGGCCTGGTAGTCGGCCAGATCGACAAAGCGGACATCGGACCGGCGGGCAGCGCGCTCGTAGGCTTCGTTGCGACCGGCAATGGCAGCGCGACGGCCCCCGTATGATCTTCGCCACACCTGCCGGTGGGTAAATGGGGTGCGTTCGACCAAGCCTTCGACTGCGGCCCAGCGGTATAGCTTGTCCAGCGAGGCAATCGCCCGGTTCCACGTCGATGCGGAAATCCGGAACTCCGCATCGCTGCGCCGGCGCGCGCGATAATAAGCACCGACATCATCGGCATCGGCTTGCCAGACAGTCTTGCCACGGACCGAGCCCAGGAAACGAACCCAGACCAGAATATCGTAGCCATGCGCGCGCAGCGAGTGGCGCGAACGCGCGCCGTTCAGCGGCAGGTCCAGGAAGAAGCGATCGAGGTCCGGATCATAGATCGCCTCCTCGCGCAGGATCACCGGAATGTAGGCGTCCAGGCCATCCGCTGCGCGGCGTTCCTGGATAACGATCAAGGCCCCTGAAATATCCACAGCTTGCCAGTCCCTCCCCCGGACCCCCTCCCGAATCAAGAACGCACCCGTTGCGCGCCGGCGGGACGGTGGCCATCAGGCCGGACAACGCCAGATTATGGATAGCGCTTCATCCGGCCTGATGACCCCCTGCGTCGTGCCCTGATCATACCGTTCAATGAAGCGACAGGCACGGTGCAGACTGTCCAGATAATGCGATCAGTTCCTCAGCCGCATAGGCAGCGGTGCCGAAACGGTTCTTGAGATCGCGGTCCAAGCGGCTGGCATGGCCGGTCCAGTGCGATAGCTCGTGTGCAAGCGTCGCGTAGTAATGGTCGAACCCGGAAAACAGCTGCGAAGGCGGCATGGTAATGCGGTCGGCAGTCGGCTCGTAGTAGGCCTCATCCCCTTGATGACGGAGCGCGGCCGGGAGAGCCCCAAAGAAGGCGTCGAGCTCCTGCTCGCGGCCTTCGGGCTCCACAAGTTCAAGCGTGGCGGCAGGGTGG
>JAKOZI010000073.1 GCA_029780075.1 Pseudomonadota bacterium
CCACCTGGCCATGCTCGGGCGCGAGATGCCCGAGCTGCCGTGCACGGTCTTCTTCGAGGAGGTGGAATGGAAAGCCTTGTATTGTCATCACCATGAGACCCCCGTCACCCCTCCCGAGCCGCCCACCATGGCCGAGGCCGTCCGCATGCTGGGCGCCCTCGGCGGCCATCTCGGCCGTCGCCGCGATGGCCCCCCAGGCACCCAGATCCTCTGGCGCGCTTTGCAACGGCTCGACATGGCCGTGCAGATGTACGTCATCTTCACTCGCTCCGATCGTCCACAGAGCTGGCGCTCCTTCCCTCACGGCTATCTCCCCCCCTCGCAGTCGCCCTGACTATCGACGGAGTCAAGTGTGGGTAAAGGTCAGCACAAGCGGGCGAGGGGAGGTTCGTGAGTCGCTGGCGCGACTTTCACATTAGCCGCAGCTGTCCGAGGCGCCGATTTCCGATCCGAGGTTGATTTCACGATGAATACACCACAAGCAGGAATCCTGCTCCCTCTGCCGGCTCTGGCGCGCTATCTGAGTTTCTCCCTCGAACCCGCCGCGCTCCCCGGCGAATGCCTGCACCGGCTGGCCGATCTGGTGGACGGCCAACAGACAGTGGTCGGTTTGGGCAGGGCCCTGGTCTCCGCCCTCGCGGCCGAGGTCCCTGGCCTGCGCAGTTTCCCGGCACTCGCCGGACCGGGGCTGGAACTGCCGGCCACGCCGGCAGCCGTGTGGGTCTGGTTGCGCGGTGACGACCGTGGCGAAATCCTGCATCGCGCCAGACGCATCGCACAGGCCATGACGCCGGCTTTTCGACTCGAAGACTCGCTCGATGCCTTCCAGTACGCCGGCGGCCGAGACCTGTCCGGCTACGAGGACGGCACCGAGAACCCGACCGGCGACGCTGCGGCAAGCACCGCGATCATTGGCGACGAACGTCCGGGACTCACGGGTTCGAGTTTCGTCGCCGTGCAACGCTGGACGCACGATTTTGCTCGTTTCGAAGCCATGCCCGGCACGCAGCAGGACCTCAGCATCGGTCGCCGACGCGCCGACAACCAGGAAATCGACGATGCCCCGGCGTCGGCACACGTCAAACGGACGGCGCAGGAAAGCTTTGCCCCGGCGGCCTTCGTGCTGCGCCGGTCGATGCCATGGGCCGAGGGCAACCGCGGTGGGCTGCTGTTCGTGGCCTTCGCCACCTCCTTCGATCCTTTCGAGGCTCAGTTGCGCCGGATGCTGGGCATTGAAGACGGCATCGTCGATGCGCTGTTCAAGTTCACTCGCCCACAGTCCGGCGCCTATTTCTGGTGCCCACCAATGCGCAAGGGACGGCTCGACCTCTCGGCACTGGGCTTGTCAACCGCCGCGTGGTGAGCAATCCCTGCGTCGGCAGGACTCTCCAGGCCTGCCGACGCCCGGGAGGTGATGCTGCGCTGCCGACCGAATCCATGTTCCGCGCCTGGCTGGCCGCTTCGGGGCACGTCGACGAGCGATTTCGGCAGCTATAATCCGGCACTGACTCTACAACCAGCCGAATTTCCTCATGACCTTCTCCTGCATCTTCCGGAAAGTACCCGCAGCACTGTCGCTGTTGTTGCTTGCCTGTGGTTTCTTGCTGGCCAGCGCTGCCATTCCGGCCCTCGCGGCGGAGCAGGCTCACGACAGGGAGGCCACTCTCAGCTACCACTTCCGTCCGATTGTCACCTTCCGGGCGAGCTTCGTCGGCGCAACGCCGGTGATTCGTGTACGGCGGGCGCTGACCCGGATCGATGCCCTGCCGCCAAACCAGATGGAGCAGCCGATCGAACTGACGCCATTCACTGCCGATGGCACGCGCGGCTTCAACCTGCGTATCGGGGAGTTCGTCCTGTTCAACGTCCTTGAAGGCGACCTCGACCCGGAGGAGAAGATTTCGCTCGAAGCGGCAGCCAGGCGTACTGCCGGTGAAATGTCAGTGGCCCTGCAGGCGGCAGCGACGCAGCGCCATCCGATGGTGCTCCTGAAGGGTGTCGGGCTGGCGGCGGCGGCCACGCTGATCGCACTGATCCTGCTGTGGCTGATCCGGCGCGCGACCACGCTGGTGGTCGGCCACCTGCAGCACGTGATCGAAGCCGAGGACGCCTCCAACAGTCTGCGTTGGGCGCGGCACGGCTGGTTGCTGGTACAGCGAGTCGCCCAACTGCTGATGGGTTTCCTGTGGTTGAGCGTCGCTTACCTCTGGTTGACCTACGTCCTGGCACGCTTTCCGCTCACCGAACCCCTCGGTGACCGGCTCAGCGATTTCCTTTTCGGGCTGTTGTACACCCTCGGCGTCGGTTTGGTCAATGCCATGCCGGCGCTGACGACGGCGCTGATCATCCTTTTCCTGACCAAGTCCTTCAACGATGCGATCGGCAATTTTTTCAGGGCCGCGCGGGAAGGCCGGGTACAGGTACCGGGCCTGCACCCGGAAACGGTCACTGCCACCCACCGGATCGTCAGCATCCTGATCTGGGGTCTGGGAATCGCTGTCGCCTATCCGTTCATTCCGATGTCCGACAGTGACGCCTTCAAGGGCCTGTCGGTCATGTTCGGCTTCATGCTCACGCTCGGCTCGGCCGGGATCGTCAACCAGTTGATGAGCGGCCTGGTCCTCGTCTATTCGCGCGCGCTCTCGGTGGGTGACTTCGTCGATATCGGAGAAAATGTCGGGGTCGTCAGCGAGGTCGGCGCGCTGTCGACCAAGATGATCAACATGCGCAACGAGGAAGTGACGATTCCCAACGCGGTTCTGGTCGGCAGTCCGATCAGGAACTACTCCCGGCTGGCCGGTGCGCGCGGCACGCTGGTGTCGACCAAGGTGACCATCGGCTACGATACACCGTGGCGGCAGGTGCATGCCATGCTGATCGCTGCTGCCGAACAGACGCCGGGTTTGCGGGCTTCGCCCAGGCCTTTCGTCTACCAACGCAGCCTGGCCGACTGGTACGTCGAGTACGAGTTGTTCGCGCACATGGACAAACCGCTCGAACGCGTGCCGGTGCTGTCGGCACTGCATGCCCACATTCAGGACCAGTTCAACACCTACGGAGTACAGATCATGTCGCCGCATTTTGTCGTCCAGCCCAGCCGCAACGTGGTCGTGCCGCCCGAGCACTGGCACGCGGCACCGGCTGCCCCGGAGGGCTCCCCAGGTCAGACTGAACACCACTGACTCCCTGGCCAAGTCGATATCCGTTTCAGTGCTGCGAAGTCGGCTTGCCGACGGCGAACCCTGGCCTGCCGCCACGCCGAGCCTGACCGGGATGGCGGTACAAGTTTCCCGGGATGACGAAAGCCATCCCTCCCCCGCCCACTCTCCATCCCGCTCTCCCGCCAGCGTGCGGGAAGGGGTTTTAAGTCCCTGGCGCGAAGATCACCCTGAGCCAGGAGCGCGGATCCCGGCCAGGGGGCCGCACCCCGACAACATTTCGCGTTTCTTCGAAAGTCCCGATGATCAGCTTCGCCACCACCGTCTTCCTGTCGGCCTTCCTGCTTTTCCAGATCCAGCCGATCGTTGCCAAGATGATCCTGCCGTGGTTCGGCGGCTCGTCCTCGGTGTGGAGTACCTGCCTCGTCTTCTTCCAGGCCGAACTTCTGCTCGGCTACCTGTACGTGCACTTGCTGCACGAGTTGCTGTCGCCGCGCCGCCAGAACCTGGTGCATGGCGTGCTGCTGCTGCTCAGCCTGGCTACCCTGCCGGTGATCGCCGACCCGGCATGGAAGGACGCCGCATTCGAGAGCCCGACCTGGAGCGTGCTGGTCGTCCTGGCCTCGGCGGTCGGCATGCCCTACCTGCTGCTGTCGACCACCGGGCCGCTGATGCAGGCCTGGTATGCGCGCTCCTTCGCCAGCATGATGCCCTACCGCCTGTATGCCCTTTCCAACCTGGCGTCGATGCTGGCGCTCCTGAGCTATCCGCTGCTGGTCGAGCCGTATTTCCCGGTCCTCGAGCAAGCCTGGGCGTGGTCCGCCGCCTACGTGCTGTTCGTGCTGGCTTGCCTGGCGAGTGCCTGGCAATCCTGGAAAGGGGTATCGAGCGAACGAGAGCTGGCTGCGGTTACGACCAGCACCGCCGCCACGGCGCGCCCGTCATGGCGCGAGTGCCTCCTGTGGGTGGGCCTGGCGATGACCGCCTCGATCCTCCTGCTGGCCATCACCCGCCACCTGACACAGGATGTTGCCCCGGTACCCTTCCTGTGGGTTTTGCCGCTGAGCATCTACCTGCTGAGTTTCATCCTCTGTTTCGATGCACCCCGTTACTACTACCGCCCCGGCTTCCTGGTGGCCCTGCCGATGGCCTTCATCGCCCTCGACCAGGTCGTCGACGGTGGCGGCATGCCCGTCCCGTTGCTGGTCGCTCTGCTGTCGCTGTCGCTGTTCGTCTTCTGCATGGTCTGCCATGGTGAACTGGTCAGACGTCGGCCAGCCGTTCGCCATCTGACGCTGTTCTATCTGATGCTCTCGATCGGCGGCGCGCTCGGCGGAAGCTTCGTCGGCCTGCTGGCTCCGGCGGTATTCAACGCCTACTTCGAACTGCCGATCGGCCTGTTCCTCTGCGCCCTGCTGGTGATCATCGTCCTCTGGCGCGAAATCAAGCCCGTCTGGCGCTGGCTGCTGCTGGTCGCCCTGTTCGCCTACGGCTACCGTCTGACCGGTATCTCGGTCAGTTACGTCGAAGATTACCGGCGTGTGCTGCGCAATTTCTACGGACAACTGCGGGTCTCCGACGTCGACGAAGAAGACCTGGGAATCAAGCGCAAGATCCTGCACGGGCGCATCAATCACGGCGAGCAGTTCATCTCTCCCGAGCACCGCCGACAAGCCACGGCCTACTATTGCGAGAAATCGGGAATTGGTCAGGCGCTGCGCAGCCTCTCAGGAGAAAAGCCGCGCAAGATCGGGGTGCTGGGTCTCGGTGCCGGGACGCTGGCCACCTATGGCCGGCAGGGCGATGAAATGCGGATGTACGAGATCAACGATCAGGTCCTCGACCTGGCGCGCAATGACTTCAGCTACCTTGGCGACAGCGCCGCGCGCATCGTCCCGGTTCTTGGCGATGGGCGCCTGATGCTCGAACGCGAACCGATACAGAATTTCGACCTGCTGGCGATCGACGCTTTCTCCGGAGACTCGATCCCCACGCACCTGCTGACCATCGAAGCCATGCGTGCCTATCTGCGCCACATGCCGCGGAACGGCATCCTGGCGGTGCACATCACCAACCGCTATCTCGACCTGCGGCCGGTGGTCGCGGCCGCCGCGCAGCAACTCGGCATGAGCGCTCTGGTTGTCGACTTCGAACCCGAACACGGCGAGCGCTTCTGCCGCCATTCCGTGTGGGCGCTGATCGTTCCGAACGATCGCCAGGCCAGCCTGCTGAAGGAAATTCACCAGGCCGAGACGCTCTCGCCGCGGCCTGGCTTCACGGCGTGGACCGACGGCTTCTCGAATCTGCTGGGAATTCTGAAGTGAGGAACGATGCCCGCCGGTCCGTCCACCCGGCCTGAACCGAAAACCGCCGAAGCCCTCCCGGCGGTGGGCCATCATCCCCCGCTCAGCGCCTGCTCAAGGCAGGCGGCACTCCAGGGCGTACATATCCTCGACGGTCTCGCGGCGACGCACCAGATGGGTCTGCGCGCCATCGACCATCACTTCGGCGGCGCGTACACGGCTGTTGTAGTTCGAACTCATGGCCATGCCGTAGGCACCAGCGGACATGATCGCCAGCAGATCGCCGGCGGCCAGCGCCAGTTCCCGTCCGTGTCCCAGAAAATCGCCGGACTCGCAGACCGGCCCGACGATTTCCCATGGCATCGGCAAGCCGGCGCGCGGCACGACCGGCACGATGTCGTGCCAGGAACCATACAGCGCCGGACGCGCAAGGTCGTTCATCGCCGCGTCGACGATCGCAAAATTCTTGACTTCCCCCGGCTTCAGATACTCGACGCGGGTCAGCAGGAGGCCAGCGTTGCCGACCAGCCGGCGCCCCGGCTCCAGCAGGATGCGCAGTTGTCGCCCGGCCAGCTTTTGCAGCAAGGGCTGCAGGTAGGACTTGACGTCCGGCACTTCCTCGTCACGGTAGCGGATGCCGAGGCCACCGCCGAGGTCGATGTGATCCAGCACGATGCCGTCTGCCGCCAGTTGATCAACCAGCGCCAGCACCTTGTCCAGCGCTTCGGAAAAAGGCGCCGCGTCAAGCAACTGCGAGCCGATATGGCAGTCGATGCCGCTGATCTCGATATTCGCCAGGCCCGCCGCCTGCCGGTAGAGCGCGCGCGCGTCCTCGTAGGCGACGCCGAACTTGTTTTCCTTCAGGCCGGTGGAGATATACGGATGCGTTTTCGCATCGACATCCGGATTGACGCGCAGGCTGATCGGCGCGGTCTTGCCCATGACTCCGGCGACGCCGTCGAGACGTTCGAGTTCGGCAGCCGATTCGACGTTGAAGCAGAGAATGCCGATGTCCAACGCCAGCTGCATCTCGCGCGCGGTCTTGCCGACGCCCGAGAAAACGATCTGTCGCGGGTCGGCTCCGGCGTTCAATACGCGCCTGAGTTCGCCCTCGGAGACAATGTCGAAGCCGGCGCCACGGCGCGCGAGGAGATTCAGGATGGCGAGGTTGGAATTGGCCTTGACAGCATAGCAGACGAGCCCATCGAAGCCGATCAGTTCGCGCTGGAATTCGTCCAGCGCCGCCTCGATGGCGTGCCGGGAATAAACCCAGCACGGCGTGCCGAACTCGGCGGCAATGTCGGTCAGTGACACCGATTCAGCGTTCAGGACGCCGTCTCTGCGTGCAAAAGCGCTCATCTGGCGGGCTCTCCGGGCGTGTTAGAATTCTTCGCGCTGCCGGCATCGGGCGCCGTGGCAGTGGCAGTGGCAGTGGCCGTTGCCGGCAATGGCGGCGCGGGCGCCGCGACTGGAGCAGGCGGGGTGGTCGGGACCGGCGGCAGGGTCAGCGACCCTTTGGTGCCGCAGGCGCCCAGCGTGAGGCTCGCCAGCAAAGCCAGCACAAGATGTTGGCGCATGGGTCAATTGGTCAATGGTTGAGAGCCGGGGATGGTAGCACAGGATGAATGACAGAGAATTCAACGCGCTCGCCGATATGGCGCTGAAGCGGATCGAAGCCGGGCTGGAACGTAGCGACGCCGATCTCGACTTCGAAATGGTCAGCGACAGCGTCCTCGAAATCGAGTTCTCCGACCGCAGCCGGATCATCGTCAATCGCCACGACGCCGCGCAGGAGATCTGGGTTGCCGCCCGATCGGGCGGCTTCCATTACCGCTGGGACGGCAGCAACTGGCAGGATACCCGCCATGACGAGGATCTGATGGCGGCCCTGTCCAGGCTGGTGTCGGAACAGGCGGGGGAGCCGATTTCGCTTGCCTGAAAGCCCGTTTCGGCTGCGCACGAACGGCGGTTTCGGGCGGTTCATCTGCTGTAGGCGCGGCACGCAACGCGGCACACCCTTCGCCGCCCTCGACCTGCCTTCGGAGCCCTCGACGCTGCCCCTTCCCAGCGGGTTGTCAGGCGCCGACCGCAGCGGTGTCCCCCGGCCTGCGCAGCATCTTATTGACTTCGTCGGCGTGCATCTCTTCATCGACGATCAACTCGCGTGCGTATTCTTCGAGCAGGACGTTTTTCCCTTCGACAATCGCCAGCAGCTTGTAGTAAGCCGCTCTGGCCAATGTCTCGTGTTCGAGACTTTCGCGCAGGATGTCCCCCGTATCGTGCTGGTGTGTTTCCAGCAGGGGGCCGATTGCCAACGAGGGGTGACCGCCAAGCAAGGTCACCAGTTCGCCGGCGCGCCCGGCATGCATCAGGCTTTCCTCGGCGTTCTTCTTCATCCAGTCCACGATAGGGATGCGGTTGTAGCCATAGACCATCAGCGCGTAGTGCGTGTAGCGCACCACACCGGCCAGTTCAAGCTCCATGATCTGGTTGAGGACGGCAATTGCATCGTCACGCTCAAAATCGCTCATCTTGATTCTCCAGGTGTTGGCGCCAGAGGCCGGGCCCGGCAATTGGTGTGGCGTCACCAATCGGCCTGATTGAGGCGGGAAAGGCTCGCCGCCGTCGCTTCCGTCGCCCCTTCGCTGTGGTCTCGGGT
This sequence comes from Pseudomonadota bacterium, assembly GCA_029780075.1. Taxonomy (GTDB): domain Bacteria; phylum Pseudomonadota; class Gammaproteobacteria; order Burkholderiales; family Rhodocyclaceae; genus Accumulibacter. The sequence continues at coordinate 8,121 of JAKOZI010000073.1, forward strand.
AACCGCCGCCGAAGCTCAGAGTGCCAGTTGCAGGCGAACCCCGGCAACGGTGGCGTTCGGCAGCGCAAGACCGGGGTTGAAGATGCGCTGGACGACCGGCTGCACGACCACACCAGGGGCGAGTGGTGCCCGGTAGGTCATTTCCACGACCGTTTCCGCAGTCGACGACAGCGGCTCGCCGAGTTCGGCCGACAACTGCGCCCGCCCCTGCGGGCCGGCATGGGCGCGCGTTGCGGCGATACCTAAGGCGTCCTTCTCGCGACCGGCGAACGGTCCCCGGAAGCTGAGGCCGGCGCTGAATGAATAGTCGAGGGTATTGGTCTTGCCGTCGGTGAAACCATAGCGCAGGAATGCCGCCAGATCACGGTTCGACTCCGGCACACGCCACAGGGTTTGTTCGGCGAGAGCATAGGCCCCCCAGTGCGTCGCCAGCAGCGGCTCGCCGGCGGCATCGACGGCAAGCAGTTCCGGGAAACGCGGGGTGTAGCGCCACAGCCCCAGGGCCAGCTTGCTGATCGGCTCGAACTCGTCCTTCTCCTCGGATGGGGAGCGATTGTTGAGCAACCCGGCCTTGGCCGGACTGAAACCGACTTCACCGATCAGCATGCTGCCTGTACCCTTCTGCCAGCTGACATTGGGGCCGGCGGTCGCGATCCGCTCACTGGGAATTCCACGCGAGACCGCCAGCATCGCGTACCACGCGGGATCGGGGTCGATGCGCAGGCGCGCCGCATAGGTACTCGTCGGGTAGATCGACGGCCCGGCCAGGCTGCCGAAGCTGGCCACCTCGGCGGCCATTCCGAGCGACGGATGCACGAAGACGCCCGACGCATCGGTGACGTAGAACTCGCTGTCGATCGGGTAGAGGCCGACGCGCAGCGAGGCCTTGTCGTCCAGGAAGGATTGTTGCAGCCAGGCCTTGAAAATACCGCTGCGGTTGACCGGCGCTTCGAGATTGTCGACGCCCATCAGGCTGCCGACATAGTTGAGGTTGACTCTGCCGCCACTGTTGCTGATCAACTGCACGACGGCGGAGCCGCCTCGCCAGCCGAAGAGCTTTTCGCCGTCAAACTGCAGGACGAGGTCAACATGGCCCATATAGGCGCCACCGTGCTTCAGACCCCCGCTGTTGTTGCGCAGATAGTCAGCGGTGTACAGCAGATCGGCCTGGACACCCGCATCATAGAGCCGCTTGCGGGCGCCACCCCAGTCACCGCTCAGCGTCGTCTCCCGCCAGTTGGGGGTTTCGTCGGCGGCATCAGCTGCGGGGCCCCCCTCATTCGTGGTCACTTCCTCATCTTTGGTCGCTTCCTCGGCCGCTGCCACTGGAGCGGCCAGTGGCAGCCCGAGCAGAAAAGAGAGCAGTGCCGTGCCGAACAGTGCCTTCAACCTTTTGTCTTGAACTGACATGCTAATTGCCTTTCACGTTTTTCTTGATGGTCATGACGTGACTTGCCGGCGTCTGCTTGCCGGCACACCCGGAACACCCCCCGCAAGTGTTGCGGGTGCTGCTGGCGGCGGCCCTTTGGCGTATCGCTTCGGCCGCGGGTTCGCTCAGTCCGCAATGCTGGGCGAGCGTCGCCGCGTGTTTGATCAGGGCCAGCCGCAGAGCGCCCGGAAGGAGGCTCCACGCCGCGTACGTCGCAGCGCCGACCACCGCACCGCAGGTTAACACTTCCTCGAACATCTCAGCCTCCCGTGAGAACCAGGGCCACGCGATACGTGACGAATGCCGCGCCATAAGCAAGCGCAAACAGATAGCCGGCCATCAGCAACGGGTAGCGCCAGGAGTTGGTTTCGCGCTTGACCACCGCCAGGGTGGACAAGCATTGCGGCGAGAAGACGTACCACGCGAGGAGCGAGAAAGCGGTCGGCAGCGACCAGCCCGCGGCCAGCATCGGCGCCAGCTGCTCGGCCACATCATCTCCGGTCGCCGACAAAGCATAGACCGTGCCCAGCGCCCCAACGGCGACTTCCCTCGCCGCCATGCCGGGCACCAGCGCGATCGATATCTGCCAGTTGAAGCCGATCGGGGCAAAGATGAGCTCCAGTGCGCGGCCAAGCATGCCGGCATAACTGTACTGTATCGCCGGGCCAACGGCGCCTTCCGGCGGTGCCGGGAACGAAGACAGGAACCACAGCACCACCATCAACGCCAGAATGATGTTGCCGACGCGCAGGATGAAGATCCGGGCACGTTCGAGCAGACCCATCAGCAGATTGCGGGCGATCGGCCAACGATACGACGGTAATTCAAGCATCAAGGGATGCTGCAAACCCTTGGCGACCGTCAGCTTGAGCACCCCGGCGACGGCCAGGGCGCTCACCACTCCGGCCACGTAGAGGCCGAAAAGCACCAGCCCCTGCAAATTGAAGATGCCGGCGACGGTGCTCTCCGGGATGAACGCGCCGATGATCAGCGCGTATACCGGCAGGCGCGCCGAACAGGTCATCAACGGCGCGATCATGATCGTCGCCAGCCGGTCGCGCCAGTTGGTGATCGTGCGCGCCGCCATGATGCCCGGAATCGCGCAGGCGAAGCTCGACAGCAGCGGGATGAACGAGCGGCCCGACAGCCCGACGGTACCCATCAAGCGGTCGAGCAGGAAGGCCGCGCGCGGCAGATAGCCGGAATCTTCGAGGGCCAGAATGAACAGGAACAGAATCAGAATCTGCGGCAGGAAGACCAGCACGCTACCGACGCCGGCGATGATGCCATCGACGAGCAGGCTGCGCAGCACGCTGTCGAGCAGGTGTTCGGTAAGCAAGCCACCGAGCGCTTCGACGGACTCCTTGATCAACTCCATCGGCACGCTGGCCCAGCTGAATACCGCCTGAAACATCAGGAACAGTGTCGCTACCAGGATCAGCATTCCCCACAGCGGGTGCAGGACGACGCGATCGATGCGCTCGTCCAGGCGCGTGTCGAGCGCTGGTTCGCGTACCGTTGCGGCCAGAATGCGGCGTACTTCGCGCTGAGTGGCGGTGATGTCGGCCACATCAGGCGGCAGCCAGGCCGGCGGGTGCGGCCTGCCATCCGGTACGAAAGCTTCGATCCGGGCTATCAACTCGCTGGCTCCACCGCGCTTGACGGCGACGGTGCTGACCACCGGCATGCCCAACTCCGCAGCCAGTGCGGGTATGTCGATGTCGATGCCGCGCTTGCTCGCCAGGTCAGCCATGTTCAGCGCCAGCACCATCGGCAGGCCGAGGCGCCTGACTTCGAGAACGAGCCGCAGGTTGAGCTTGAGATTGGTCGCGTCGCTCACGCAGACCAGCATGTCGGGACGCGGTTCGCCGCCGAGCATGCCGAGCACCACGTCGCGCGTGATCTCCTCATCGATACTGACCGCGTTGAGGCTGTAGGCGCCCGGCAGATCGAGGACGCGAAACTGTTTGCCCGACGGCGTCGTCAGTTGACCTTCCTTGCGGTCCACCGTGACGCCAGGATAGTTGGCGACCTTCTGCCGGCTGCCGGTCAGCAGGTTGAACAGCGCCGTCTTGCCGCAGTTCGGGTTGCCGAGCAGCGCCAGCCGCAACGCCCCATTGGCCGCGCTCATGCCATCACCCCGCGCAGGGGGGCGACCAGTACCCGCTCGGCTTCGAAGCGGCGCAAGGCGAACATGGTATTGCCGACCCGCACTGCTACGGGTTCGCCGCCCGGATGACCGCGGGCGACGACGCGCACCTGCTCGCCTTCAATAAAGCCGATCTCGAACAGCCGCAGGGCCAGCTCGTGGCCGGCCGCTTCGCCCGCAGCGGCGGCGGGCCCGCAGCTTACCGTCCCTTGCTGACCAATGGGCAGGTCAAACAGGGTGATCAATGGCAGGGAATTCATATGCTCCAGCTCCTTTCTTCAAGCGTATCGCTTTTCTTTTTATCGACGTGCGAAAACTGCCAGCCAGACATCGCTGCAGGGCAATGCTCCGAAGCTGTCCCCCTGCCGATGCCGCGCTCGCGGCACTGATCGACACGCCACCGAAGCCCGGGATTCTACACAAGAATGATTCTCATTACCATGCATTGGGAGGGATTTTTTCTTCGGCAGGGGCCGTTCGGAGCGGAGCAGGAAAAGCGCGCTGCCGTCTGCGGCGATGGGATGTCACCGCGGCCAGAAACACAACGCCTCGGCGCGGACCGAGGCGTTGTGGGGCGGAAGGCGATGCTTTATTTGTCGAAGGGAGTCGGGCGTGGGGTGTTGTCGGCAGACGGAGGCAACAGGGGTATCTTGAAGCTGGGCTGGTCGCCGGTCAGCGTTTTCAGGAAAGCGACGATCTTGGCGTTCTCCTCCGGAGTAAACTTTTTGCCCAGTTGCACCCGTCCCATGGTTTCCACCGCCTCGGGCAGCGTGTCGGCGGCGCCATCGTGGAAGCAGGGATAGGTCAGCTCGACCTCCGGTGAGCATCGGGGTCACGGGATTCAAGGAGATTTGGTCAAAACCACTATAGTGAAGCAGGCTTGCTGCCTTACACTGCTGTTACCTTCGCAAAGTGGAGTTTTCGCCATGTATTCCCGGTCTCGTGGCCTGTGCCCCGCTTTGGTTCTACTGCTCTCGATGCTGCTCTGTCTGCCTGCCGGAGCGGCCGAACAGGCCCCCATCCTGCTTGCGCTCGACGCTGAATTCGGCCACACGACAAGCACCTCGGCGCAGGCCGTGCAGCAGGGAATCGAAATCGCCATCGACGAAATCAATCGGGCCGGCGGCGTGCTGAACGGGCGCAAGCTGCAGTTGGTGACCAGCGACAATCGGTCGATACCGGCAATCGCCGTGGACAATCTGCGCGAGCACGCCAGCAAACCCAATGTCGTGGCGGTGTTTGGCGGCAAGTTCAGCCCAACGTATATGGAACTGCTGCCGGCCGTGCATGAACTGGGCATCCTCCTTCTCGACCCCTGGGGTTCGGCCGACGGCATCACCGACCACCGCTACCTGCCGAGCTACACCTTCCGGCTTTCGCTGAAGGACGCCTGGGCCGGACCGGCATTGCTGCAATTCGCGCGGGACGAGCGCAAGGCGAGCAAGGTCGGGGTGCTCCTGCCGAACACGGCGTGGGGGCGCAGCAACCAGGCAGCGATTGCGCACGCCGCGCCGGGTCTCAAGATGAGCATCG
>JAKOZI010000075.1 GCA_029780075.1 Pseudomonadota bacterium
GGCTGTGGATCAAGTAGGGCGTGCCCAAAGCGCCTGCCTTGCATTGCGGATAACCCCGATCCGGGCTATACTTTAAGGCTTTCCCGCAATTGGGGCGGGGAAGTCGTTTGCGCGGCTTGAAGGTTTATCAAGCATCGGGCCTTGCGGTCTGGTGTCTTGCCTTTGGGTTTGACAGGCACGGTTTGCACCCTGCCGGCGCGCTGAATTCAAGCGTTTAGGGACTATTTTTCAATGCCAACCATCAGTCAACTGGTGCGTCAGGGGCGGACGGTCGAGAAGACCAAATCCAAAAGCCCTGCGATGCAAAATTCGCCGCAGCGTCGCGGCGTGTGCACCCGCGTGTACACCACGACGCCGAAGAAGCCGAACTCGGCGCTTCGTAAAGTCGCCAAAGTGCGTCTGACCAACGGTTTCGAGGTCATCTCGTACATCGGCGGTGAAGGCCACAACCTGCAAGAGCACAGCGTGGTGCTGGTGCGCGGCGGCCGGGTCAAGGATTTGCCCGGTGTGCGTTACCACATCGTGCGCGGCTCGCTCGACTTGCAAGGCGTGAAAGACCGCAAGCAGTCGCGCTCCAAGTACGGCGCCAAGCGCCCCAAGAAGGCCTAAACAGCTTTGTCATTTTTCGGTGCTCGAATCGGATTGGCTTCGATTCCAGCGTAGTGACCTTGAACAAAGGTCGAGTAAGTGCAGGCTCCCGATGGGTCTGTGCGGCAGTCGGAAAACCAGGACGTTTCCGCCCGCCAACTGAAGCAAATTGAGGTGAAACATGCCACGTCGTCGCGAAGTCCCTAAACGTGAAATCCTGCCGGATCCCAAGTACGGCAACGTCGAGCTGTCCAAATTCATGAACGTGATCATGGAAGGCGGCAAGAAGGCCGTGGCCGAGCGCATCATCTACGGCGCGCTCGAGACCATGGAGAAGAAGAGCGGCAAGGACCCGCTCGAGTTGTTCATCACCGCCATCAACAACGTCAAGCCGATGGTCGAGGTCAAGAGCCGTCGCGTCGGTGGCGCCAACTACCAGGTGCCGGTCGAGGTGCGCCCGGTGCGCCGCCTGGCCCTGTCGATGCGCTGGATCAAGGAAGCGGCGCGCAAGCGCGGCGAGAAGTCCATGGCCATGCGCCTGGCCAACGAGCTGCTGGAGGCCAACGAAGGCCGCGGCGGCGCCATGAAGCGGCGTGACGAAGTGCACCGCATGGCCGAGGCCAACAAGGCCTTCAGCCACTTCCGCTTCTAAGCCCATCCCTTCCCGAGCAGCGGCCCGCCACGAGCGGGCTTGCCCGTTTCAAGAAAGAACCCATCATGGCTCGCAAGACCCCCATCGAGCGCTATCGCAACATCGGCATCTCGGCCCACATCGACGCTGGCAAGACCACCACGTCCGAGCGCATCCTGTTCTACACCGGCGTGACCCACAAGCTGGGTGAGGTGCACGACGGCGCCGCCACCACCGACTGGATGGAGCAGGAGCAGGAGCGCGGCATCACCATCACCTCCTCGGCCGTGACCTGCTTCTGGAAGGGCATGGACCTGTCGCGTCCCGAGCACCGCATCAACATCATCGACACCCCGGGCCACGTGGACTTCACCATCGAGGTGGAGCGTTCCATGCGCGTGCTCGACGGCGCCTGCATGGTGTACTGCGCCGTGGGTGGCGTGCAGCCGCAGTCCGAAACCGTCTGGCGGCAGGCCAACAAGCACAAGGTGCCGCGCCTGGCCTTCGTCAACAAGATGGACCGCACCGGCGCCAACTTCTTCAAGGTGGTTGAGCAGATGAAGCTGCGCCTGAAGGCCAGCCCGGTGCCGATCGTGATCCCGATTGGCGCCGAGGACCATTTCAAGGGCGTGGTGGATCTGATCAAGATGAAGGCCATTCTCTGGGACGAAGCGTCCCAGGGCATGAAGTTCGAGTACGGCGACATCCCGGCCGAGCTGCAGGAAACGGCCCAGGAGTGGCGCGAGAAGATGGTCGAATCGGCTGCCGAGGCGTCGGAAGAGCTGATGAACAAGTACCTGGAAGAGGGTGATCTGCCCGAGGCCGACATCATCGCCGGCCTGCGTCAGCGCACCATCGCCACCGAAATCCAGCCCATGCTGTGCGGCTCGGCGTTCAAGAACAAGGGCGTGCAGCGCATGCTGGACGCCGTGCTCGACTTCCTGCCCTCGCCCAAGGACATCCCGCCCGTCGCCGGCGAAGACGATGACGAGAAGCCTGTCACCCGCCAGGCCGATGACGGCGAGAAGTTCTCGGCGCTGGCGTTCAAGCTGATGACCGACCCGTTCGTCGGCCAGCTGACCTTCGTGCGCGTCTATTCCGGCGTTCTGACCAAGGGCGATACCGTCTACAACCCGATCAAGGGCAAGAAGGAGCGCATCGGCCGCATCGTGCAGATGCACGCCAACGAGCGCCAGGAAATCGAAGAGATCCGCGCTGGCGACATCGCCGCCTGTGTCGGCCTGAAGGACGTGACCACGGGCGAAACCCTGTGCGACCCGAGCGCCATCATCACGCTGGAGCGCATGGTGTTCCCCGAGCCGGTGATCTCCCAGGCGGTCGAGCCCAAGACCAAGGCCGACCAGGAAAAGATGGGCATCGCCCTGTCGCGCCTGGCGTCGGAAGACCCGTCGTTCCGCGTGCGCACCGACGAAGAGTCGGGCCAGACCATCATCTCCGGCATGGGCGAGCTGCACCTGGAGATCATCGTCGACCGCATGAAGCGCGAGTTCAACGTCGAGGCCAACGTCGGCAAGCCGCAGGTGGCCTACCGCGAGACCGTGCGCAAGACCGTCACCGACGTCGAGGGCAAGTTCGTGCGCCAGTCCGGCGGCAAGGGCCAGTACGGCCACGTCGTCTTCACCCTGGAGCCGCAGGAGGCCGGCAAGGGCTTCGAGTTCGTCGACGCGATCAAGGGCGGCGTGGTGCCGCGCGAGTACATCCCGGCGGTTGAAAAAGGCGTGGTCGAGGCGCTGACCGCGGGCGTGCTGGCCGGTTACCCGGTGGTGGATGTGAAGGTCACGCTGACCTTCGGTTCCTACCACGACGTGGATTCGTCCGAGCAGGCCTTCAAGATGGCCGCCATCTTTGGTTTCAAGGAAGCCGCGCGCAAGGCCACGCCGGTGATTCTGGAGCCGATGATGGCCGTCGAGGTGGAAACGCCCGAGGACTATGCCGGCAACGTGATGGGCGATCTGTCCAGCCGCCGCGGCATGGTGCAGGGCATGGACGACATGGCCGGTGGCGGCAAGATCATCAAGGCCGAGGTGCCGATGTCCGAGATGTTCGGCTACGCCACGCAGCTGCGTTCGATGTCGCAGGGCCGGGCCACCTACACGATGGAGTTCAAGCATTACGCCGAGGCGCCCAAGAACGTCGCCGAGGCCATCGTCGCCGCGCGCGCGAAGTGATTTTCGGCGGGGCTTTGAGGTCTATCGGCCTAAAAAGTCCCGTGCGATAAGAGTGAACAGCTATTGATTCGATAGTCGCTGAGATTTCGGGCAAGGCATCACCCGTCTGCGATCCGGAGCCCCGCGCGTGCCCGTGCGAGCGGTGACCGGCATCCGGATGCAGACGTAAAACCCAGGCCACGGGCAATTGTTCTTTATTGGAGTTTTCCGACATGGCAAAAGAGAAATTTGAGCGGACCAAGCCGCACGTCAACGTGGGCACCATCGGCCACGTGGACCACGGCAAGACCACCCTGACCGCGGCCATTGCCACCGTGCTCGCCAAGAAATTCGGCGGCGAAGCCAAGGGTTACGACCAGATCGACAACGCGCCCGAGGAAAAAGCGCGCGGCATCACCATCAACACCAGCCACGTCGAGTACGAAACGGCCAACCGCCACTACGCCCACGTCGACTGCCCCGGCCACGCCGACTACGTCAAGAACATGATCACCGGCGCCGCCCAGATGGACGGCGCCATCCTGGTGTGCTCGGCCGCCGACGGCCCCATGCCCCAGACGCGCGAGCACATCCTGCTGGCCCGCCAGGTCGGCGTGCCCTACATCATCGTCTTCCTGAACAAGTGCGACATGGTCGACGACGCCGAGCTGCTGGAGCTCGTCGAGATGGAAGTGCGCGAGCTGCTGTCCAAGTACGACTTCCCCGGCGACGACACCCCCATCATCAAGGGCAGCGCCAAGCTGGCCCTCGAAGGCGACGGCGGCGAGCTGGGCGAACAAGCCATCCTGAAGCTGGCCGAAGCCCTGGACAGCTACATCCCCACGCCCGAGCGCGCCGTCGACGGCACCTTCCTGATGCCCGTCGAAGACGTCTTCTCCATCTCCGGTCGCGGCACCGTCGTCACCGGCCGTATCGAGCGCGGCATCATCAAGGTTGGCGAGGAAATCGAAATCGTCGGCATCAAGGCCACGCAAAAGACCACCTGCACCGGCGTCGAGATGTTCAGGAAGCTGCTGGACCAGGGTCAGGCGGGCGACAACGTCGGCCTGCTGCTGCGCGGCACCAAGCGCGAGGACGTCGAGCGCGGCCAGGTGCTGTGCAAGCCCGGCTCCATCAAGCCGCACACCCACTTCGACGGCGAGGTGTACGTGCTGTCCAAGGACGAAGGCGGTCGTCACACGCCGTTCTTCAACAACTACCGTCCGCAGTTCTACTTCCGCACCACCGACGTCACCGGCAGCATCGAGCTGCCCAAGGACAAGGAGATGGTCATGCCCGGCGACAACGTCAGCATCACCGTCAAGCTGATCGC